>CBINNO010000141.1:0-9990 GCA_966252055.1 uncultured Rheinheimera sp. | reverse complement strand
GTAAACTGCCGGCGATACTTGTTCATGGGGAGCGGAGATGGACACCAGCGCACAATTAAACGAAGCCGCCGCACAGTTGGCAGAACTGGGGCATCCAACCCGACTGGGGATCTTCAGAGTGCTGGTCAGAGCCGGTCGCCAGGGGGTGCCGGTCGGCGACATCCAGCAGGTGCTGGATATTCCGCATTCAACCTTGTCACATCATTTAAGCCGGATGAGCAAAGTCGGTCTGATGGAACAACGGCGGGAAGGACGAACTCTTTATTGTTGTCTGCAGTTTGGCACTGTCGAAGCCTTGCTTGGTTTTCTGTATTCGGAATGTTGTCTGGGGGTTGCAGTACCTGCCGGGTTAGCCGCGGCCCCTCAGCCACCTTGCTGTGAGGCGGCTGAGGTCAGTCTGACGGAGCTCAGCGACCAGCCAGCCGCCGCCCAGCCACCCAAAACCCAGCCCGTCAAAACCCAGTCATGAGCGCAAACACCGGGCCTGAACAGCAGCCTGCTGTGCCGCTTCTTGTGAAACTTCAGGCAATACCCACCTGATCGCAGTAACTGCCAGCGCCAGCCCCGCTATCAAATCGATTTTTCCACCGCCTGACGGCCATTTTCTGCTGCTGACTGGATTGCCGTTTTGCCGCGCGCCAGCCTGACGCAGACTCAGCGCATCAACCTCAGACGGAGCGCTGTACCATGAACAAAAGCATGAACAAGAGCATGACCAATAGCACGAATAACAACACGACCAAGCGCACAACCATCCGCAAAATCTTCAATCAAACCACGCTGAATCTGGCGCTGATCACTGCGCTTGCCGCATTGACAGTCAAAACCCAGTGGCTGGAAGCTGACAGCACGACGGTGCGTGAGCTCAATGTGCAACGCATCAATGTGATGGAACCGAGCGGCCAGCCGCGGCTGGTGCTTGCCAACACCAGCCATGCGCCCAAAGCCATCAAAGAAGGCAAAGAGTTTTTTGACCCGGGCCCACGGCCGGGGATGATTTTCTACAACGACGAAGGCACCGAAAACGGCGGCCTGGTGTTTCGCGGCGCGCTGAAAAACGGCAAAGTGGAACACGGTCTGCACCTGTCGTTTGACCGTTACAACCAGGACCAGAGCGTGGCGCTGCAGCATGTCGAACAGGACAACATGCTGATCAGCGGCCTGAATATCGTCGACCGGCCGGCTTATCCGATTGATCAGTATATGGCGCTGATGCTGGCTGCCGAACAAGGCGACGCAGCAGCCAGCGCCAAAATTAAACAACTTGAGCAGCAACAGCCAGATATTCATGGTCACCGCCGCGCTTTTTATGGCACATTAAACCAAAAAGCGATGTTGCAACTAAATGATCCACAAGGCAAAAAGCGAATTGAAATGGCAGTAGATACCGACGGCAAGCCTCAGCTGGTGTTTTATGCCGCCGACGGCAGCGAACTGTTGCGCTTACCTGAAGCAGCGCCGGCAGCATGATCAAAAAGCTGAAAACCCTGGCAGCCCTGTTGCTGTTTTCCTGTGGCCTGATGTTGTACCTGGCGCTGCTGCAAACCGCGCCGGGGCAACCGCTGCAGTTCCATGCCGATGCGCCATTGTGGCTGACCCTGCAGGCGGCGCTGTCGTTGTGGTTAAGCCGGCGTGCCAGCGACTGGCTGCACTGGCTGCCTGTGCATGCGCAGCGCACGCAGCCGGCCTCTTTATTGGCAAAGAACGCACAAAGTTTTGGCCTGAGCCTGCTGCTGTTTGTCAGCCTGATGACCGGCCTGCAGCTGCTGATTGACGTCGCCAGCGGCCACCCGCTGTTGCTGCAGCAATATCTGCGGGTGGGCCTGATGTATCTGCTGGTGCACAGCCTGGTGGCCGGCGCCGATTTGTTATGGCGGACACTCAAACAGCAGCAACAGCAGCAGCTGGCGTTGCTGCAGGCGCAGCAAGACAACCAGCAATACCAATTGCAGCTGTTGCAACAACAGCTGGACCCGCATTTTTTGTTTAACAATCTCAATGTGTTGTCGGTGCTTATTCACAAAGACGCCGATCAGGCCGAACAATTCCTCGACGATTTTGCCGACATTTACCGTTATCAGTTGCAACAAGGCAGCCAGACGCTGGTCAGTCTGCAGGACGAGCTGAACTTTGCCAGCCGCTATCTGGCGCTGCTGAACCAGCGCTTTGTGCAGAGTTTTCAGTTGCAGCACCACATCAGCGCGGCCGAAGCGGCCCGTTATCAGCTGGTGCCCTGCACGCTGCAGCTGTTGCTGGAAAATGCCGTCAAACACAACAGTGCCTCGACGGCCACGCCGCTGGTGATCCATATCGAAATAGAACAACAGCAACTGGTGGTCTGGCATGCGCTTCGGCCCAAAGCTTTCGCCCAGCCCGGCACCGGCCAGGGCCTGCACAATTTAACCAGGCGATGTCTGGCGATTGTCGGCCAGCCGGTGGAGTTAAGCGCGCACGACCCCTTTACCGTGCGGGTGCCGCTGCTTGGCGCCGGCCACCCTCAAAGAGATACCTGATGAAAGTGCTGATTATTGAAGATGAACAGCTGGCGGCAGAAAAGCTGATTGGCTATTTAAAACGCCAGCAGCCGGCGGCCGAAGTGGTGGCGCAGCTTGGCAGTGTCGCGCAGGTGCTGGCGTTTTTTCAGACGCCGCAAGCACTGGATTTGATTTTTGCCGATGTGGAACTGACCGACGGCCAGGTGTTCAGCGCGTTGGAGCAACTGGATTTGCCTTGCCCTGTGCTGTTCACCACCGCTTATGACCAGTACTGGATGCAGGTTTTTCAGCATCAGGCGGTCGACTATCTGCTAAAACCCTTTTCATATCATCGCTTTGCCGAAGCCATGCTCAATTTCGCCCAGCTGAAACAAAAAATGCAGCAAGCACCGGCACTCAACGCCAACGCAGCCCACCCCGTCCCGGCCAACGAACCGGCTTACAAAAAACGCTTTTTACTGCGCAAAGGCCAAAGCCTGGCGATTTTGCCGGTGCAGGACATTCTGCTGATCCGCGCCGTCAATGGCGTGCTGCTGGCCACCGACCACCAGCATCAGGTGCATGTCCTGACCGAACACCATCTGGGTGAAGTCGAAGCACAACTCGACCCCAGCCTGTTCTTTCGCCTCAACCGCAGCGACCTCATCCACATCAACAGCATCGTCAAAGTCGAGCCCTACAACAAAGAGTCGCTGGCCGTGCAGCTGCGCTGCGAAAGCGAACCGCTGCTGAGCAGCAAAACCCGCACCGCGGCCTTTCGTAAATGGTTGAATCAGTAACGAAGCGCGCGGGCTTGGCGGAGATCCGGTCACAGCCGCCTTGTTTTCCTTTGCTGCCGGGGCATTGAGCCTGGCCATTTTCTCGCTGCTGCGCGGCGGATTAGTCAGCTCGCTGGCGGCCATTCCTTCGCAGCCGCTGTGGAGTCTTGCTGGCGGTCTGATTGGTGCAGGGGCACTGTTCAGTTATGTTGTGCTCGCACCAAAAATTGGTTTTTCGGCACTGCCTGGGCTCGCCATCGTCGGACAGCTGCTTTCATCTCAGGTTATTGACCATTTTGGTCTGCTGGGTGCGACTGTGCGCCCGGTTTCTCTGCTTAAGCTGGGGGGAACTCTGGTGATGCTGGCCGGACTTGCCATTATGTTGTTTGGTGATCGGCTGTCCGAGCGCTTTTTGCAATAACCGAATAAGGCCCAAGCCCTTGCCGTATGCTGCGGCTTTGGGCTTCGACCTTGGTCTAATTTTAATTTATAGACGACTGGTCTATAAATGTAGCATGAGCACATTGAATCCAACTCCTCGCAGAGGCAGGCCACCAAAATCGGCGGCACAGAACCGTGATATCCGCGCTGAGCTGATCAGAAGCGGGCTTGCGCATTTAACTGAACTAGGCTTTACCGCGTCGGGTTTGGACCAGATCCTGAAAAAAGTGGGCGTCCCCAAGGGCTCGTTTTATTTTTACTTTCAAAGCAAAGAAACCTTTGGCCATGCGGTACTGACCAGCTACGCCAACTACTTTGCCCACAAACTCGATAGCCACTTGTTGAACACCGGCTTCCCCCCCATGCAACGCATTCGCAATTTTGTTGACGACGCCAAACAAGGCATAGCCCGCCATCACTTCAAACGCGGGTGTTTGGTCGGTAACTTAGGTCAGGAAGTGGACTTGCTGCCAGAGAGCTTCCGGCCCGTGTTGATTGCCACCTTCCAAAGCTGGCAGCACCGTGTGGCTAACTGCCTGCGTGAAGCGCAATCAGCCGGTGAGCTTGCCGTGAATGCCGACTGCGATGCGCTGGCTGAGTTTTTCTGGATTGGCTGGGAAGGCGCCGTCAGCCGTGCCCGGCTGGAGCAAAGCACCAGGCCTCTGGATAAGTACGTAGAACTTTTTACTCAGCGCTTCGCCGGGTAATTTTTTTACCAGTTAATAGACGACTGGTCTATTTAGGAGACACCATGTTTAAAGGCGTATTGATTGAAAAAGACCCACAAACTTACACCGCCACAGTAAAGGACCTGGACGACTCAGTGCTGATGGACGGCGACACCTTAATCCGCGTGGCGTACAGCACGCTGAATTATAAAGATGCGCTGGCCATTACCGGTAAATCGCCCGTCGTGCGCAAATTCCCGATGATCCCAGGCATTGATTTGGCAGGCAGCGTGTTGAGCTGCACCTCGGGTAAGTTTAAAACCGGTGATCAGGTGCTATTAAACGGCTTTGGTGTTGGCGAAGTGCACTGTGGAGGCCTGGCGCAACAGGCCAGGCTATCCAGTGAGTGGCTGATTGCCATTCCCCAAGCCCTGTCTGCCCGGCAAGCCATGGCGATTGGCACCGCTGGTTATACCGCCATGTTATCTGTGATGGCGTTAGAAAAGCATGGTGTCACGCCAGCTGCTGGCGAAATCCTGGTGACTGGTGCCAATGGTGGCGTCGGCAGCTACGCTATCGCGCTGCTGGCAAAACTCGGCTACACAGTGGTAGCCGCCACTGGCCGGGTTGAAGAAGCCGGCTATTTGAAGGCATTGGGTGCCCACGAGATTATCGATCGGCAGTTGCTGTCCGAACCGGGCCGGCCACTGGCGAAAGAACGTTGGGCGGGCGTGATTGATTCAGTCGGCAGCCATACCCTGGTCAATGCCTGTGCCAGCACCAGGTACGGCGGCATCGTGACCGCTTGCGGCTTAGCGCAGGGCATGGATTTCCCCGCGACAGTGGCGCCCTTTATCTTACGAGGCATCACTCTGGCCGGCATAGACAGTGTGATGCGCCCATTACAAGACCGGATAGAGGCCTGGGCAAGATTGGCTGAATTGTTAGATGCAAACACCCTCGACGCTGTCGCCAGCGAAATCCCGTTATCTGCGGTTTGTGAAACTGCACAACGCTTAATCGACGGCAAAGTGCGGGGACGAATCGTCGTCAATGTCCATGAGCAGTGATGACCCGAACTGATGGCTACGGCTCATAGCCATACCTTTTCAAGTTGGCGCGCATTCAGAAGATGTTCCAGACGTTTTGCGTGTGGTCATTGGTCAGCCTGGCAGAGAGGGTTTGTGAATGACTGTTTTATTCTGCCAGTCTGACCGTACTTTATACAGCAGACTTTGCCGCGCTGTCTTGGCCGATGCTGCTTCATCAAGGCGTCCATCACCTATCCAGTTCTCTACCAACATTACATTATTTGTGGATACGCTACATAGTGACAAGCACAAGGAGAAAGACGATTCCTGGCCGTGTTTTCCAAATACCAGAAGGCAGATTTTAAAAACAATCTTGGAGCACCGGGTGCAGAACGTGATATTTCTCTCAGGCGATATCCACTGCTCTTGTGTAGCAAAACTCGAATTTGAAAGCCCATACGAAGATCTCGTCGCTTTCTCCATAGTTTCCTCCGCATTTTACTGGCCATTTTCTTTCGCAGACGGTGACCCGGCCGGCTATGTGCATGACTCGCGTGATCAGAGGACTGAGGATGGTTTTGATATCGGTAATGGTCTTGGCACTTTGCACTACAAAGCCTGGGGTTTTACTCAGGATGACAACTTCTGCCGTATCGACGTAGATCCCACAGCAGAAGCGCTTAGCCTGCAAACCTTTGACTGGGACGGCTCCCCAATTAAACGGAGTCAACAGGATGGCTCACGAAGTAATCAGGCTGAACAGCTGAAACTGGCGCCATGGAAGTGACCTGACGTTTGTCTGTCCATCAGAATGCACTTTAACCATTGTTAAAGTGCATTCTGAGTGAATCAGGCCGGCGTTGCCGCGTCCAGTAAGCGCTGACACCACCACAGCATAAAATCGCGCTGCCGCATTTTTTGCGCCAGGCGGTCACTGCCGGCCAGACAATAAGGCATATCAAGCAATTGTTTTCTGGCCTCTTCTGCATCAGGGTCACTGTCGCTGAATAAAAACGGAAAAGGGGCTTTGTGATAATCCGGGAACTGCTCAGCTTCAGGCGGTGACTGGATGAGGATAAACAGCAAGCTTTGCAGGTCATCGATGTTGCGATAACCACTACTTGCATGCCAGCAAATCAGCGTCCATTCGTCACTTAACACCCGCGCATGCTGCGGCAGCTGCATGCTTAATGTCTCGATGCCTTCCAGCAGAGGCAGGCCGGCCAGCTGCCTTAACAAAGGATGCGGCGATTGCGCCAGCAAAGGGCGCTGCAAGTCCTGCTTTAACAGGGGCAGTGCAATGATCAGCTGTCGGATACATGTCGGGTTTGACGCATCAAAACCCTCAACCACCTCGCGGGCAAAGATCTGGTGTTTCAGCGTATGGCCTTGCGGTGCAGTCGCCAGCATGGCCAGCCGGCATTGGCGCTGCGAAGCAGCATCCTGCCTTGCCACAGTCAACGCGGAAAAATCCAATGTGCCGACGGCAGAGCCCAGCTGACGCTGAATAGCCTCATACGAATATTCCCGCGCCAGCCGGGCCTGGCCAGCGGCTGCAATTTTGGTGATCACGGCAGGCTGCTGCAGATAACTCAGCAGCGTTTGCGCAAAGTTACCGACATCACAACCGATATACTCTTGCCCCGGCACGAAGTAGTCGGCCATTTGCATCTGGGGCAAGCCAAAATCCACATCAAGCTGCAACAACGCCACCTGATGGTTCATCAGCTCACAGCTTCGGTAGTTATAAGGCCCGTTAAAACCAACAACATTGAGGCCAATTTTACTGCGCGCCAGCAACTGGCAGTATTCCTGATGCGAGGCGCCGCTGACAAAAACCACTTTGTATTGGTGGGCATACTGCTCTGCAAACCCACGCGCCAACTGAATAGCGACATCACGCCAGCCGCCATATTCAGCGCTGGAGCTCTCGCCAAAACTCACAATCAAATCAATATCTTTGGCAATGTTGTACTGCCCTGTCGAATAATGAAACGAGCCCCAGTTCGCACCAAATGGCAGGTCGAGTACGGTTTTGTCCGCCATAAACGACTGATAAAGCGGCACAAAAGCGGCTGACACTGGCGCCACCACATCAAACAGTTTCGCCAGATATTCACAGTGCATGCCACGAAAGGTGTGGCAAATGCCAGCGACGGACGGAAATGGCAACAATTCCAGCCCTTTAGGCGCAATACTGGCCCCACAGGCTTGCGGGTCAAAATAATAATCCGGAACAAAGCCTGCGGGTAAACGCTGGAGAGCTGCTGACAGGTCATCATCGGCAATATCAAAAGCCAGGCGGTCTGCCCGCCCTTGTACTAACTGCGGCAGCGACAATGACACCACGTCGGCATAAATCAGCAAACCAATACTCTGAAAATTCGGATAAACATCATAGTTAATCGGCCCCAATAAAATACGCGGGCGCTGCACTTTCAGCCTGGCTGCATGTTTAGTGCGAAAGTGATTGCGATACAGCAGGAAGTTCAGATTGTAGAGCGAAGGGCCCCCCGCCAAAGTTTCCAGCTTCCCTTCCAACGCCTGAATAACGGTTGCATCATGCTGATACTGGCTTTCAAGCGCATGAATTTGCTGAATAATTTGGTCGACCATGGCCTACATCTTTGCTTGCAAACAGATGCATGCAGCCTAAAAGCACCGCTGGCTGGAAAAGCCGGAATAAATCGCAGCTGACGTCAGAATTATTCTGAGAGATGCCGGTTGAGGATGATGAACAATAAGGCGGTTTAGTCAGTCAGCGCACTGAGTTCCAGCAAGCCAAACTTCAGCGCCAGCTGCAGCAACTGGTAGTCGCTCTGCACACCCAGCTTTTGGCAGATGTTAGCGCGGTGGCTATGGACAGTCTTGTCGTTTAAATCGAGTTCGCGGGCAGCAGTTTTGACACAATAACCCCGTGCAAGCAGGCTGAAGACTTGCTGTTCACGGCTGGTCAGCTTGTCGAGCCCTGCTTGTTTCCGGGCCCGCTCGCGTTGCTTGAGATTACGGGCCACGTCACTGCTTAAGAAAAATTCGCCCTGGGCGATGCGCTCCAGCGCCAGTGGCAATTCATCGGCCGCGGTGCGTTTTGACAGGTAAGCATGCGCACCCGCTGCCTCGGCCTGTTGCACATAAGGGTTGTTGTCGTAAATCGACACCATCACAAAGTAGGCTTGCCCCTGACTGGGCTTGAGCGCCCTGATAAGCTCCGGGCCTTTGAGATCTGGCAAAGAGTGGTCCAGCAAAATGAGGTCAAACAGCTGCAGACTGGCCTGATTCAGCGCTTCTTTGCCATCCCCTGCTTGCGCGATGCATTGATAATCGCCAATTGAATCAAACAGATGACAGAACCCATCCCGCACAATAGGATGATCATCAACAACTAATACGGACCGGGGCATGCGTCACGCTCATCCTTGGAACCAACTGACAAGACTTTAACAAATGTGGGAACTATACAAAAAGGAATTTTTCCGCACCGACAACGCCGCTGAACTGGCGCTGCGGCATCTGGCTGTGGTGCTGCTGTATGGCAGTGCCTTTTTGTGTTTCTACTTTTTGTCCCGCAACTTCTTTACGCACCAGGGCTGGTCGACCTGGTATATGCCAGCGGGCCTGCGCCTTGCCATTTTACTCATAGTGCCGTGGCGTTATTGGCCGACCATGATTGTCACCGAGTTTTTTTGCCAGCGCAGTATCACCGTCGGTTATGGCAATGCCCTGCCCGAGATCTGGAGCGCAGTGATGAGAGCTGGCACCAAGCAAGGCCTGATATTGGTCGCCGCTTGCTGGTTCAGGCACCACTGGCCTGTCATCCAGTTGCACAAAACAAAGTATGTGTTATTGCTGCTGACGCTGATGTTATGGGAATCGTTCGTGAGCGCAACGGCACTGGTCGGCTTCACCCCCTTCTATCAGCACATTCCGGCGGCACAAAAACTGTCAATGTGGTGGGCCTTTCTGTGCGGCAATCAGATTGGCATTTTTCTGCTGGGACTGCCGTTGCTTGGGCTATGGCAGCTTTGGCAACAACGTCATCAGAAGCGGCAAATGCCGGCAGCCAGCTGGCGAGCGGCAAGCCCATTACTGCTGCTGTTATTGGCTTTCTTTTTGTTCCGGGCTGAACCGGATGCGCTTTACCTGCTGTTATCGTTAAGCCTGTTTCCTGCCGCGATGCTGTGTTTTTTCACCGGCTGGGCCGGCGCCGTGACTGCCTTAGCCACGATCAACTTTGCCACTGCTTTGACCTTGTATGGCCAGTCCGGCACCCTGACCATGCAGCAGTTACAGGCATTCGTGTTGCTGCTCAACATCGCCATCCTGCTGTTCGGTGCCTTGATGTCAACGCAGCAAAGTCTGACCCGCCACCTGCGGCAACAAGCACAGCAACAGAGCGAATTGGCCCAACGCAACCAACAACTTTCGGAAAAATTCTCCACGGCACTGGAATACGAGCGAAAGGTCCTGTCGAACGAACTGCACGACGAACTGGGTCAGGTGGCGACCGGCCTCAAGCTGCAAATCAAAGCGCTGCAACGGCAAGGGTCCAGCGAGCGTTTGGACAAGCTAAGCGCCACAGTCGACACCTTGTACGACT
>CBINNO010000140.1:0-10042 GCA_966252055.1 uncultured Rheinheimera sp. | reverse complement strand
CCGACTGGAAAAAAACTTTAGGCAGCGAGTGGCGCCAATACGAAGCGATTTTCCCGAAATTGCAGCAATCCAATATCGATATCGTCTCGCTGGAATGCCACAACTCCCGGGTGCCGCTGGAATTGCTTGAGCTGCTGCGCGGTAAAAAAGTGATGGTCGGCGCTATTGATGTGGCAAATCATGCGATTGAAACGCCAGAAGAAGTGGCGGCGACTTTGCGCCAGGCCCTTAAGTATGTCGACGCCGACAAGTTATACCCCTGCACGAATTGCGGCATGGCCCCGCTGCCACGTGAAGTAGCCAGAGGCAAGTTGCAGGCATTGCAGGCGGGGGCAGAGCTGGTGCGGCGGGAGTTACGGCAAGCCCAGCCGTAAGCACAGCTCCAACTTAGTTGTAAACAACAGCGCCGGCTAGCGATGAAAAGCGATACCGGCGCTTTTTCCTACTGAATCAAACAGCTTTCTGCATCCAGCGTTACAGATTCAACCCAACGCCAGTTACTATTGCAACTCTACTTTGCAGGCCAAAATCCGTTGCCGGAACGCCTCCGACGTCGTAGCCCAGTCCACCAAATCGACTCTCTAGGGCAAATCAGATTCACTAAACGCCTCTGCGACTTCTGCCAGTAAAGCCAATAGCAACGGCGCGGTACTTACGATCACCAAATCCAGATCTGAATAGGCTTTGCTGCGGCCTTCTGCCCTGCTGCCAAAAGCCCAGACCGGATACCCGGCCAGCAGGCGCTGCAAAATACCATGTACCTGTAGCCACTGCCCGGCGCTGAGCTGCAAGCCAGCCGGCGGCATGGCGGCATGGCGGATGGGGCCATTGCCGGCTCGTCTTCCGGCTTAATCACCGCTTTAGTCATGCTGCGCCCGTTGTTGTAACTGCGCCGCCAGGTATTCCGCTTCATGCAAAAATGCCGGAATGCCCGCGACCACTTGCAGCGCAACATCTTCATCATAAGTGTGACTGGTTTTGCTGCGCATATCACGATACAAACGCCACGCCGGCCAGTCTCCCAGCAACAGCCCTTTTTCATTGCCGCTACGAATCAAATCGGCAAAAGACATCGCATCAAACAGTTCAGGATTGGCTGCCGTTTGCTCCAGAAAACGTTTCAGCATTTTGTGGCTGATTTCATAGGTCGTTTCCAACCGGTGCATCAAACCATCTCGCAATAAAGGGTCGTGGATTTGCCCCTGATAACGTTGCCAGCCTTGGTGCAAACTATTGATGGCTTTCCGCAATGGGCTGAGATCCAGCGGCATAACAAGTCCTCATGAAATAGGCTGATAAAAAGCAGGGTGAAGCCGAGCATAACTCAGCACAATTGCGCAGGCTACTTGTCAGGTTACAAGATCATGGCAAATCTAAGTACCAAACAAAGCCTGCAACCATTGCAAAACGCTTGTCGATTTTCACTTCATCTATTAACTTAAATTTATCAATCGACCAGCGCGTTCGCCGGGGAATCCTTTTGTTAGAAGTGGAAGAACTGCAGGAAAAAGCAGCCAATGGTCGTACTGAACCCTGGTTATGCCGGCTGTCAGATCAGCAGCTGTATTATGTCAAAGGTGCTCAGGCAGGTGCCAAAGGCCTGATCAATGAAGCTGTCTGTGCATTTTTGGCCAAAGCCTGCGGTTTTAACGTGCCTACTTACCGATTCGCCTGGCTTCCACCACAACTGATGAAATACCACCCAACGGCGCGACAGACTCTGGGGGCTGGCGACAATGTCGTTTTTGCCTCAAAACAAGTGCGCTATTTGCAGGAGTTGACGCCATCTCTACAGCAGCAACTGCCCGCTCAGTTTGCCAAAGACTTGTTTTTATTTGACTACTGGATAAAAAACGAAGACCGCACCCTGGAGCTTTCCGGCGGCAACCCAAATTTGTTCTACGCTGCTGCTACAGCTGAATTTGTGGTGTTGGACCATAATCTGGCCTTTGACCCGGCGTATCATTTCGGACATAACGCCCGGCTCCACCTTGCTTATCAACATTGGTTTACTGATCAGCAAGACCAGCTTTGGCGTGATTATTACAGTCCAAGGCTCGAGATTGCACTAAAGGGGCTCGCGCAGTATGCTGCCCGTCTGCCCGAAGATTGGCTTGTCGCTGAACCTGGGTACTTGGCGCACATCTTCGCCACGTTGGAAATGTTCAAAACAGATGGTTTTTGGGAGGCTCTGGTATGAAAACCTTATATCAGTACGCAATAGTCCGGTTTTTACCGCATGCCGAAACGGGCGAGTTCGCCAATGTTGGCATCGTGCTGTGCGCACCGGAACAGGGCCATGTTGAATTCCGCCTCGCTCCCAATCGCTTTGCCCGCGTCACTGACTTTTTTCAGGACGTCAAAGGCGCTTTATATAAAACCGCCATCCAGACCGTACAACAAGAACTGAAACGGGTACAGGATTATGCCGCCGGCCGCCCTGCTGCTGAAGTCGCGGCATTACTGCAAGAAGTAGTGCGGCCGCGCGAAAGCCTTTTGCGCTACTCAGAACTGCGCACCATGCTAGTTGATAAAAAGCCGGCAGCAGTGGCAGATCAACTGTTTGAGCAGTTGATCCACCGGACTTTTCTAACCGAAGAGTATCAGGAGCAACTGATGACCCGCGCCATCAAAGCGCAACTGAAAGCAGAAAACATGCAGCATTTTAAAGAGCGCAAACTGGCCGATCGTTTTGATGAAATTACCTTCCCGCTGGTTGCCCATACCAACGACTACTTTGTGATCCGCCCATTAGCTTTTGGCCAGAAAACGGCCATCAAAGTACTGGACCACGCCAATAGCTGGCTGGGTCGGCTGACGCGTTATACCGACCAGCAAATCCTGAAAAAAACCAATATTCTGTTGCCGTTGCAAGGCCCCGACGCCACAGCGCCAACTAAGCTGCGCGAGGCCTTTGCCGAAGTGCAGCATAATTTTGCCAATGCGGGTTTACCGACCATTGCTTACCAGGACCAAACCGCTATCAGCGCTTTTGCCCGCCAAAGCTTAGCAAGCGATCAGTTTGTTTTACGGCACTGAGTCAAAGCAACGGACCCGGTTTCAATGTTCAGTGAAATCTCATGACGAGCCCTGCTGGCTGTGCAGCCATTGCCCGACTATTTGTAGCAATTCTTTGGCCTGCAGCAAGCATTCCGCAACTGCTGCAGCTGTGACCAAATCGCCGGAATAGTCGGTTATGTTGCGTTGTTTTCGCAGGGCATCCAGCACGATCAAGCGGTCTGTGCTGATCCCCACCGTTTTTACCAGCGATTGCAGCATTGTCTGATGGTGGCCGGGTTTACTGGTCAGGGTACGAAAACCTGCCTGCTGCAGTGACGCGTTGGCCAGTTGCATAATGGCTTTGTAGGCAACATCAAAGCGATTTTCGTTACTTAAGGCCGGCAGCTCTGCATCCTGGATATTGCGCGCTGCGGCCTGCATTAACCGGGCAATCTGCACAGGGTCTGGGCTAATCCGCTCCAGCGTCGTGCCGATCAGGTTGTCTAAGGTCATCCTTGTCTCCTTGCACCATCAATAACGGGCTCTGCAGCAACTCCCGGATAAAACCTGAGTTAGCCGCCAGTGCCTGCATCCATTCAGACTCTGAATATACTTGCGGATTAATGTCGCGGCCAAGCTGCTGTTGCAGCGGATAGAGCAGTTGTACCGCCCCGGCAAAGCTCAGAGTTCCAATCAACAACAGATCAATATCACTGTGCGGATTGGCTTTACCACTGGCCACAGAACCAAATACAGCCACACACTTTAACTGTGCCGCCGCCGGCAACAACACCTGTCGTAGCTGGTCGGTTAAATCACTGGTTTTGCGCAGAATACCGGACAGTTCATTAAAGATGGGACACTGCGGGTTCGCCTGATACCACAACTGATTACCCTGCTCGCGCCGGTTTAAAATACCGGCATCAGCCAGCTTGCTCAGTTCCTTGTGCAAAGTACCGGGCTGCGTACCGGTTAAACGCGCGATCTCGCGCACGTGGTAAGCCTGCTCAGGTTGCTGCAGTAGTAACATCAACACCTGACGACGGTATTTGCTAAAAAGTAATTCGGCCAGCGCATTCATGGTTTACCTTTGCAGAAATGAAGCTTTATTTGCTACGAATGTAGCTTTATAGGCTACGATATGCAATCGCAACTTTGCTGTGTTGCTCAAACACAGCAGCACATACCAATAACACTGGACAAATAACAGGAAAATTGGTTAAAGATAAGTTACATATACTGATGTGCGCTGAGGCAAGGATTGCAAAAAGCCCGATTTACCGCCGACAACACTGACTGTACTGTCGCCCGCTATCAAACGGAGCCTGACCTCTACCGGGGGCAGCTGGTCTGTATCGAATGTCAGGCCAAGAGCTGGTTTGTCCGCGCTTCAGTTTATAAAGATCATGAAAGAGCCGCTTTTTTCGCGGCTCACCACGCTGAAGGTTGTAACGCCTCATCGGTGATGCTGGTGGCTGAAGAACTGGCAGAACCCGCTGCAGACCCACACGACTTTCGTGTTGATTTGGATAAAAGCAGCAACCGTTCGGTGTTTGTCACAGAACAAGCAGCGGATTATCTACCCCCGGATGACTGGCATCAACCCAAAGTACAAAAGGTACTGGGGCCAGCCGAATTTCCAGTGAATAAATCACTGCGGCAATTGTTGTCGCATCTGTGCAGAAATCCTGCTTTTGCCACCCAGGGCCAGACCATCCGCATCCTCGCCGACTCTGGCCGTGAAATATTATCCGGTACTTTGCAGGATCTGCTGGTTAATGTCAGCCAGATAACACCGGGCGATGTCGGTGAACTGAGGATATTCTGGGGCCGGATCCACAACGTTAACGAACGCGACGAAGCCCTGTGGCTCAATATGGGTAACTACCAAAACGAACCCAGCATTATTATCGAAGACGAGCTGAAAACCGAACTGTTGTCCTATTTCAAAATAAGTGAAGCCGCTGATTTGTCCGGTGCCGATTTTATTCTGGTCGGGCACTGCGGCCAATCAGCACAGCATAAGTACGTTTTGCGCTTTGCCTTTCCAAAATACATCGCCTTCCGGCGTTTCCGCGTGGTAGAAAAAGCAGCTAACAATGCCAGCCCTGCAGACAAATCAACGACCAGCGAATCTCCGCTTTAGTTGTACCTAAAAAAACCTTGTCAGTTGTGGTTGGCTGCTTTAATTTGGATAAATTGTGACAAGGACAGCCGCCAACAGCGCAGCCCGCAAGTCAATCAGGAGGACATGGATGGTTCAGACTGCAACGGCAACCCCTGCCGCACCGGAAAACCCCACTGCTATTTTTGACACGGCCATTGCTGATGCAGAACGGCTGCTTGAGCTATTCGACAAACTCTCCAAACCCGAGCAACAAGCCAATGAAGTGCTGAAACGCGCCGCTTTGGTGATGACGTTAACTGCCTGGGAAACCTTTATTGAAGGCTGGCTCATAGCACAAATGTTTCAAAAGCTGGCCGCGCTTAAAGGCAGTTTTGCCGGCGACTATATCCAGAAAAAATTCACCGACGCCATCAATCGACTACATAACCCTGACGCCACCAAAGTGCGACAACTGAGTCTGGAGTTTTTGCAGTTTGATGTCACCGATCAGTGGCAATGGAACAACTTCGACAAGGTTGCTGCTTGTGCCCAGCTGAGTAAATATCTGGCCTTGCGCGGAGAAGTGGTTCATCAGGGACGCTCAAGTCACGACCCGAAAAATCCGCATTTGGTAAAACGCGATGAGCTGGATAAAGCGATTCGGTTTTTTCGGGAATTGGTGAAAGTGACAGTTGGCTAGTATCGAAATTCCGACGTAAGGCAGAGCGCACAAATGAAACGATGGCTTATCAGACGCAATAAAAACCAGCAGTGCATTTCGCTGCACACATACGGCACGCCAGTAAAACCTGCCGATTTCCGTGCCTATGGTCCCTGGCCCGAAACAACCGCCCACACCCGCCGGCTCTGTAAAAGAAAAACAAAACGTTGGGCAGCAAGGTGGAAAGGTAATAATTTTACATCAGAAGAAATAAAGACTTTTCTTCGAAGTGAAGCAAAATAATAGTTCTGAGGTTTAGCGAAATCGCATATATTTTGGAAATATAGCAGTGCGGGTCGAATACGTAGTAATAGTAAGGTCAGTAGTAACGAAATAAACATAACGGGCACGAGACCTGACCCCATTGTCTTCGAAAAATCCGCATTTGTTAATACCGGACAGGCTGATTAAAGCAATCCACTTTTTTGGACTTGTTCAGACTGATGAGTCCTGCACTTGCCAAATATTGAAGTGCCAATATCAATCAGCGGCATCATAGACATATAATTAAATGATATTTTGAGGGAGACTACATGAGAGAAATCATTGAACTACCGGATCGTCGACACTTTACTCAAGGTAGTATATTTGATGGAATTCAGATCAGCGATGACATTAGCGGCTATGGGATAATAATAACAGCCCGTTGCGACATCGCAAACTCCAAAGCCAGAAACATATTATTCCTACCAATTTACAGTATGAGAGACTGGTTAAGTCAATTTGGCGAAGATATAATATTGAGAAGATCCAAGAAATCACTAAAACAAAACATAATAAAACACTTTAATAAAATGGGTATCGCAGAAGAAGTAATTGATATATACCCAACAGACAGCCTCACACCCCAAATAACCGATAAAAAAATAAAAAAAGAACTGTCAATATTGATTGAGGCATACAAAAACAACAGATTCTCTACTGAAATACCTTCATTAAAAAAAGAAAGGGAGCAACTAATAAGCTCGATAATGAACAACACTGAAAACTCAATATACTTCATAGAGCAAGTCCACACAGATAAGATATTCGATGCGTACATAATAGACTTAACAAATCCAATATCAATTCCGTTTCATATGGCTGACGGTATTCGAAAAGGACTCACCAAAGAACTAGTTAATAACTCAAATATTTTCAAAAAGTGGGACCAAGAGTTTTTATACAGCTACATTTCAGTACTAAAATCGCCATACATTGAACATCTTTTGCAAAAATTTTCACTATACTACAGCAGAATCGGCACTGATGATGTTGACTCTGAGTACAAAAGAATAATACAGGAGCAATTTGCAAATGCTTGAATTCATCGGTCTAACACAATCGGCTGCCCAAGAAATAATCTCGTCAAGAAAACTCCAAAGTTTAGACTACGAAGAATCCAAGTTAATTCTAGATCTAGCAAAGGGGCAAATGCCACAAGCGCCAACTGAAAACACCAGCTTAATAATGAAGGAAGTTGGAAAAGGCGTTATAATATCGACGGAAAATGACCACTACGAAAATGAAAGAAACTCCCTAACATTAGACTTCAAAACCCTTTCATTTGATGAAGTAAATGACAACCTAAAGATAGCATGCCTTCAAAAGCTACTTAGATTCTGCATGAAGTATTGGGAGAATCTTGGGCACAGCCCATCAGAGATAATCCCCCTAGAATCAACAAAAGGGATAATCTTTCCATTCTCTTCAAGCCACAGAATAGTAACTGAATTAGCGCCATTCAAAAACAAATCAAACAAAATAAATAAATATAAAGGCAAACACATCCTCGCATATAAGTTTGGCAGAAGTCTCGGCGCCGGAAACAAAGAAGAATGTGAAACAACAAATCTTAGAAAATCATTAGATGCCATCTTCTCTGTAGAAACATTTAACGAAAACAGAATAAAAAAAACGAAAAACCCCGATAACGAACTATACAATGCTATAAACCTAGGTGAAAACGATCTAATTAACACAACTAACTTACTTGGACGTCCCAACCCTATAGATTTACTCTCTGATAAACAGAAAAGTTTCGTATATTCTGATTGGAATCATCCGGCACGTATAAATGGTCCAGCAGGTTCAGGAAAAACAATCTGCCTTGTTTTGAAAGCTGTTCGAGCTTTTGAAGAGACGGATGGCTCTATTAGACTACTATTTTTAGTACCTAGCACATCTGTAAGGAATACAGTAGAGTATTTTCTGAAAGTTAGCGCATCTACGTCGGGAATCTCAGGAAAAACAATTCTAGATTCTGTTCAGGTTCGTACAACGCAGCAGGTATGTTTGGAGCTATTAACAAAAGACATTAGCTCTTCTGAACTAATCGACGAAGACAATTATGAAGCAAAACAAAGCCAACTACTTTATGTCATGGAAATAGTTGAGCAGAAAAAAGCCTACATAGCCAATCAAAAAAGCTTCTTATCTGAAAGGCTCTTTTCCTTCTTCACCGAAGAAGACTCTCTTGCAATAGCAGAATCTTTGATTCATGAGTTTGGCGTTGTAATTAAAGGTCGATGCAGCAGCATCAGAGAAACATATATAAAGACAGAATCACTCAAGTATGGCCTGCCTATTGAGCAAGATAACGACAAATATTTCATATTCAGCCTTTTTGAGGAATACCAACAAAAACTCGATATGTTGGGACAGTTTGATCCCGATGATATATCGCTTTCTGCCATGGGAAAGCTAGACTCTCCTATTTGGAAGCGAAGAAGATTGCATGAAGGTTATGATTTAATTCTGATAGATGAATTGCACCTTTTAAATTTCAATGAACTCTGCTTGATTCATTTCCTAACCAAAGATGCAAAAAAAGCTCCAATATCATTTGCTGTTGATGCAACACAAGCTATTGGTGACGTTTCCTGGAAGGACAACTCAGTGCTAGAGTACTTAAATATCAGCGATTTTGAAGATTCAGAGGAGATTACTAATCTCACAGCAGTTTTCAGATGCTCGGAAAGCATTACAAAGCTAGCATCTTCAATAACTAGCTCTGGCGCAACACTATTCACTAATTTTAAAGATCCCCTTGCCTACTCAACGGATATGCAATCAGAGTTAAATAATTATATCCCACAATACTACCTCTTAGATATTCAAGAAGACCACATTCACAGCTCGGCCCTTGACATCGCAGAGGCTGCGAGAAGTTTAATTGACTGTCACCGCCATAGAGTAGTAATTATTTATTTTGACCGAATCCTTTTCGGAGAAGCTAGAAATGAGTTTCAGCAATCAAACAAACCAGTAAGCTACCTAGAAGAACGAGGTGATATTTCATTGATTGAGCGAGCTAGAAGCAAGAATGACTACATTTTAGCCCTCGCTGACTATGTTGGCGGACTTGAATTTGATGCAGTAGTATTGGTTGGTGTTGACCGAGGCCGAATGCCAAGAGAAGACAAAACAAATAATGCTGCGAGTGTATTGTTCCAGAACTATATTGCTCATAACAAAATGTATGTTGCGGTCACTAGAGCGACTAAACATATTTGCATAATAGGAGAAAAACGTAGAGGGGAAAGCCCAATACTACGCAAAGCCAGCCAAGAGAAATTGATTCAAATTGTTGAACAATAAATATCCGACGTCCGTCAGCGCCTGGGTCACTTGTGCCAGTTCCTGGGCGCCGTTTCGAAGTTTGATGCCAACAAACATATGCGCTTTGTTGTCTGAGGCGTAGCGGTAGTTAAATTCGGTGATGGCACGGCCGCCGAGCGTCTGGCAAAGCGGCGTGTCAGGTTAACTGACCAGCCAACGCAGCAAAAAATAACCGCCAACGGTCAGCATACAATGCGGGATCAGCGGCACGATAAAAACGGCCAGGCTGGCGTAAGCGAAGCGTTCTGCCACATCGTCGGCCAAGCCGCGGCCCCCCAGCAGAAACACAGGGTCAGGTCTTGCACCGTGCCCGAGAGTAATGTCGACACACATTAAAATGTTGCTCTCTACTCTCGAGCCGCTGAGATTTGTTGCGGGGCGTGGGACAGAACCCAGTTAGTGGTAGCGGTATTGAACGCCCTACCACAACCCCCGTTTAGAAACCGCCAGCCACATAATCAGCAGCACTGTTGGTGGCAGCAAGGCGATAGCGAACCAGGTGAATCCGCGGTGGTAAAAATGGATCAGCGCTTGTTCTTTAGTGGACAACACAGCACCAGCAGAGCGGCGGCTGACCAGCTGTTTTACTTTCCAGTTACCCAGCCAGATATCCA
>CBINNO010000139.1:0-10109 GCA_966252055.1 uncultured Rheinheimera sp. | reverse complement strand
AGCACCGGCAGGCCGCGGCCGCAGCTGCAGCTTTGTGCCGACAGCGTGGCAATGTCGCCGGTGCGGTAACGGATAAACGGAAAATCGCCGGTCGCCAGGTGGGTTACCACGATTTCGCCGCTTTGACCGGGTGGCAGTGGCTGGCCATCGCGGTCAATGATCTCGACCACAATATCTTCGGCACTGATATGCATGCTGCCGGCCGGACACTGATGCGCGATAAAGCCGGCATCGCGGCCACCATAACCGTTGGCTACCGGCGCCTTAAACACTTGCTCTATCAGTTCACGCTGATAAGGATAAAGCCGCTCTGAGGTGACAAAGACCACTTTGATGCCAAGCTGGCTGACATCAATCTGATGTTGTTGGGCGGTTTTGGCAATCAGATGAAACACCGACGGATAACCAAACAGCATGGCGGGCCTTATCTGCCGGATCTCGGCAATAAAACTCAGCAGTTTGGCCTCGGTCAGGTCAAAAGCCGGAATTAAGGTGGAGCGAAACAGCTTGTCGCGCCAGATTTTGATTTTGTCCTGTTTGGTCAGCTCAATCGGTGAGCCCCAGGCGACGATTTCTTTGTCGCCGATATCGACGTCCCACCAGCGGGTGGCGCGCCATTTTTCGGCGACATCATGGCTAATCCGCTCATTGCCGAGCAAAAAAGTCAGTGGGGTGCCACTGGAACCGCCGGTGGTGAATGGCCGCACCTGGCTGGCTGCCGGATGGCGCAGCGCATCAAAATTGGCCCGGATGGCCGCTTTGTCCAGCAGTGGCAGCTTCGCCAGATCGGCCGCGCTTTGGATGTCTGTCGCACTGAGGCCAAGGCTGGCAAACAGGTCGCGGTAGTAGGGCACCTGGCTTACCGCGTCCTGGATAAATTTGCGCAGTCTGGCATCCCGTTTCGCGACAATGTCGGCCGGGCTTTGCCACTGGCTTTGTTCCAGCGCTTTAAACACAGCGACGGTGCGGTGTTTTTTCAGTTTTTCATGCAGCGGGAACAACAAACCGCTGACCAGCCGGGTATACAGGGATGTCGTCATGAGGCTCTCCGTTGCAGCACCTGCTGATACTGGTCTTTCAGTAAAGCCCAGACTTGCGGCCAACTGAAGCGGCTGGCGTTGTTCAGGCCTGCGGCAATCAGTTGACTGCGTAGCAGGGGGTCTTGCAGCAGCCGGATGGCAGCGGCCGCCATGTGATCAGGTTGTTGTGGCTCCACCAGCAAAGCATCCACATGGTGGCTGACCAGTTGCGGAATGCCACCACTGTTGGTCGAGACGATGGGGACGCCACTTGCCATCGCTTCAATCAGCGAGTTGGGCGTATTGTCGACCAGACTGCCATTGAGCATCAGGTCGGCATCCTGATACAGCGCTGCCATTTGCGCCGGCGTGATGCGGCCGACAAAAGTCACCTGTTGCAACTTCAGATCGGCGACCAGCTGTTCCAGCATAGCCCGCTGTGGGCCAGTACCCGCGATACTGAGCCGCGCCGCCGGATACTGCTGCTGCACTATGGCAAAAGCGTGGATGCAAGTCGCCACGTCATAAATGGCTTCAAGGTTGCGGGTCACCACCAGATGGGGCGCTTGCGGTGGTGTGTCGCTCAGTGGCCGGTGATTTGGACTGAACAGGGCAGTGTCCAGCACGTTTTGGATTATCACGCTGTCTTTGCCAAAGCGGGCAAACACCTGTTGCAAAAAGGTGCTTGGCACCACAATCACTGCACAGTGGCGTAAAGACCGCTCAACCGAACGCCAGGATTTAGCGAAAAAACTTTCGGCATAACCGCCCCGGTAATTCAGCACCACCGGAATACCTTTACGGCGTGCCATCCAAATCGCTGGCGCCGAAAACAAATGCCAGGACCAGCCGGAGTTGGCCATCATATGCACCAGTTGCACGTCGGGGCTGAGCCTGCGCTTCAGCGTACTCAGATATTGCAGCAACCTTATGCCTGCGCGCAGCACCGGCAGTTGACCGACCCAGGCCGGGCTGTACGGCGGGTTGATTTGGATCACATCGACCTGCAGGCCTTCCGAGCGCAGCAGTTCAGCGAGCTTGGCAGTCTGGTTCGCCATCCCGCCGGCTGGTGGTGGCAAAGGCCCGACGATGGTGACGCGGCGCAGCATCAGCGGCGCTCCAGCAGTTGCTGATACAGCGGCAGATAATGACCGACACTGACGCCCCAGTTGCGCACATGCTCAACATACTGGCGGCCTTGTGACAGCACTTGTGGCCACTGCTCGCGGTTGGCCAGCAACGTCAGGATTTTGTCGGCCAGCGCCCCGACATGGTCGGCGGCAAATAAATAACCATTTTCACCATCGCGGATCAGCTCTTTGTGGCCGCCGACATCCGAGGCCAGCACCAGTTTGCCTTGCGCCATGGCTTCAAGCGGTTTAAGCGGCGTGACTAAATCGGTCAGTCGCATCGATTTACGCGGATAAACCAGTAAATCCACCAGGCTGTAATACCGGTCGACCTGCTGATGCGGCACCCGGCCGGTGAAAATCACTTTGTCAGTCAGTCCCAGTGTGGCGACCTGCTGCTTCAATTGTTGTTCCTGCGGGCCGCCGCCAACCAGCAACAGCCGCAGCTGCGGGGCCTGCTGATGAATAGCTGCCAACGCTTCGACCGCCAGATCCAGCCCTTCATACGCATAAAAAGAACCCAAAAAGCCTAATACCTGACAGCCAGTCAGGCCGAGTTCGGCTTCGAGCGTCTCGTCCTTAGGACCACAGAGCTGAAACTGCTCCACATTGACCGCATTGGGAATGACCGTGAATTTGTCGGCGGAAAAACCGCGCCGGATCAAATCCCCGCGCAGCCCTTCACAAATAGTAGTGACGGCGTCTGCGCGTTTGACCACATGGTTTTCCAGCGCACGGGTCAGCTGGTAACGCAGATCGCCTTCTTTGCAGGTGCCATGATCAACCGCGGCATCTTCCCAAAAAGCGCGAATTTCATAGACCACTGGCAAACCCGCTTTGCGGCCGGCCGACAGCGCCGCCAGCCCATTCAGTGCCGGTGAATGGGCGTGCAGAATATCCGGTTTTTCAGCGTCAATGACCTGTAAAATCCGCTCAGTTAAGGGTTTCACCAGCGCCAGTTGATTCAGCCCCGGAATATGGGTCGCAATGCCGGTTGGTTGCGCCGAGCGGTAAAACGTCAGGCCGTCGACCTGTTCAATGCTGGCCTCTTTGTTGCCATGTTTTGGACTGGTGACATGACAGGTTTCAATGCCAAGCGCGCGCTGCTGGTTCAGGATGGAGCGGCTGCGAAAGGTGTAGCCGCTGTGCAACGGGATTGAGTGGTCAAAAATATGTAAAACCTTCACGTCGTCAGTCCCTCAATCGGCTTGTCGCAAAAAATTAGCAAACATCAACAAAGTCCAAAGCGCAGTGCTGTGGTCGCGCTGGCCGCTCTGATGCTGGCTGAGCCAGCGCTCAATGGTTTCCAGCCGGAAAAAACCGCACTGGCGCATCGGCGCCGATAACAACGCTTCGCGGACCTGCGCTGCCAGTGGGCCACGGAACCACTCGCACAGCGGCACCCGAAAGCCCATTTTCGGCCGATACAACAAATCAGCCGGCAGATAAGGCTCCATCGCCTTTTTCAGCACATATTTGCCTTCGCCGTGGCGCAATTTCTGCTCGGTCGGCACTTTGGCGCTCCACTCGACAAATTTGTGGTCCAGAAAAGGCACCCGCACTTCGAGGCTGTTGGCCATACTGGCGCGGTCGACCTTGGTCAGAATGTCGCCGACCAAATAAGTACGGATATCAATGTACTGCAGCAAAGCCAGGCTGTCGTGACCGTCAAAATCGGCTGCCACTTCGCGAAACAGCGCCAAGGTGTTGTAGCCCTGCAGTTGTTGTTTCAGCGCGTCAGAAAACAGTTCATCCCGCTGCTCTGGTTTGAGCAGCGACACGGCGTGCAGATAACCTTCAACCACGTCCATCGCCAGCGCCTGGAAGGTGGTTTTGGCGCGCAACACACGCGGCGCCCAGTCGAGCTTGGGATAATATTTGCCAAGCGGGCGGAAAATGGCCTGGCGCAGTTTCAGCGGCACGCGGTCGCGCACCTGCTGTTCGGCCATCAGCAACTTGTAACGCCGGTAACCGGCCAGCAATTCGTCGGCGCCATCGCCGGACATACAGACCGTCACTTTGCTGCGTGCCAGTTCACAGACCCGGTAAGTGGCCAGCGCCGAAGAGTCGGCATAAGGCTCGTCGTAAAAATGTGCCAAAGACGGGATCAGGTCAAAATCATCGGCTTTGACGATTTTGCTGTCGTGCAAGGTCTGATAACGCTCAGCCACTTGTTTGGCATAGCTGGTCTCATCATAAGCGGCGACATCAAAACCAATAGAGCAGGTTTTCACTGGCTGATCCGACATGCCGGCGATCAGCGCGACCACGGCGCTTGAGTCGACGCCACCAGATAAGAAAGAGCCAAGCGGTACTTCAGTGACCAGGTGGCTTTGGATCGCTTTGTTCAGCTCGCTGACCAGCTCGGCCTGATAGTCGGCATCGGACAGCTGGCGCTGCTCGCGATAACTCAGCTGCCAGTAAGTGCGAAGCGTCGGCGTGCGCTCATTGGCCGACAGTACCAGCGTCTGGGCAGGGCAGAGCTTATGCACCGACTGATAAATGGTGTCGGGCTCTGCGACATAACCAAGCGCAAAATATTGCTCAATGGCTTTTGGATTCAGTGTTTTATCCAGACCAGGCAATAATTTGAGGCTCTTCAGTTCAGAGGCAAAATACAAAGTCTGCTGGTGCAGCGTATAAAACAGCGGTTTGATTCCGAGGCGGTCACGCGCCAGCAGCAGGCGTTGCTGCGCTTTATCCCAGAACGCATAAGCGAACATGCCTTGCAGCTTTTCAGTGCAGGCGTCGCCCCACTGGATATGGCCGCGCAGGATGACTTCAGTGTCGCAATGGGTTTTAAACTGATGACCCAGTTGTTCAAGTTCTGCACGAAGCGCGGGGAAATTGTAAATCTCGCCGTTAAAAATCAGCACATAACGGCCGCTTTCATCCAGCATCGGCTGCTGGCCGCTGGCCAAGTCGATAATCGACAAGCGGCGATGCCCCAGGCCAACCTGCTCATCCAGATACTGATCGCCCTCGTCAGGCCCACGGTGGAACTGCGCCTGATTCATTGCTGCCAACAGCTCCGCGTCAACCGGCGACGCGCCGGCCAAGCGCAGCATTCCGACTATGCCACACATACTGATCCCGAGTCGGTTAATTGACGGTAGAGCGATTCGTATTGCGCTACCATAGCCTGTTCACTGAACTGGCCGCAAACTTTTTGCCGGGCCTGGCGGCCTTGAATGGCCGCTGCATCCGGTTGTTGTAAATAGTGCAACAAAGCTGTGCTGAGAGCACTGGCATCCCGCGGCGGCACCAGTTGGCCTTCGCTGGCGCTGACCAGCTCTGGTAAGCCGCCCACGCATGTTGACACAACCGCCAGGCCGGCGGACATGGCTTCCAGCACTGTCATTGGGATGCCCTCGGCATCGGATGACAATACAAAGACCTGCGCCTGTGCCATCAGAGCGGCGATATCACTGCGCTCGCCTAAAAACTGCACTGTCTCACCAAGGCCCAAAGCCTCATGCTGCGCGCTCAGCTGCTGGCGTAGGCCGCCATCGCCAACCAGCCACAGCTGCCACGGCTGACTCGTTTGCCGGCGTAGCAAAGCCGCCGCTTCCAGCAGCAACGCCTGGTTTTTCACCGCCGAAAGCCGGGCCACGTGAATAAAAGTAAAAGGTTCTGCTTTGGTGTCGCCGGGTACAAACTGGCTGGTATTGATGCCGTTATGAATGAGGCTGACTTTACGCGCCGGCAGCCGTACTGTGGTTTTCAGCCAGCTGGCCAGGTCGTCGCTGACCGCGACAAACTGCTGCACAAAGGGGCTTAAGAGCCGGCGCAGCCATTGGTATTTTTTATTCAGGCCCTGAGGGTCTGACACATCGCGGCCGTGTTCGGCATGCAGATGGCCTTTGACGCCGGCGAGCCAGGCCACCGGGTGATATTCGAGCGTCGCCAGATTGTAGCTGTGCAGGATGTCGGGCTTGGATTCGCGCAGCAATCTGAGCAATTTGAGGTGAACGCCCAAATCGGCGCCGGGCTTTTTGTCGAGGCAATAAACCGCAACGTCTTTAGGCAGCTGGCTGGCAAATTCGGTGGCGTGCGTCAGGCTTATCACCAGATGCCGGTATGGGCCGCCGGACATCTGGCGGATGCAGTTCAGCATGACCCGCTCCAGACCGCCGGTATCCAGACAATAAATCAAGTGGGCGACGAGCACGGCAGGCTGACTCAAGGTGTCAGACCTGACAATAGTGCAGCCGCCGCTTCAAGCTCTGCAGTACTCAGTTCACGTGCCGGTTCCGGCAGCGCCAGTGCCCGCACTTCGGACAGGCTCTGCTCGCCTTTGAGCAGTGCCAGCGTCTGATACATTTTGACCTGAAGGGGCTCGATGGCGACCTGATCACCAATGCGGAATTGATAGAGCACACTCAGGCTCTGGCCTTGCTCACCGCGCAAGGATAACAAGCTGAAGTCTTGTCCCTGTAACTGCAGGTTCTTGCTGGCCAGTAAAGTCCAGGATTTACGATGATACAGGTTGTTCTGCCAGGCAATGAGTTCACCTTGCTGCTGTTTATGACCATAACGGGCCCAGAGTAACTCGCGGCCGTCACTGGCTTTGGCCAGCACCCTGTCCAGACCATCCTTGAATCCCGGACGCCAGGCGCTGTTATCAATGGCCACAAACCCGGCAGGGGCGGCTAAAGCCACTGGCTGAGCCGGGGCTGCCGTCAGCTGGATTTGCTGGCGAAGCACCAGCACAACCGCCAGGATGCCGAGCGTTCCCAGCCAGAATGGTTGATTGAGCAGTCGCCGGCTTGTCGTATCCAATGTCGCGGTCGCAGGCGCAGGTTCCGGCTCACGGTCAGCAAAGCGGCCGCCCAGCCAGAATGCTCCGAACATCACCAGGCCAAAGAACAACCAGCCATAGACAAAATGGTCAGCGCCGAAGCCGTACTGCATTTGCGAGATTTCGCCTATCCAAATCAGGAAAAATGCCCGAAAACAATTGCCGAGCACGGACGCCACCAGAATGCCGCTGACAAACAACAGATGTTTCCACCAGCGCTGAAAGGTCAGATAAGAAAACAAGGTGCCTATTGCAATGGATGCAATCAGAAAACGCAGGCCCGAACAGGCTTCCGCAACTTCAAACTGGCCGACAGGCGTCGTCAGATACAGGCCTTCGCGCAATACTGGCACGCCGACCCAATGCAACATGGTGACACTGGCTGCTGCGGTTAAGTCTTGCAGCGGTAAATTCAGCGCGTCGCCGAAAGGCACCATAAAAATCAGGTAGGCCAGCGGAAAACCAAGTTGTTTACCAAGCGGCCAGCCCACCAGTCCGAGCAGCAACAACTGCAGGCAAATCACCGTACTAAAATGCGTCAGTGTATTGATGTCAGCTGCGTAGCCCGCCAGCCAAATCAGCGCACAGCCGCCAAGCAGCGGCAGTAACCAGATGGTTGGCTGTGCTTGTGCCTGGATCTGCGCTTTGCGGTCGTACAACAACCAGGCAGAAATCAGCGGGATCACATAACAATGCATGTAAGTGTCGGAGCCGCGCCAGACCGCTTCCATATTTTGCAGTGTCGGCCAGAACACGCCGGCCCAAAACAAACCCAACAAAATGGCGGCAACAGCCAGTTGTCGATAATCAGTTCTGAGCAGCATGCAGATATCCTGACAATGGGGTCAGTGTGGCGGGCCAGGTGAAGTGTTCGATCACCCAGCTGCGATTTGTCGCGGTCTGACCATCCTGCGCCAGCAGCGTCAGACAGTGGCTGACAAATCCGGCGGCATCGTCACTTTGTGCCAGATAAGGCGAAGAGGGGGCATTAATCCCTTCCATTGCCATACAGCTGGCGACAATTTTTTTGTTCAGCGCCATCGCTTCGAGCACTTTATTCTGAATGCCACGCGCGATGCGAAGCGGGGCGACGACCAGCTGTGCATGCAGGATGTAAGGACGGATGTCTTCGACCCGGCCAGTCACGCGGATTTGTTGTTTCCCATGCAATGCCAGAACTTCTGCGGCCGGATTCCCCCCCACAATGTAAAAATGCAGGTCGGGCTGTGCCGCCAACAGCGCAGGCCATACTTCACGGCAAAACCACAGCACCGCATCAACGTTCGCCCAATAATCCATAGCGCCGGTAAACACCAGATAGCGCTGTTCAAGCGGATATTCAGCGGCTGGGATCTTCGCTTGCGGGTCAAAAAACTGCGTGTCCACGCCATTTAGCAGCGGCTGTATCTTTGCGCCAAGCGGCGCAGGCATCAGTTGTCTGAACATCGCCGCTTCGTCGGGTGATACAAAGAGGCTGAAGTTGAATTGCTGACAATAATGCTGCTCGACACGTTGCAACTGCCGCGCTTCACGCCGATAGACGTAACTCATGATGCCGCTCTGATTGTCGGCATATTGACGCCATTTGTCGGAGTCGATATCCACAAAATCAATCACGCGATGCAGATTGCTGTACTGAGGATGATCGACGTACTGCGCCATGGAGGAAGAAAACACCATCACAGTATCAATCTTTTCGCGCGCGATGGTCTGATGCACCCAGTGTTGCAGTTCAAAGTCATGATAATAAGGCAGCGTAATAGGCTTACCGGTAAGAAAAGCACTCAAGCCTTTGATTTTTGAGAGCGATTTACGCTGACGCCGGCATTTATATTCCACGCACCAGTCTGCCAGCTTATCAATATACTGATAGTCGTAGGCGTCATCGATAAAACAGCCCAGATAGACTTCATAATCGGCCGCCAGCGCCTTTAACAGGTTAAAAGACCGGATCTTGTCGCCTTTATTCGGCGGATAAGGAATACGGTGGCACAGATACAACAGCTTTGGTTTGACCATGCCGTTTCACCCCAGATATTTGGCCAGCACAGGGCCGAGCCAGCGACTGACGGCAAGCGGCAACTTCTGCCACATCCGGATAAACAACTGATATTTCGGGTTGTTGGGGCTGAGATTCGACAGTTCTGCGGCTTTAATCAGCTTGTACTGATAATGCAGCAACTGATCTTGCATGCCCCAATGTCTTTTGTAGTGATAGGCGCCGGATTCGAGCTTGCTGCGGCCAAAATCATAAAAATGACAGCCTTTATCGCGACGTGCATGGCACATCAGCTGGTAATACATCAAATCGTTGCTTTTCAGCTCACGTGCCGCCGGTGTACCGCCGCCGTAGTAGGGCAGTACCTGGCCCTGATAATAGAAATTAAACACTGACGAGACCGCCTTGCCCTGATGGCGGATGGTCAGCACTTCGGTGTCTTGTGGAAACTCCCGGCGCAGTTCGTCGATCAGTTGTTTGCCAAATACCGGAGTACCGAGGTTACGCAGGCTTTCAGAATAAATCTGGTAAAAGTCGTTGCTGTTGTCGTCGAGCTGCCAGCTGAGCTCGGTTTGTAACGCTTTGCGGATCAGCGCGCGCTGGTTCTTTTTGATACCCGCCAGAATGGCCGCATCGTCAGCTGCCAGTTCACAGCCAAAAGTGGCGTGCTGGCTGCGGGTCAACCAGTCGTTATCCTGCGGATCTTTGTAACGCAGCTCGACGTGAGCGACTCCCAGTTGCTGGCCAATCTCAATGGCTTTTGCTTCAAGCGCACGACGCACCGCCGGCTCACCCAGGGCGCCGCCGTAAACACAAAAGGGGGTAGAAACGAGCTGATGACCAAATAGTTTGCTATTCACTTCTGCCAGTGGCAGTACGCCAACGATCTGGTCGTTGCGAAGCGCATACAAATAAAAAGGTTGGTGGCCAAAGCTGTTAAACAGCACATTCTGCCAACCGGCCAGCTGAAAAAAACTGCCATCTGGCTGTGAGCGGACAAACTGGTCCCATTCAGCTTTTCGCACATCCTGCAGCGCTAAGGTATGAATACTGTACATCTAGTTCCCTTAGTTGTTGTTTTTCTAGGTAAATTGTTGCAGCTCGCGATGATATACCTGTTCCAGACTACCCCAGTTAAACTGCGTCAGCAATTGGGCCAG
>CBINNO010000138.1:0-10130 GCA_966252055.1 uncultured Rheinheimera sp. | reverse complement strand
GACTCACATCCGGCATCAGCTTATGGCGACCAAAGGGTTTGCCAATCACATAACCGCCGATATCAGCGGCCCAGACCAGCCCCAGCATCAGGCAAATCAGCCAGGCGCCAGTAAAAGTCGATTGTTCATAATTGACCTGGCGAACCAGTAAAATGGCGGTAAAGCTGGGCAGTAATGTCAACACGCCCATCAGCGCCTTGAGGCCCTGACTTTTAGCCCACCATTGTTGCGAGCTGCGAAAACTAATCACCAGCAATACGGCCAGCAACCACCAAATAACGCCCAGCCAGAGCAAAGTCTGCACTGTGTAATTGGTTTGTACCGGCCAATGCAGTGCAGCAGGAGTCACCAGACAAACCGCGCTGTACAACAAAACCAGTAAAGCACTGAAAGCCGACTTCCCGGCTGCGTGATGCCAGCCACAAAAACCAGCCCATTCCCAGGCAGCGACCGTAAAGGCACTGACCAGGAAAATCGCAAAGCCGGCAGGCGGCAAATAAAACACCGCAGCCAGTGCCAGCGGCGCCAGCACCAGGGCGGTGATCACCCGTTGTTTAAACAAATTCTGTTATCCTTGTCCAGTTGCTGACGCCAGCTCGCGGATCTGAGCGCCGGTACAACCGAAACGCCGCTCCCGGCTGACAAAACTGGCAATAGCGTCAGCAAACACCTGATCGTCAAAATCAGGCCATAAGGTATCAATAAAACAGAGCTCCGCATAGGCAGCCTGCCACAGTAAAAAGTTACTGATGCGGATGTCGCCACCGGTCCGAATCATCAGATCCAGCTCCGGTTGGTCGTGCATCTGAATGTGTCTGGCCAGATTTTGCTCTGTGACATCGGCCACTGACAGAGTGCCGGCAGCCACCTGAGCGGCCAGTTGCTGCGCCGCATTGGCGATATCCCAGCGCCCGCCATAGTTAGCCGCAACATTCAGCGTCAGGCCGGTATTGCCAGCTGTCATCGCCTCGGCGTCAGCGATTTTTTGTTGCAGTTTGTCACTGAAGCGGGAAATGTCACCAATAATGCGCAGCCGCACCTGATTTCGGTGCAGCAACTTGATTTCTTTTTGCAGCACAAACATGAACAGCTCCATCAGGCTACTGACTTCATCTTCCGGCCGCCGCCAGTTTTCGCTGCTAAATGCAAACAAGGTCAGTGATGGAATATGGAGCCGCCGGCAAAAGCTGACCGCACGACGTACCGCATCAACCCCTTTTTTATGGCCCCACACGCGGGGTTTGCCTTGCCTTTCAGCCCAACGACCGTTGCCATCCATGATGATGCCAACATGCCGGGGTAACATCTGATCCATGCCTGTTCCAGAAATCGTCATCCGTTTAATAATCCGCAAATGATGGGGTTATTATCAACAAAAAAGCGCCGTGAGAGGTTCGACGGCGCTTTCCATCAGCCATGGAAAGTCATCAGACTTCCATCAGTTCCTTTTCTTTTGCAGCCAGTACTTCATCGACTTTTTTCACATAAAGGTCGGTCAGTTTCTGGGTTTCATCTGAAGCGCGACGCTCGTCATCTTCACTGATGTCTTTGTCTTTCAGTAACGCTTTGAAGTCGGCGTTGGCGTCGCGGCGGATGTTCCGCACAGCGACACGGGCGCCTTCGGCTTCACCACGCACCACTTTGACCAGGTCACGACGACGTTCTTCGGTCAGCGGTGGCAGCGGAATACGCATCGAAGTGCCGGCTGTCACTGGGTTTAATCCCAGATCTGAACTCAGAATGGCTTTTTCAACGGCCTGGATCAGGCTCTTGTCAAACACAGTAATCAGCAGAGTACGGGCATCGTCGACCGAAACGTTAGCACACTGACGCAGCGGCGTATCAACGCCGTAATAAGAGACCTGAATGCCATCCAGCAGGCTTGGATGCGCACGACCGGTGCGGATTTTGGATAATTGGGTTTTCAGCGCGTCGACGCTTTTTTCCATCCGACTTTTGGCGTCTTTCAGAATATCGTTGATCACTTGGGGGTTCCTTCGAATCAATTCGGTTTGGCAAAAAGTGCCGGTAGTTTACTGTAAATTTTCCGCGTGGTCGATCACTGTGCCTTCGGCTTCGCCCATGACAACCCGCTTCAGCGCGCCCGGTTTGTTCATATTGAATACCCGAATTTGCAAACTATGGTCGCGGGCCAGCGTAAAGGCTGCCAGATCCATCACTTTCAGTTCTTTACCCAGCACTTCATCATAAGTCAGTTGGCTGTACAAAGTGGCATTCGGGTCTTTCACCGGATCGGCCGAGAACACACCGTCAACTTTGGTGGCTTTTAATACGGCATCGGCTTCAATTTCGATACCGCGCAGGCAGGCGGCAGAATCGGTAGTGAAAAACGGATTGCCGGTGCCGGCAGAGAAAATCACCACGCGGCCGGATTTCAGCAGGCTGATGGCTTCGGCCCAATTGTAGTCGTCACAAACGCCTTTTAAGTTAATGGCGGACATCAGGCGGGCGTTGACAAAAGCGCGGTGCAGCGCGTCACGCATCGCCAGGCCGTTCATTACGGTGGCCAGCATGCCCATATGGTCACCGACCACCCGGTTCATACCGGCTTTGGCAAGGCCCTCGCCACGGAAAATATTGCCACCGCCGATCACGATCCCGACCTGAATGCCGAGCTCGACCAGCTCTTTGATTTCGGTTGCCATCCGGTCCAGTACTTTGGGATCGATACCAAAGCCTTCATCCCCCATCAGGGCTTCACCGCTGAGTTTTAACAGGATTCTTCTATAGGTTGGTTTTGGATTTGTGCTCATAAGATCCCCATCATGGCCGGTTGGTTAAAATTTGTTGCTGTGGAAAAACCACAGTTTTCACTTAAAAAAAACCGCGGCTGGCAAGCCAGTCGCGGTTATTTTAGTTGCCTTGCAGCAACATAAAGCAATTATTATTGCTTGGCAGCAGCGATTTGCGCAGCAACTTCAGCAGCGAAGTCAGTCTCTTGCTTCTCGATGCCTTCGCCCACTTCCAGACGCACGAAAGAAACGGCTTTTGCACCCGCTTGTTTCAGGAAGTCAGCAACGACGATGTTTGGATCTTTAACGAACGGCTGACCGGTCAGTGACACTTCACCGGTGAACTTGCTCATCCGACCTGCAACCATCTTCTCAGCGATTTCTTTTGGCTTGCCGCTGTTGACAGCGATTTCGATCTGGATTTCCTGCTCTTTGGCCACAACTTCAGCGGGTACGTCAGCCGGAGTCAGGTAAGACGGGTTGTTCGCAGCGATGTGCATTGCCACGTCTTTAGCAGTGTCTTCAGTACCGCCTTCCAGCACTGCCAGCACGCCAATGCGGCCAGAGTGGATGTAAGCGCCAATGTTAGAACCTTCAACCACGTTGATGCGACGTACGTTGATGTTCTCACCGATTTTGGCAACCAGAGTCGCGCGGGCTTCTTCTACAGAAACACCGTTCAGATCGGCAGCGTTGATCGCTTCAACTGAGAACAGTTTGTTCGCATGAGCGATGTCTGCCACGCCATTGGCGAAAGCCAGGAAGCTGGCGTCGCGGGCAACGAAATCTGTTTCACAGTTAAATTCGATAGCCACAGCATAACCATTGCCAACGCGGGTCATTACCACGCCTTCAGCAGCGATCCGGCCAGCTTTCTTGGCAGCTTTGGCCTGACCGTTTTTGCGCATTAATTCGATTGCGCCTTCGATATCGCCGTTAGTTTCTTCTAAGGCTTTTTTGCAATCCATCATGCCAGCGCCAGTGCGCTCACGTAATTCTTTTACTAAACCGGCAGATACAGCCATGGGGAATTCCTCGTTTCAATCAGTTGAATAAACAGGGGCGATGCCCCTGTCCAGCATAAAAGGCCAATGAGGCTGTCTGGTGACAGCCTCACCGCGCTGATTACTCAGCAGCGACGAAGTTGCCGGCTTCAGCCTGAACTTCGATATTTTTGTCACGGCCTTCTGCGATTGCAGCATTGACAGCGCTCAGGTACAGCTGGATAGCGCGGATCGCGTCATCGTTACCTGGGATCACGAAATCAACACCTTTTGGATCAGAGTTGGTATCAACCACTGAAACCACTGGGATACCCAGGTTGTTGGCTTCTTTGATGGCGATGTGTTCATGGTCAGCGTCGATCACGAACAGCGCGTCTGGCAGACCGCCCATATCTTTGATACCACCGAGGCTCTTTTCCAGCTTGTCCATTTCACGGGTACGATCCAGAGCTTCTTTTTTGGTCAGCTTGTCGAAAGTACCGTCCTGGCTCTGAGCTTCCAGATCTTTCAGACGTTTGATTGACTGGCGAACTGTTTTCCAGTTAGTCAGCATACCGCCTAACCAGCGGTGATTGACGTAGTACTGGTCAGCTTGCAGAGCAGCTTCTTTGATAGCTTCTGAAGCAGCGCGTTTGGTACCAACGAACAGGATTTTGCCTTTCTTCGCAGCCACTGACTGGATGAAAGCCAGTGCGTCGTTAATCATTGGAACAGTTTTTTCCAGATTGATGATATGAACGCGGTTACGGGCGCCGAAAATGAAAGGCTTCATTTTTGGGTTCCAGTAACGGGTTTGGTGACCGAAATGTACGCCCGCCTGGAGCATATCGCGCATTGAAACTTTAGCCATTTGAGTAATTCCTTAAAAGGGGGTTAGGCCTCCATACATCCCATAAATCCGACTGAAGCATGCCTCAGCACCCCGGTTTATGTGACGATGTATGTGTGTTGTTTAAGTTAAGATTGCTTTCGCAGTTGGCTGACTGGCGTTTCCTTGAGGAAATTCACCGGCTTTATTTGCCAAATTGCGGCGCGCTTTATACCATAGCCGCCCCGTAAAGACAATGAATTGTGTATTTTCACAGCAGAGAGAAACCTGATGGCCGCACCTATCAAAACCCCGGAACAAATCGAAAAAATGCGCGTGGCCGGTCGCCTCGCCGCCGAAGTACTGGAGATGATAGCGCCTCATGTCAAAGCCGGCGTCTCCACCGGTGAACTGGACCGTATCTGCCACGACTATATCGTCAACGTCCAGCAGGCGGTGCCGGCACCACTGAATTACCACGGCTTTCCAAAATCAATCTGTACTTCGGTGAATCACGTGATTTGTCACGGCATTCCGGCCGATGACAAAATCCTCAAAGACGGTGACATCATCAACATTGATATCACTGTCATTAAAGACGGTTTCCATGGCGACACCTCAAAAATGTTCGTGGTCGGTAAGGCGGGCATTCTGGCTGAACGACTGATCCGGGTCACGCAGGAATGCCTGTATCTGGGCCTGAAAAAAGTCAAAAACGGCGCCCGTCTTGGCGACATCGGCCATGTCATTCAGGTGCATGCCGAAAAACACAACTACTCAGTCGTACGTGAATATTGTGGTCATGGCATCGGAGAAGTCTTTCATGAAGACCCACAAGTGCTGCATTACGGCCGGCCAGGTACTGGCGAAGTGCTGAAAACCGGCATGTGTCTGACCGTGGAGCCGATGATTAACGCCGGCGATCGTCACAGCAAATTACTGAAAGACGGCTGGACGGTTGTAACGAAAGATCGTAGTTTATCGGCTCAGTTCGAGCACACTATTGTCGTGACGGACACCGGCTGTGAAATTCTGACGTTAAGAGCAGATGACACAATAGACAGAATTCTGACCGCTGAGGGCTGACCCTGCGGTCAGCTCAGGGTAACAGCGCATGACGACGGCTATGGTCTTTGATAAAACAGTCCCGGGCCAGTTTACCCTCGACGGTTATAAAAAACATTTTGGCGACTTTCTTGACTGGCTGAAAGTCGCGTCCATCACAGCGCCTGTGGCCCATTTGGTCAGAGCGCGTGCCGCTTTTATCGACGACGTGCTCCGACAGCTCTGGCAACACTATGGCCTGGCAGAGCAGCGCAGTCTGACGCTGATTGCCGTCGGCGGTTATGGCCGCGGCGAGCTGCATCCTTTTTCTGATATTGATCTGCTGATCCTGACCGAAGCGCGGTTAAACCGGGAGCAGCAGGACAAAATCGGTCAATTTATCACCGTGTTGTGGGACTTACGGCTGGAAGTCGGTCACAGCGTGCGGACCATCAAAGAAACGCTGACGCTGGGCCGTGACGACATCACCATTGCCACCAATTTGATGGAAATGCGTTTTCTGACCGGTAACCAGCCGCTGTTCGACACCCTGCAGCTTGAAGTCAGCAAAGACAGCTTCTGGCCAAGCAAAGACTTTTTTCAGGCCAAACGGCACGAACAACAAGGCCGCCATGCCCAATACCACGGCACTGCGTATAACCTCGAACCGAATTTGAAAGCCAATCCGGGTGGCCTGCGCGATATTCAGACCATCGGCTGGGTGGCAAAAAAACATTTCCGCACCCGCACGATGCGCGAGCTGGTGGCTCATCACTATCTGACTGAAGATGAGTATCAGGAGCTGATGGAATGTGAGGCTTACCTGTGGCAAATGCGCTTTGCGCTGCATCTGGAAGCTGGTCGCAACGAAAACCGCATTTTGTTTGATTATCAGCCGGCAGTAGCCAATCGGCTGGGTTTTGGCGACGACGGCAAAGCCTCGGTTGAGCGGATGATGAAGCGGTTTTTCCGCACGGTGCAGCGCGTCAGTGAACTTAACGAGATGTTGCTGCAGCACTTTGAAGGCAACATTTTAAAAAGCCACAGCAAATTTAAAGTGCAAAAGCTGGACGAAGTCTTTGAAGCACACGGTCATCTGATTTATGCCAGCGACAAAGCGGTATTTGCCCGTCGTGAAAACATTCTGAAACTATTCTGGCATATTGCCGAGCAACCGCACATTCAGGGCATCCATTCCGAGACGCTGCGACTGCTGCGCCAGGTGCGACGCCGTCTGATGGGCGATTTGCAGGATTATCAGGGCTGTCGGGAGTTGTTTCTGGCGATCATCCGCCATCCGCATGGCATGGATCGCGCCATCACGCTGATGCACCGCCATGGTATTCTGGCCGCTTATCTGCCGGCCTGGCGCAACATTGTTGGCCAGATGCAGTTTGATTTGTTCCACGCTTACACGGTCGATGAGCACACCCACCGGGTGCTGAAGAACCTGCATCGCTATACAGAACCTGAATTTGCCAACGAGTTTCCGCTCTGTACCGACATAGTCCGGCGGCTGGAGAAACCCGAGTTGCTGTATTTGGCCGGCATTTTCCATGACATTGCCAAAGGCCGCGGCGGCGACCATTCCGAGCTTGGTTCCATCGACGCCCGCGAGTTTGGCAAAATGCACAAGCTCAGCGAGTTTGATACCAAACTGATTGTCTGGCTGGTCGAGCAACATCTGCTGATGTCAGTCACGGCGCAGCGGCGTGATATTCACGACCCGGCGGTGATCGCCGAGTTTGCCGAAAAAGTGCGTGATGAAACCCGGCTCAATTACCTCTATTGCCTGACGCTGGCCGATATCCGCGCCACCAACGACAATCTGTGGAACGACTGGAAAGGTTCCTTGCTGCGGGAACTGTATTTAGGCACCCAGAAAGCCTTTCGGCGTGGTCTTGAAAAGCCGATGGACCTGCGCGACCAAATTCGCGAACACCAGCTCGAAGCGCTGCGCCTGCTCAGCGAAAGTGGCATTGTGGAGCAACAGGTGCTGCCACTGTGGCACAAGTTTAAGGCGGACTATTTCGCCCGCTACAATCCGAAGCTGATCGCCTGGCACACCGGCCATTTGCTCGCCCATGCCGATTTCAGCAAACCGCTGGTACTGATAAGCCCGACCGCCATGCGCGGCGGCACCCAGGTGTTTGTCTATACAGCCGACCAGCCCAAGCTGTTTGCCCGGATGGTGGCGGCGCTTGATGGCAAAAAAGTCAGTATTTATGACGCCCAGATCATGACCAACAAAGACGGTTTTGCCATGGACACCTTTGTGGTGCTGGAGCAAAGCGGTGAAGCGGTCACCTCGGCTTCGCGCATCCAGAGCATCAAAAAGGCGCTGGAAACTGCCATCAGCCAGCCAGAGCTGATGCCGGTTGCCAAAACCCGTATCAATAAACAACTTAAAGCATTCCACGTCCCGCCTAAGGTGACTTTTTTAGCGGGCAAAAACAAACACCGGACTATGGTGGAGCTGGCCGCGCTGGATATGCCCGGTTTGCTCGCCACCATAGGTCAGGTGTTTGCCCGCTGTGAAATCAATATTCACGCCGCCAAAATCACCACGATCGGCGAGCGGGCCGAAGACTTTTTTATGATTTCAACCCGCGAGGACAACGCGCTGTCAGCCGACGAACAGGCTTCACTGCGCCGCGCCCTGGTGGACCAACTCACAGATGTTACAGAAGGCTGAAGAACCACCATGTCTGATTTAAAAAGCATTATCGAACAGGCGTTTGAAGACCGCATGTCGATCACCCCAACCACAGCCAGCCAGCAGGTTCGCGACGCGGTCAACAACGCCATCGCCCTGCTCGACTCCGGTGCTGCCCGTGTCGCCGAAAAAATCGCCGGCGAGTGGGTCACCCACCAGTGGCTGAAAAAAGCGGTGTTGCTGTCGTTTCGCATCAACGACAATCAGGTGATGCCAGGCGCCGAAAACACCTTTTTTGACAAAGTGCCGATGAAATATGCCGGTTACAGCCACGAGCAATTTGTCGCGGACGGTGTGCGGGTGGTGCCGCCAGCCGCCGTGCGTAAAGGCAGCTTTATCGGCAAAAATGTGGTGTTGATGCCGTCTTATGTCAACATCGGCGCTTATGTCGGCGAAGGCACTATGGTCGACACCTGGGCCACGGTCGGCTCCTGCGCACAAATCGGTAAAAACGTGCATTTGTCCGGCGGTGTCGGTATCGGTGGTGTGTTGGAGCCACTGCAGGCCAATCCAACCATTATTGAAGACAACTGTTTTATCGGCGCCCGCTCTGAAGTGGTCGAAGGCGTGATTATTGAAGAAGGTGCGGTGCTGTCGATGGGCGTTTATATCAGCCAGTCCACCCGCATCTATGACCGGGAAACCGGCGAAATCAGCTACGGCCGTGTGCCAGCCGGTGCCGTCGTCGTGCCAGGTTCCATCCCAAGTAAAGACGGCTCACACAGCCTGTACGCGGCCGTGATCGTCAAACGGGTCGACGCACAAACCCGCGCCAAAGTCGGTATCAATGCGCTGCTGCGCAGTATCGAATAACGCCATCTGCAAGTCTGACGACGGGAGCTTTGGCTCCCGTTGTTGTTTCTGCCAGCCCGGCCGTCAGTCCTGGCCTGCACTGCGGTTCTCATCCGGCAACGCGTCCCGCCGCAGCGGCAACTGCTGATACTGCAGCGCCGCCAGCTGCTGCGACAGTCCAGCGCTGTCGGCGGTCCAGCCCATTCCTTGCAGCAGCGCCAGCAGATCAGGGGCTGGCGCTTCGATACTGACGGGTTTGCCGCTGACCGGATGTATAAAGCGCAGCAGTGCTGCGTGCAGCAACAAACGCTGGCAAGCCAGCTCACGGCGAAACAACTGATTATGTTTGCCATCCCCATGCGTGGTATCGCCGACAATCGGATGGAGTAAATGGGCACAGTGGCGCCTCAGCTGATGCTTGCGGCCGGTCAATGGTTGCAGCGCCAGCAGGCTGTAACGCGCCTGTGGATAGCGGCCAACCGGATAAGGTAAGACAAAATGCGCAAGCGGCCAAAGCGCCGTCTGTGCCTGTTGCGGCGCTTTATCCTGCCGGGCTTTTTTGTCGGCGACGGCATCAAGCTGCTCTTTGAGCGGATAATCGAGCAACAGCGCCTCTTTGACATGCCCGCGTACCACCGCCAGGTAGGTTTTTTGCCACAGGTGCTGCTGCTCTCCCATCAGGCGGGCAATCTCCGCCGATAAAGCAAACAGCAAAACGCCGGACGTCGGCCTGTCGAGCCGGTGCAGCGGAAATACATGTTGGCCGAGCTGATCACGCAAGGTCTGCAGCACAAATTCGGTTTCGTGTTTATCCAAAAAGGAACGATGCACCAGCATGCCCGCTGGTTTATTGACCGCTACCAGACATTCGTCCTGATATAAAATCTGCAGCACTGTGGTCCGGGGCTCGGCCGCTCCCGCTGCGCCGGCCAAAGCAGGTGGCACTGAACTAGACTCTGACAACGGTCTGCACCCGCTGGCCGCTCAGCAGCTCGTCTAAATCACCAATCCGG
>CBINNO010000137.1:0-10255 GCA_966252055.1 uncultured Rheinheimera sp. | reverse complement strand
CGCGGAGACAGCGCATCAACATCCAGCTGTTGCAGCACCTGCAGGGCCGGATGTGGCTCGCGGTCCAGTAACAGCTGTTGCTGTTGGGGCGCCGGCGTTTCGGTGGCAGCCGCTTTGGCAGGCAGCAGGCTGTGCTGTTGTTCCAGTTGCTGCAGCTTCCGTTTGGCCTGCTGGATCACTGTCTTAGGCACACCGGCCAACTGGGCGACCTGCAGGCCATAGCTCTTGCTGGCAGCACCTTCCTGTACCTGATGCATAAAGACGATATGTTCATCGTGTTCGACCGCATCAAGATGAATGTTAGCAACCCCCTGCAAGGTGCCGGCCAGTTCCGTCAGTTCAAAATAATGGGTGGCGAACAAGGTCAGCGCTTTGAGTTTGCTGGCCAGATAATCGGCGCAGGCCCAGGCCAGTGACAAGCCGTCGTAAGTACTGGTGCCGCGGCCAATTTCATCCATCAGCACCAGGCTGTTGGCAGTGGCGTGATGCAAAATAGTCGCCGTTTCGGTCATCTCGACCATAAAAGTGGAACGGCCGGAGGCCAGGTCATCCGAAGCACCAACCCGGGTAAAGATGCGGTCGACCGGACCCAGCACAGCGCTGTCTGCCGGCACAAAGCTGCCAATATACGCCATCAGCACAATCAGTGCGGCCTGGCGCATATAAGTCGATTTACCGCCCATATTCGGCCCGGTCACCACCAACATGCGACGCTGTGGCGTCAGTTGAAGCGGGTTGGCGATAAAAGGCTCCCGGGTCATCTGTTCGACCACCGGGTGGCGGCCTTGCCCGATGTGAATACCCGCCGTCTCTACCAGTTGCGGCCGGTGATAGTTGAGCTGGCTGGCCCGTTCGGCAAAATTGGTCAGCACATCGAGTTCCGCCAGGCTGATGGCCAGTTGCTGCAAGTCGGCCAGTTTGGGCGCGACTAAATCAAACAATTGATCATAAAGCTGTTTCTCGAGCGCCAGCGCTTTGCTTTCACTGCCAAGCACTTTGTCTTCATATTCTTTCAGTTCAGGAATAATGTAGCGCTCGTTGTTTTTCAGCGTCTGGCGGCGAATATAGTCAGCCGGTACGGCGTCTGCAGCGGAGCGGCCGGTTTCAATGTAAAAACCGGCAACTTTGTTGTAGCCCACCTTTAATGACGCGATACCGGTTCTGGCTTTTTCGCGCTGCTCCAGCTGTTCCAGATAGTCGGTGGCGCCTTTGGCGAGTGCCCTCCACTGGTCCAGCTCTGCGTGATAGCCTTCGGCGATGACGCCGCCATCGCGAATGAGCACTGGCGGATTGTCGATAATGGCCCGTTCAAACAAATCGGTCAGTTCTGGCTGCGGCTGGCAGTCACTGGCCAGTTGCTGTAAGCGCGGGCTTTCGAGCGTGCTCAGCAGCGGCGATAACTCCGGCAACTGCTGAAGTGCCTGACGCAGGCGGGCAAAATCGCGCGGCCGGGCCGTGCGAAGAGCCAGCCGCGTGACGATCCGTTCGATATCACCAATTTGTTTTAATAAAGGCTGTAACCCGGCGTCATACTGCTGTAATTCGGCGACCGCCTGATGGCGTTGCTGCACTTTGGCCTGATCCCGCAGCGGCGCGTGGATCCAGCGTTTGAGCAGCCGGCTGCCCATCGCGGTCTGACATTGGTCCAGTACCGCAGCCAGCGAATGCGCGTACTGACCGTTTAAGGTTTGCGTCAGTTCGAGGTTACGCCGGGTGGCAGCGTCCAGCACAATGTGGTCGTCATGCCGCTCCAGCGCAATGCTGCGCAGGTGTGGCAGCGCACTGCGCTGGGTGTCTTTGACATATTGCAGCAGACAACCGGCCGCCATCAGGCCAAATTTCGCTTCCTGTACACCAAAGCTTTGCAGGTCACGGGTGCCGAATTGCTGGCAAAGTGCGCGTTCGGCGCTGCTTTGCTCAAAATCCCACACGGGCCGGCGTCTGGCACCTTTGCGACCAAGTACCAGTTCCGGTAAAGGCTGGTCTTCACAGTACAACAATTCGGCCGGATTCAGTCGTTGCAGCAAGGCGGCGAGGTCGTCGCTGTGCGCAAGTTCAGTCAGCAGAAATCGACCGCCGCTTAAATCGAGATAAGCAAAACCAAACTGTTGTTTATGCTGGTAAACAGCGGCCAGTAAAGTGTCTTGCCTTTCCTGCAGCAGCGCTTCATCGGTGACAGTGCCGGGCGTGACCACCCGCACCACTTTGCGTTCAACCGGGCCTTTGCTGGTGGCTGGGTCGCCGGTCTGCTCGCAGATAGCGACCGATTCACCGAGCTGCACCAGCCGGGCCAGATAGTTCTCGACGGCATGATGAGGCACGCCAGCCATCGGAATAGGCTGGCCAGCCGACTGGCCGCGTTTGGTCAGCGAGATATCCAGCAATGCGGCCGCTTTTTTGGCATCGTCATAAAACAGTTCGTAGAAATCACCCATCCGGTAAAACAACAGAATGTCCGGATTTTCGGCTTTTAACGCCAGGTATTGCTGCATCATGGGCGTGTGGGCGCTGTTGGCTTGCCCGCTTAGGTTGTCTGACGGCATAATGAAATTTCTGAGTTCCCTGTATGGTACACAAATGACAGTTCCGGCGAATATTGAAGCGCTGGCCTTTGAACTGGGGCAGCTATTATTGCGGAAAAAACTGACGATCACCACCGCCGAATCCTGTACCGGTGGCGGTATCGCCTATGCGCTGACCGCAGTGGCGGGCAGTTCTGCTTATCTCGATCGCAGTTTTGTCACTTACAGCAACAAAGCCAAGCAGCAGTTGCTGGCGGTGCGTAGCGCCACTTTGCTGCAATTTGGCGCTGTCAGTGAAGAAACGGTCGGCGAAATGGCCTCAGGAGCGTTGCTGGCGGCACAGGCTGGCTGCGCGGTGGCGGTTTCTGGCATTGCCGGTCCTGGCGGTGGTACGCCACAAAAACCGGTCGGTACTGTCTGCTTCGGTTTTGCCATCAATGGTCATGTAGTCACCACGAAATTGCTGCTGCACGGTGACCGCAGCGCTATCCGTCTGCAAAGTATACAGTTCGCTTTAGAGCAGATGATTCTGCTGTTGACAGAAGATCCTGATTCAACTACTGTATGAGCATACAGCATTTCAGGCGAAACCTTTTCCGGAGTTCCAAATGGACGACAACAAACAAAAAGCCCTCAGCGCAGCCTTAAGCCAAATTGAACGTCAGTTCGGTAAAGGTTCGATCATGAAACTCGGTGACAGCACCGCGCTGGACATCGAAGCGATTTCGACAGGGTCGTTGGGTCTGGACATTGCACTGGGCATTGGTGGTCTGCCTTGTGGCCGGATTGTCGAGATTTACGGTCCTGAATCTTCCGGTAAAACCACTTTAACTTTGCAGGTGATTGCTGAAGCGCAAAAAATGGGCAAAACCTGTGCCTTCATCGACGCCGAACACGCGCTGGACCCGATTTACGCTGGCAAACTCGGCGTAAAAATTGATGATTTGCTGGTATCACAACCCGATACCGGTGAGCAGGCACTGGAAATTTGCGACATGCTGGTGCGCTCTGCGGCGGTGGACGTCATCATCGTCGACTCGGTCGCGGCACTGACTCCCAAAGCCGAAATCGAAGGCGATATGGGCGACAGCCATGTAGGTTTACAAGCTCGTCTGATGTCACAGGCGCTGCGTAAGCTGACCGGTAACATCAAACGCTCCAATACACTCTGTATCTTTATCAACCAGATCCGTATGAAGATCGGCGTGATGGTCGGCAACCCGGAAACCACAACCGGTGGTAATGCGCTGAAGTTCTATGCATCTGTTCGCCTGGATATTCGCCGCATTGGCTCGGTGAAAGAAGGTGAAGAAGTAGTAGGTAACGAAACCCGCGTGAAAGTGGTGAAAAACAAAGTAGCACCACCGTTCAGACAAGCCGAATTTATTATTCAGTACGGGGCGGGGATCAGCAAAGACGGTGAATTGATCGACCTGGGGGTTGCCGAGAAGCTGATTGATAAAGCTGGTGCCTGGTATGCTTATAAAGGCAATAAGATTGGCCAGGGCAAAGCCAATGCGATGAAGTACCTGCAGGAGAATACCGCCATTGCGCAGGAAATCGAGGCAGAGCTGCGTCGTCGGCTGTTGCTGCAACCGACTGCGGGCGGCCAACAAGCGGGCCTGGCAGAGGAGTTGGGCGCAGAACCGGCTGAGCTGGACGAAGAATTCTGAGTGCAGAGCCTTCAGTGTTTCGAAAAATGCTGAAGTAAGGACAAGGACATCAGATAGCAGCACAGAGCATTGTGCTGCGCCGGGTCTGAGCTGCTAAGCGTGTCGGTTTACAAACAACATGAAAAGCCCTGAGGGGCTTTTCTGTTTTCAGCAGCCACAAAAATCAAGGTTATCAGACTTTACAATTTTTTGACTTCGCACTTTTTTGGCACCGGGAGTTTTCCGACGGTCAGGCTAGTGTTGTTACTGGGACGCCGGTGGCGAGGCGGGCTTCGCATTGAGGATGCTGACCGACCCTGCTGGCAACATAAATCCTGCTTGCTCATAGAGTTTGCGTATCTGGCCATTGTCACGCAATTGCCGCAGTCCGCGATTGAGCGCTTGAAAGGCGGCTTCACCCTCAGGATGCTTTTTACTAATCACGAAGTGCCGGCTGTCATCGAGCAGGATGGCGACCCCAGGGACGACTTTCAGGCGGATTTGTTCAAGCTGATAAATACCTTCGGCGTCATGAAAAAACGGCATCAGCATAAAATCGACCCAGCGCATATGCACCATTCGAGCCTGACTCAGCCATTCGTCTTCCCGGATGAGTTTCGCCAGTGGCAGTGCTTGCAACGTCTGCCAGTCGGTTTGCCACTTCGGCGTGGAAACCGCACTGAACTTTTGCAGATCCGCGAGCGTTTTGATTTGTTGTACGGTCAGATGTTGCGGGCTGCTATAGATGCCGGCGAGATACTCACCACGGCGAACCACGGCTTCACTAATAAACACACTGTCGCTGAGCGCTTGTGCATCCTTGTACCAATAGGTATCAAAACTCAGCAGAGAGTCGCCTTTTTCCAGCATCTTGGTGTTTCTGAAATTAAATTTACCTGGCTGGTAATAAAAGCGTTTGGAAAAACCACCCAGCGCCAACGCCTGTTGCAACAGCACCATATCGGCAACATCCCGGCGCATGGTGGCTCCCCGGAAGTCAGTAATGCTCAGTACAGGCCGGCCCGCCAAAAACTTCAGGTAATCTTCGTAAACATCATCACGAATATAAACAGGTATTTCGACTGGGTCCACAGACCGCTGTTCGGCAAAAGATGGCGCGGTGAGCAGCAGCCAGCAGAAAAGAAGCTGTATTTTCATTATCAGAGCATCCGGTAGGCTTGCTGTCAGCATAGGGCCGTTGCCGGCAAAATTCAAAACAGATATAGACGTCTAAACGTATAGAAGTTGACAAATCGGCAGCGCTTCGGCACAGTGACGCATCTTCAATATTTGCCGGAGTCTTTATGCCTATCAAAGTGGTCGATCAGTTACCTGCCGTCGAAGCCTTATCTGCTGAGAATGTGTTTGTGATGACTGAAAGCCGGGCACAGACACAAGATATCCGGCCATTACGTATTGCCATCCTGAACCTGATGCCGAACAAAGTAGCGACTGAAATTCAATTGTTACGGTTGCTGGCGAATAGTCCTTTGCAGGTCGATGTTGAATTACTGCGGCTGGATAATCATGTCAGTAAACATACCCCGGAAAGCCATCTGAACTGTTTTTATCGTTATTTTTCCGACGTACAGCAGCAAAACTATGATGGCCTCATTATTACCGGCGCGCCGCTGGGGCTGGTTGATTACGAGGACGTCAGTTATTGGCCACAGTTGTCAGAAATTCTGGCCTGGGCCGACCGTCACGTCACTTCCACTTTATTTCTCTGCTGGGCGGCGCATGCGGCCTTGTACTATTACTACGGGCTGCAACGCGAGATCCGCGGCGACAAACTGTCCGGGGTGTACTGGCAGAATGTGGTACAGCCTTTGTGTCCGCTGGTGCGAGGCTTTGACGATGCTTTCCTGGTGCCACACTCCCGTTATGCGCAGGTCCCCAAACAGAAGTACCAGTCCCATCCAGATATTCATGTGCTGGCAGAGGCTGATGTGACAGGGGCGTATTTGCTGCAGAATTCCAGCGGTAGCCGGATTTTTGTCACGGGTCACCCTGAATATGACTTAACCACTTTGCACGATGAATACAGCCGAGACCTGGCGGCGGGTTTGCAGCCGAAAGTGCCGGAAAACTATTACCGGGACAACGACCCGGCCAAAGGCCCATTAAAGCTGTGGCAAAGTCACGCCTTCTTATTGTTCAGCAACTGGCTGAACTACTATGTGTATCAAGCGACGCCTTTTGATATTAACCAGGTGGGAGAGGACAGAGCGGTATGAGCCAACCCCGTTTCACGGCCGCACAGTTCAGGCAACTGAACCGCGAGCGCATTCTGATCCTGGACGGTGCTATGGGCACCATGATCCAGAATTTCCGGCTGAGCGAGGCCGACTATCGTGGGCAAGAATTCGCCGACTGGCCGTCAGATCTTAAAGGCAACAATGACTTGCTGGTGCTGACACAGCCCGACATTATCAAAGATATTCACCGGCAGTATCTGGCAGCCGGTGCTGATATTCTGGAAACCAACAGTTTTAATGCCACAACTATCGCGATGGCGGATTATGACATGTCGCATCTGGCGGCACGGATTAACCGGGAATCAGCACGCTTAGCACGGCAGGTTTGTGACGAATTCACTGCGCAGAACCCGGCAAAACCTCGCTTTGTTGCTGGTATTCTGGGCCCAACCAACAGAACGGCCTCTATTTCGCCGGACGTGAATGACCCCGGCTATCGCAATGTCAGCTTTGATCAGCTAGTGGAAGCCTATAGTGAAGCGACGCATGCGCTGATTGAAGGTGGCGCCGATCTGATTATGTTAGAGACCATCTTTGATACCTTAAATGCCAAGGCGGCAGCTTTTGCGGTATTGCAGGTGTTTGATGAACTTGGCTATCGCCTGCCGGTGATGATCTCCGGCACTATCACAGATGCTTCTGGCCGCACTTTGTCTGGTCAGACGACGGAAGCCTTTTATCATTCACTGTCTCATGTCGAGCCGGTTAGTTTTGGCCTGAATTGCGCGTTGGGGCCTGATTTGTTGCGGCCTTATGTCGAGATCATGGCCGGGCTTGCCGAATGCGCCACCTCTGTACACCCGAATGCCGGTTTACCCAATGAATTTGGTGAGTACGACTTGTCGGCTACAGAAATGGCCAAAGAGATCCGCGACTGGGCAGCCCAGGGTTTTATTAATGTGGTCGGTGGTTGTTGTGGCACCACGCCTGAGCATATTCGGGCTATCGCGCAGGCGGTCGCCGATTTGCCACCGCGTCAGAGCAAAACGGCATCTCATAGCTTTTGTTTGTCTGGCCTTGAAGCCTTTTCGCTGGAGTGGTAATGCAGCAACAAGCCCGATTTATCAACGTTGGTGAGCGCACCAATGTCACAGGTTCAGCCAAATTTAAAAAGTTGATCCTCGAAGGCAAATTTGAAGCCGCGCTGGATGTCGCCCGTCAGCAAGTCGAAAACGGCGCACAAATCATCGACATCAATATGGACGAAGCGATGCTTGACAGCAAAGCGGCGATGGTGCGTTTTCTGAACCTGCTGGCTGGCGAACCCGATATCGCCCGCGTGCCTATTATGGTCGATTCGTCCAAATGGGAAGTGATTGAAGCGGCGCTTAAGTGCATTCAGGGCAAGCCGGTGGTGAATTCGATTTCGCTCAAAGAAGGCGAAGCCATTTTTATTCATCAGGCTAAGCTGTTACGTCGTTATGGTGCTGCCGTGGTGGTGATGGCGTTTGACGAAGTGGGTCAGGCCGATACGAAAGCCCGCAAAGTCGAGATTTGTCAGCGCGCCTATAAAATTCTGACTGAGCAGGTCGGTTTTCCGCCACAGGACATTATTTTCGACCCGAACATCTTTGCTGTGGCGACAGGGATTGAAGAGCATAACAACTATGCCGTTGATTTCATTGAAGCCACCCGCGAAATCAAACAATGTTGTCCGCACGCCAAAATTTCCGGCGGCGTATCCAACGTGTCCTTTTCGTTTCGTGGTAACGACCCGGTCCGCGAAGCCATTCACTCGGTCTTTTTATATCATGCCATTCAGGCTGGCATGGACATGGGGATCGTCAATGCCGGTCAGTTGGCGGTGTACGACGATATTCCAGAGCTTTTACGCGAGCGGGTCGAAGATGTGATCTTAAACCGACGGCCGGATGCGACCGAGCGGTTGCTGGAAATCGCCGACCAGTTTGGTGGCAAAGGCAAAGTGGCGGTCAAAGAAGACAACGCCTGGCGCAGCTGGCCGGTTGCCAAGCGACTGGAGCACGCCTTAGTTAAAGGCATCACGGAATTTATCGATGCAGACACCGAAGAAGCCCGCTTAAGTGTGGAGCGACCGCTGCACGTCATCGAAGGCCCGTTGATGGACGGCATGAATGTCGTCGGCGACCTGTTTGGTGAAGGCAAGATGTTCCTGCCGCAGGTGGTGAAGTCGGCTCGTGTGATGAAAAAGGCGGTCGCTTACCTGCAACCTTATATAGAAGCAGAAAAAGCCGGCACTGGCGCAACCTCCCAAGGCCGGGTGCTGATGGCCACCGTCAAAGGCGATGTGCATGACATCGGCAAGAATATCGTCGGTGTGGTACTGCAGTGCAATAACTATGAAGTGATTGATTTGGGCGTGATGGTGCCTTGCGCCACTTTATTGCAAAAAGCGAAAGAGCTGAATGTTGATATCATCGGTCTGTCGGGCCTGATCACGCCGTCGCTCGATGAAATGGTGCATGTGGCGAAAGAAATGACCCGGCTGGGTTTTACTATCCCACTCTTAATAGGTGGCGCGACCACATCGAAAGCGCATACGGCAATTAAGATAGCGCCGCATTATGCTCATGGTGTGGTCTATGTGGCGAATGCGTCGCGCAGTGTGTCGGTGGTGCAGTCGCTGATTAGTCCGCAGCACAAACCTGACTACCTGGCCCGGGTAGCCGATGAATATCAGCGGGTGATTGAACAGCACCAGCGCAGTCGTAAGCAGGAAGAAATGCTGACGCTGGCACAAGCGCGTGCCAACCGGTTTGTACTGGACCTGGCTAAAGTCGCGCCGGCACCGCGTCAACCAGGCGTACATGTCTGGCAGGATGTTGACCTGCAGGTGCTGCGCGACTATATCGATTGGACGCCGTTTTTCCTCACCTGGCAGTTGTCGGGTAAATTCCCCGCTATTTTGAATCATCCTGAAGTCGGCCTGGAAGCACGCAAAGTTTATCAGGATGCGAATGCGATGCTGGATCGGATGATCAGTGAAAAACGGGTGACAGGCCGGGCTGTGTTTGGTTTGTTTCCTGCCAATAGTGATGGCGATGACATTATTGTCTGGACTGATGAAAGCCGGACTGTGGAGCGAACCCGGCTGTACAACCTGCGCCAGCAAGTCAAACTGCGGAATCAGGCTCCCAACTGTTGTCTTGCTGATTTTGTCGCACCAGTGGGCTCAGGTATTGCGGACTTTATCGGTGCATTCGCTGTGAGTACCGGTTTTGGTGCAGATGAATTTGCTGCCGAGTTTGCAGCTGCGCATGACGATTACAACAGCATTATGGTGAAAGCTTTGGCCGATCGTCTGGCTGAAGCACTGGCTGAGTACCTGCATATGAAAGTGCGCAAAGAATACTGGGGCTATGCTGCACAGGAACAACTTGATAATGAGCAGCTCATTCGCGAAGCCTATCAGGGCATTCGTCCGGCACCTGGCTATCCGGCATGCCCGGAACACACGGAAAAAGGCACTTTGTTTGAGTTACTGGATGCAACAGCACAGATCGGTATGGAACTGACAGAAAGTTATGCGATGTGGCCAGGCGCTGCGGTGTCGGGTTGGTATCTGGCACATCCTGACAGCAAATACTTTGCGGTCAGTAAAATTGGCGAAGAACAGTTGTCAGAATATGCGCTAAAGAAAGGCTGGAGCCAACAACAGGCAGAAAGCTGGTTGGCGCCCAATCTGCGTTGAGTCACTGGGTACTAAAACAAAGCCAATTCTCGCTGAATTGGCTTTGTAGTTTCTGCACTGCTGCTGTTTTCAGCGGTAACCTGCGATAAAATAAGCGATTCGAGCAAATTTCACGCGAACGAACGTAAAAACAGAAGTTTTGTGCAAAGTGCG
>CBINNO010000136.1:0-10282 GCA_966252055.1 uncultured Rheinheimera sp. | reverse complement strand
AGCAGCGGGTTTTGCATGCCTTGTTTGTGTTCAAAAGCATCCAGCTGTTCAGGCGATGCATTGGCCAGCGCTTTTTCGCGAAATTTCACTGCAAAATTCAGCGTTTTCAGCATAGCCGGCGCGAAGTTCTGCCCGATGTCAGCGCGAATTGCCTGCGCGATACCGGCTGGCAGTTCGGCCAGTGCTGCTTCGGTTTGAAGCGCCAGATAATCCGCCTGAAACCAGTGCGGCTGCAGCTCAATCTGGCGGATGCGCTGCTTCAGGTCCTGTTTTACTTTGCCGTGCGGGCCAAACAGTACGCGGTAAATCACCACTTCGGCCAGCATGCCTTCGAGGTTAAAGTGCTCGAACGGGTCGACCAGGCTTTGCTGGAAAAACTGCTGCTTGAGCACTGCGATGGCGTTACGCCGGTTGGCTTCTAAAAGCGCTGCCTGATACAGCTGCCAGCCTTGCCACTCTTCGGCGTCGGGCGGGCTCGACATGTCATTGAGCAATTGCTCGTCGACATCGCCGTACAGCGATTTGCGGCTGTGCGGTTTATTGCTGACCGTGACCAGCATGCTCCAGCCTTTCTGGAAAGGTTTCATCACGCTGTCGGCGCTTTTGAGCAGCAGCAGCGCTTTGTCGAGGTCCTGCCCGGCCAGTTCACAAAGCCCGAGGCTCACCACGCCAATGACGTCATGCGCCGCCTGCTCCAGCAGATGCATTTTGTATTTGTTATAAAACTTGTCGGCAAACTTCAGGCTCATCAGCGCGGCTTTGGCTTTGAGGCCTGCCAGTTCTTCGGCAGAAAGCTGCGCACTGTTTTTGCCATATTGCAGCACTTGGCTTAAAAACGGCCCGGCATTTTGCTCGCGTACCACTAATTGCATCAGGCGGACCCTTAATCGAGGAAACTGAACATATCATCGACTTCAGCGAATTCGTCGCTGGCCTGATTCTTGTCTTTGGCCTGCATCACCAGCTCAGTGGCGAACTTGTTGATGATATTTTCCCAGCCGGAATTTTCGTTACGCACCAGTGCTTTAATCGACTGTTCGACCTGCGGCGTCAGCTGGCGGATCAGCGCCAGCAGGCTGCGCGGGTCGTCAAAACCCAGGCCGTGCACTTCTTCGTTCAGATGGCGTTCGGTGTAGCTGACTGCTTCTTCCAGGTCCTGCTCTTCTTCGTGCAGAATGTCCTGATAAAAGTCTTCATCTTCAATCACTTCGCCGCGGTACAGTTCAATAAACGGAATGGACAGATAAAACAGGCCGGCCGGATCTTCGGCAATACATTCAATGATTTCGGCTTGTTTTTCTTCGGTCGCCTGAGTGCGGATTAAGTAAGTTAAAAAATCAAAAGTGTGCTGTTTGAGTTCTTCCGCGTTGTTTTTGATTTTTTCTTCCCAGTACAGCGGCTGCTGGCACACGATGTCGCGGATTTTTTCCGGTGTCATCAGCTCAGAAATAATCGACGGGAAGGAGATGTCATGTTCGCTGTTGATTTGCGTCAGCGTAACAATGTCAATTTGTTCAATCACTTCGACTAACTGCTCGTCCGACATTTCGTTGGCGATCAGCTCAAATTTTTTACTGGCTTGCTTAGGCTCAATCACGGCCAGTTCTTTAATTTCGGCGACGGTAATTTCAATCAGATTATTCATCAGCGACCTTCTCCTTTAAAGCGGATCTCATCGTATGCATCGTCGTAGCCGTCTTCGTCGTCGTCACGGCCATTGTAATCATCGTCGGCTTCATCGCGCCCGCTGTCATAATCGTCTTCCTCTTCATGGAGGTCGTCGTCATGTTCTTCACTGGCGGCGCTGCGGCTGCGGGCCGGCGCTTTGCCTTGTTTATCCAGCAGATAAAGCACGGCGCAGGATTCAATTAACAGCTGTTCTGAATAAGCCCGCACCGTTTTCACCAGCGGCAGGTCGGCATTATTAAAGGCCACTGTGACTTTAAAGTCGTCCCAGTCCGGCAAAGTTGCCGTGTTGATCCAGTGCGCCCATTTCAGCTTGGCTTCTTTGCTGAATTTGACGCGGCCATACAGCGCCACCGGCAGATATTCAGGGACCGAGTCGAGCATCTGTGGGTCGGCCTGCAAAATGCCTTTGATTTGGCCGGTGAACTGCTCTAACGCTTTGGGCGTGTCCGGGTCGTTGTAAGAATCGATATTTTCGTAAGCGTCAGTTTTCAGCTGATTGATTTTATTGATATTTAGTTTCTTTGCCATCATGTCCTCAATAGAACTGATCCCACAGTTCTTTCATCGCACTGGTTGGGTCTGTCACAATGACATTATTAAACTCTTTGATAAAAGCCGCTTTTTGCTTCGGGTCTGACAGCACCTCATAGGCCTGTTTCACCGCTTGCAGCTGACCGGCTGCCGCCTCTTTTTCGTCATCTGACAAACCATGCAGTTTGTCCGGATGGTACTTATTCGACAGCCGCTTATAGGCTTTTTTAATTTCATCTTCGCTGGCGCTGGCTTTAACGCCTAACACGCGGAAATGGTTGATCATGACTGGTCCTGTTGCCGGCACTGCCGGTCAGCCCTGGAGGCCTGCGCAGCGTGCTGCTCTGTGCGCGGGTCTGTGCGCGGGTCAGCGCGGCTGAATGATTGGTTGACGTCAGGAATGCGATAGTAGCAGAAAGTGTCGCAGCGGGTTAAGTCTGCATCGTCATCACGGCGGGAAGATGTACTAAAAACTGATTAAAAACCGCCAATTGGCATCCAGCAGGGTTGATAAGGGTTGTGTTGGTCTGACTTTTTATTAACAATACCACCCCCAATGGACGCTCAGAAGACAAGGATTACAGTCAGTTTTGTTTGGATTGGTCTTCCCCGTTATCAGTAAATACCCTCTTCATAGCGGTTTTTCAACAAAGCCCGTTTGCCCGCACCAGCGTGTTTTTTTACTATCTGAGTCCCGGAGCTGCAGCAATCCTGTTTCGCCAAGGACGCTGACAACAACCTGTCTGATGAGTGCCCGGTGTGCATAGTTTTCTCTTTAGCCTGACGACCAAGGAACCCTGATGGAATACACAAGACTCGCTATCCCTGATGTTGTACTGTTAACGCCAAAAGTCTTTGGTGATGACCGCGGATTTTTTCTCGAAACCTTTCGCCAGGATGAGTTTGAACAGCACTGTGGTCCGCATGCTTTTGTGCAGGATAACCACAGCAGTTCAGGTGCCGGCATTCTGCGGGGGCTGCATTACCAACTGGAACAACCACAGGGTAAACTGGTTCGGGTTACGCTGGGCGAAGTGTATGACGTGGTCGTGGATTTACGCAGTCACTCCGCGACCTTTGGCCAGTGGCTGGGCGTGACGCTCAGCGCACAGAATAAACAGCTGTTGTGGGTGCCGCCGGGTTTTGCCCATGGTTTTCTGGTGACCAGCGAACAGGCAGAATTCCAGTACAAATGCACCAATTATTATGCGCCGCAACATGAACACTCATTGCTGTGGAACGACCCGCAACTGGCGATCGACTGGCCGTTGCAGGGCAAGCAACCGCGTTTATCTGCCAAAGACCAGCAGGGTAAAACTTTTGCAGAATGCCCGAAATATTGTTAAACCACACCGCATACCGGTTTGGTGTTTTTGAATTCTCAGTAACAGGCCCGCGACGCCGCTGGCCGACGATGGAAAGTACAGGTAGCAGGAAAATATGACAGAACAACAGCAGGACTCTCAGGTGGTGATCCGCGGTGGTAAAGAGCTGGTGCATGATTCGCTGGGCGCTTTGCCGGGCTTGTCGTCGCGGGCGATGTTCTGGCGGCCCAAGTACTTGTGTCCGTCCGACTGGCTGGACCATGTGCCTTTTGCATTTTGGCTGATTGACAGTACCAGGCCCAAAGTGTTGGTTGAATTGGGGGCGGACCGTGGTGGTTCATATTTTGCCTTCTGTCAGGCGGCTGACAAGCTCAATACCGACACCCGTTGTTTTGCGATTGACCAGTGGAGCCTGCGCCAGCAGGACGCTGAACTGCAACAGCTGCAACAATACAGCCAGAGCCAGTACGAAGAATTCTCCCGCATCATCGATCACGACTATTTTCAGGCGCCTGCCTTGTTTGTCGACGGCAGCATCGACGTGTTGCACCTGAACCTGCCCGACACCGGGCTCGACCTGGTGCTGCTGTTCCAGCTGTGGGAGCCGAAGCTGTCCGCCAATGCGGTGGTGCTGCTGCACCACAGTCAGCAGAACACGGCGCCGGCGGTGACAGCACTGAAGAATAAGCTGATCAGCCAACGCCGCCACTTTGAATTCCTGCAGGCGCAGGGGTTGTTGGTGGTGCAGTGGCAGCGCCAGCCGTCTGAACTGTTCGGCCGCCTGATGGAGATCCGCCCGGGTGACAAAACTTATGAAATGGTGCAAAACCTGTTCAGCCGGCTGGGTAAAGCCTGTTCGGAATCGATTAATGCAACAGAAGCTCGTCAGCAAGCCTTGCATGCCCAGCATTTGTTGCAGGACACCCGGCGCGAACTGGCAGACACTCAGCAAAGATTCGCCGGCTTGCTGACAGAACTGCAGGAACACAAAAGCTGGCTGGCCAGCCGGAACGAGGAGCTGGGCCAGCTGAATCAGCAACTGAACCAGTCAGAGCAGCAACGTCTGGCCGAGCAGGAGATACTGACGCAACGGATCCAGTTGCTGGAGACCTTGCGTACAGAGCTGAAACAGGAACTGGAGCATCTTTTTGCCCATGTGGAGCAGCTGAATGCCGACCAGCAACAGCAGCAAAATGCCGAAAAAGAACTACGCCAGCAATTGTTGCAGGCGCAAACGCAGGCCGCCCAGACTGTCGCCGAACTGCGCCAGCAACTTGCCGCGGCACAGACACAGGCTGAGCTGGATTTAGCAAGGCAACAGCAGCAGGCCATCGAGCAACTGGCGGCAGCGCAGGCCGAAGCTCAGCAGGCGTTGCACCAGCAACAAGCAGCCGACGCGCAGGCTGAAGCTGCACAGCAACAGCTGCAATCACTGCAGCAGAGCCTGCAAAATACTCAGGCCGACAAACAAGAGCTGGAGCGCCAGCTGCAGGTTCTGACAGAGGATTTGGCGAACCGGGCTCAGGAGCAGGCAGCGCTGGTACGTCAGACAGAGCAGGAACGCAGCAAGCTGGCAGAGGGCAGCGCGCGGCAGCATGAGCAAACGGAGCAGGCTCTGGTGACATTGCGGCAGGAACTGCAGGAGCTGAAAACTCAGCAGCAGCAACTGCAGCAGCAAAAATCCGCGCTGGAGCAACAAAAGACTGCGCAGGAACAGCAAATTGCTGAACTGATCACGCAAAAAACAGCACTGGAACAGGCCACGCAAATCAGATTCCAAGAGCTGGCAGCGCTGACCGGCCTTTACCAGGAGTCGCAACGACAAGCGGAAGCGCTCAGTCAGGAGCAACAAGCGCTGGTCAGCCGGTTGCAGCAACTGCAGGACATCAAAGCTCAGCTGGAAGATAAAACGTCCCAACTGGAAGCGGCCAATGCGCAGCTGGAGTTGCAACGCCAGCAGGATCAGCAACAGCTGCAGCAGCAAATGCTGGAACAACGCCAGCAACAGGACCAGCTGCGCGAGGGGCTGCAGCAGCGGGATGCCGAGCTTGAACGTTGCCACAACGAGCTGGTTCAGCTCAGTCAGCTATTGAGCTGGCAACAAGGGCAGGCCGCCGCCAGTCAGGCGAAGTTGCAGGCTGAACTGAATATGCTGAAACGACAACTGCAGCAAATGCGTCACACATTCAGCTGGAAAATCACAGCACCTTGGCGGGCGCTGGCGGCTTTGTTCGGCGGTAAAAAAGATCCGGAAGCACAGCTGCGCAAAGATGAGCAACTGATTGAACAAACAGGTCTGTTTGACGAGAACTGGTATTTGAATCAGTACCCTGATGTTGCTGGTACCGGCATACCTGCTTTACGCCACTATCTGAAATTTGGTGGCTTCGAAGGACGATTGCCAAATCCTGATTTCGATTCGGCCTTTTATCTGGCGCAGTACCCGGATGTGGTGAGTGCCGGCCTGAATCCGTTGGTCCATTTTGTCCGCTTTGGCCGGCAGGAACAGCGCCTGACCTGTCCGCAACTGGTGGAGGAAGGAAGATGAGTCCACTTGCTGAACACTCAGAATTAGTCGCTGCCAGCCCGTTGTTTGACGCCAGCTGGTATCTGCAGACTTATCCGGATGTGGCATTAGTCGGCCACGACCCGTTACAGCATTTTCTGACGTTAGGCTGGCGAATCGGCCGCAGTCCGTCTGCTGCCTTCGATTGCGTCCTGTACCTGCAAGCCAATCAGGATGTAGCCGCCGCCGGCATGAATCCGTTGTTGCACTATTTGTTGTACGGGCAGAGCGAAGGGCGGCTGCTGGCACCGAAAACTAAGCCAATCACCCGCCCGCAGGCGCTGACCGAATTTGTGCAGCAGACCCTGGATAGTCAGCCGGCTCCGTTGCCCAACCCACAGAGTCTGGAACAACGCCTGCGACAGACTCAGCAACAACTGGAGCATTATTTCCTGCGATGTCAGGAGCTTGAGTACCAGAATAAGCAGTTAAGACCGTCTGAGGGATAGAACAACAGTATGTATTCCGGGCAAAAAACCGGAAGTTAACCTTATTGCCAACAGGCCAGATTTACAGGTTTTGAATGAACTCTATCGAAGCAACACCGATCAGCATCCAGGGAATCACCTATCAAATCTGCCTGCCGGATGCCGACACAGATTACATACAGAAAAAGATCCGCACGGAGCGGCAGCCCTACGAACTGGCGATGTTAAAGGATATGGCGGGTCGGATGCCAGCCGGCGGACTTTTTGTAGATATCGGTGCCAATATCGGCAATCACACTTTGTTCATGGCCAGTGTGACCGGTTGCCGGGTGGTCGCTTTTGAACCCAATCAGCAGCTGACGCGAGCGCTTGGGCAAAGTATCGAAATCAATCAGCTGCAAGACAAGATTAGCCTGCATCAGATTGGATTAGGTCAAACCAGCGGGGTTAAAGCACATTTTAAAGCGCTCAATCGAGCCAATCTTGGTGGGCAATCGCTGGAGATAGGTGATGGTGAAATCAGTCTGAGCAGACTGGACGATGTGACATTACCAGGCCCTGTAGCGCTGATCAAAATTGATGTCGAGGGTATGGAACTGGATGTCCTCAAGGGCGCAGTGTCGATACTGGCCAAAGATCGGCCCTTGCTTTACGTCGAAGCGCAGAACTTTGCCGAATTTCAGCCGCTATGGTCCTTTTTGCAGGAGATGGGTTATTACTGCTGGGACACTTTTAATGCCACGCCGACGCATCTGTTTTTACCAAAAGAAGCGATACGGGTCGACGATGGCTTCCAAAGCCTCAGGTTAAAACAGCTGAAAGATTTTTATCATGCTCAGCAGCAACTAACCGAAACGCGACAGAAGTTAACACAAGCCAATGATAAATATCGTGAAGCATGTCTGCGCATCGATCAGCTGAAGGCAAAGATTCAGTCGGCCACCCAGCCACAACGCGACCCGTCAGCGGAATCCGGACAGGACGTCAGCCAGCTGAAAACCCAATTGCAGGACCTTACGCAATTGGCAGCGCAGCAGCGCATTGAGTTGTCACAGCTGGAACAGCAGATGCGGCAACAAGCCGATGAAAAAAACAAGTTACAGACGGCGTTAGCTGAGGCGACTGCAGTGGCGCATCAACAGCTGCAATTGACGACGCAGTGGCAGCAAAAAGCTTCTGATGCGCACAACGAACTGCAGCAGATCAGCGAGCAAAAGAAAGAATTGCAGGCATCACTCGAAAAGGTCGTCTCGTCGACGCGGCAATATCAGTTAACAGCTGAGAAATGGCAGCAAGCAGCAGCGGCTGCCGAATTAGCACAGCAGCAGGCGCAACAGGTTGAACCTGCGTTGCGCGAGCAGCTCAGCGAACTTGACCAGCAGTTTCAGCGGTCGCAACAGCAGCAGCAAGCGCAGCAACAAGCTAATGCGGAGTTGCAGGCTTTGCTCAAAGAGGCTGGCGAAGAGGTGATGCGGTTGCGTGCAGAGCTGCAGCGGGTCACTCAGCAACATGAGTTTCAGCAAGAACTGGCGGCAGTCAGGGCAAATAATGTGTTGCTGTCGCCCATCTATCTGGAAGCAAAACAGCAACAGCAGTTGCTGCAAAAACAGTTGCAGGATGCCGGGCAAGCACTCAGTGAAAGCACCGAACAATACAAAACCACACATCAGCATCTGAAAAACGCCCGACGCCAACTGGAGCAACAAGCAGAACTGGCGGCTTTGCTTGAAGCGGAGCAACAAAAAACCACGCAGCAGCAGCAAAAAATTGAGCAGTTACTGACGCGGCAGACCGATGACCGCAGCCAGTTGGATACATTGCTGGCCTGTCAGCGGGCAGAAAAGCGGGGGATGGCGCTGCACAGACCGGCTGATAGCCTGAGCAAACAATTGCCTGCGGCTTTGCAGCCGCTTTATCTGGCATTAGCGGCGCAGCAAAACACGCTCACCCGCTTGCGTGAACTCAAAGTTGCCTGCGTGATGGACGAGTTTTCGTTTGGCTCTTACGCGCCCGAAGCGAATTTCCTGCAGCTGACGCCAGACTACTGGCAGCGTGAACTCACCGCTTTTAAACCTGACTTGCTGCTGATTGAATCGGCCTGGCGTGGCAAAGATGAGATTTGGGGCAACAAGATTGGCCATCGCTGCCAGGAACTGGTCGCTATCGTCGAATGGTGTAAGCAGAACCAGATCCCAACCGCCTTCTGGAATAAAGAAGATCCGGCCCACTTTGAAACTTTCCTCAGCACCGCCAAGCTGTTTGATTTGGTGTTTACCACGGATATGGACTGCATCCACCGCTACAAAGCAGCTTTGCAACACGAGCGCGTGTATTTGTTACCTTTTGCGGCGCAGCCATTGGTCAACAACCCGATTGAGAAGTATCCGCGTAAAGATGCTTTTTGTTTCGCCGGCGCTTATTACGTGCGTTATCCGGACCGGACCCGTGACCTGGATGATTTTCTGGCGCACCTGCCTGAGTTTCGCAACGTCGAAATTTACGACCGCAACTATGGCAAGTCAGACCCGAACTATATGTTTCCGCCACAATACGCTGATTATATTGTTGGCAACTTGCCTTATCATCAGATTGATAAAGCCTACAAAGGTTACCAGTACGCTATCAATCTGAATTCGATGAAGCATTCGCAGTCGATGTTTGCCCGCCGGGTGTTTGAATTACTGGCCAGCAATACAGTGACAGTCAGTAATTACGCACGCGGTATCAGCCAGCTGTTTGGCGAGCTGGTACTCAATTCGGACAGCGGCGCGCAGATTGTTGAGCGACTGACCAGCCTGCAGCAACAAAACATGCTGGAACTGCTGCGGCTGCAAGCCTTACGCAAAGTGATGCAGCAGCATCTGTATCAGGACCGTTTGCACTATATCGCAACAAAAGCCGGCCTGGCGCCGTCACAGTCTTTACTACCCCATCTGGTGATAATGGCGTACTGCAGCACCGCAGAACGTCTGCAACGGGTGCTGCACAGTTACCGGCAACAGTTGTATCCGCACAGTACCTTGCTGTTACTGGTCGCCGACGGCGTGCAGTTGCCAGCTGATTTACCGGCCAACATTGTACTGGTGACGGCGGAACAGCTGCGCAAGCTGACTTTTGTTCAGTTACTACCGGCAGACAGCTGGTGTGGTTTTATGGTGGCCGACGACTACTATGGCCCGAATTATCTGACGGATTTGGCACTGGCCACCCGTTACAGCCCGGCGGGCGTGATTGCCAAGGTTGCCCACTATCGTTATGTCAGCGCTGACGAACTTCGGCTGAACAACGCCAACAGCCGTTACTCCCTGGTTGGCAAAGCGGAAGCCCGCTCCGCGATTTTCCGCGCTGGCGTGTTGGCAGCAGAGCCGGTTTACCAATGGCTGCGCCAGGCGTACCAAAAAGAAATCAGTGCAGAGGTGCTGGCCATTGACGCGCTGAATTACTGCAAAGCAGTGCCGGCTGATGTGGGGTTCACGCAAATTCAGCCGCAGGTTGATGAGCACTGCCAGTTAGCCGCTGGTATCGCCATGCCACAGTTGCATCAAATCGCTGAACAGCTGGCACCTGAAGTACAGCAGGAACAACAGGTACCGGCACTGGATGCCGCGCAGTTATGGCAGCTGTTAGCGCCTAATGCCCGCAAAGCGAAAAGCAAATTTGAACTGAATCATCTGGCGATTGATCTGTATTCACCGTTGCCAGACGGTAAACATGAATATGTATACGCCACACCCGCGCTTGCA
>CBINNO010000135.1:0-10369 GCA_966252055.1 uncultured Rheinheimera sp. | reverse complement strand
AGACCACCCTTCTTTCGCCGCTAAAGCGTCCGACGGTTACAGCCATACCAACCCTTGGGGCAGTGGCAAATATGTTGGCGACTGTGCCAAAACCGGTTTTGAAAACCTGTGTAACGACAAACTGATTGGCGTGCGCAGCTATCCGGTGATCACTGATTTATTTACTTCAGGCGCCTTGGGTGCGGTTAAACCGGCGGTAGGCGAAGACTATCAGGGCCACGGCTCCCACGTGGCCTCCACTGCTGCCGGTAACCCGCTGACTAACGTTGACTTTGTGGTGCCGCAGGCCGGTAAAGCTGGTGATGGTGAAGTCATCAAAGCCGGCTTGTTCCCAACGATGAGTGGTGTAGCTCCACGGGCCAATATCATCTCTTATCAGGTTTGTTATCCAGCCGCTGAAGAAGTGGCCGGCTGTCCGGGTGAAGCGCTGATTGGCGGTATTGAAGACGCCATTAAAGATGGCGTCGATGTGATCAACTTCTCGATTGGTGGCCAAGATTCGCATCCTTGGACCGACAGTGTCGAGATGGCTTTTTTAAATGCCCGTGAGGCCGGCATTCTGGTCGCCGCCGCGGCCGGTAACTCTGGCCAGGCCAACGGCGCTGCCGAGTTTTTTGGCGCCATTGACCATGCATCGCCTTGGTTGATGAACGTGGCAGCCACCACCCACGACCGCGAAGTGGCGGTGGAAACTGTCATTAATGAACTCAAATACGCAGTTCCTTCGCTGGCCGGCACTAAAATGCCCAGCTGGAGCAGCCTCAAAGGCGGTTCAATCAGCAGTCAGAAACTGTCAGGTGTGGTGCTGCGCGCAGCCGACTACAACAACATCAACGGTGTCAAAGATGCTTATTGTGGTGCAGCCTACGCACCTGGCACTTTTGATAAGTATCCGGATGGCAAACCGGTGGTCGATGCCAACAACCAGCCGGTCAATGCCATCGTGGTCTGCGCCCGTGACAGCCTGGCCAACACGGCCGGTATTGCGCGTACACTCAAAGCCGACAACGTCAAGGCTGGCGGTGCGGATGGATTCATTTTGTATAACTACGCCGCTGCCGATCCGGTGGTGTCGACCGCGAAGTACTCGCTGCCTTCAGTGCATCTGACTTATGGCGACTGGTTTGGCGATGTGAATAACGGCAACTATGGCCTGGAAGACTGGACCCGTTCGAACAATGGCAAGAGCCAGATGATCACGATTCAGCCGACCCAGATCGAACGCCGGCTCAATGCCGACAATGCCGACTGGTTAGCGCCGTTTTCATCCCGTGGCCCCAGCCCTTCCACGCCGGAAGCCTTGATCCCGGCCGTGGCTGCTCCAGGGGTTGATATTTACGCCGCCTACGCCGACGAGAAACCTTTCAGTGACTCAGCCACCACCGGCGATTTTGCCTTTTTAAGCGGCACCTCGATGGCCTCTCCGCATGTCGCAGGCGCCATGGCGTTGTTGCATCAGGCCAAACCGCATTGGTCACCGAGCGAAGTGCAAAGTGCGCTAACCATGACAGCAGACAACAAAGTGCAATACCGTCGCCTGAATGCGGCGACCGGTGATGTGGAGCTGGCTTCCACCTACCGGGCGGGTACCGGTCGTATCAACGTGGAAAACGCGGTCAATGCCGGTCTCATCATGCATGAAACCGCGGCCAATTTCCGTGCGGCTGACCCGAAAAACGGCGGCGACGTGCACCGGCTGAATTTACCGCAGCTGGTTAATTTCAGCTGTAAACCCAGCTGTACCTGGCTGCGCACCGTTAAAGCGACCAAAGATGGCAGCTGGTCAGTCAGCCATGACGACGTGGTGAACTGGAACTTTGATTCACGTTCACAAAATAAACAAAACGGTGTCACCATTGAAGTTACGCCAAAAGAGTTCAACCTCAAAGCCGGTGAAACCCAGGTGATCGTGGTCAAAGCCTCGGTGATGGATACCCAGGATCTGTTCTCTAACGCCGAAGTCGAACTGCATTCCAGTCTGATCTTTACCGAGCAAAATGGTGCCAGCGCTGAAGCTCACTGGCCGATGGTGTTCAAGTATGACATGAACAACATGCCGGCTAAGTTCGAAGCGGTCGCCCACAGCAATGAGGCCAGTGCGGTGTTCAAAAACATCGAACTGCAGGCAGGAGATGTGCACGCCCGGGTATTCAAGCCGGTGAAAGCCAACGTGAAGTCGGTCACTTTGCCAAAAGATGACGAAAGATACTTCCCGTGGGACAGCAACATGGATCTGAGCATTGCCACAGACCTGCGGCTGGACGAAGCGACCGTGACCGAGTTTGTCACTGTACCGCAAGGTGCGAAGCGTTTGATTGCTGAAACCATTGGCAAAACAGAATCGCCGCTGCAAGAGAGTTTTGACCTTGGCAACCTGCTGGTTTATGTCGGCAAAGACTACAACGATAACGGCTTGCCGGACATGAATGATGAGATCCTCTGTGTCTCCAATCACATCATGTACAACAACTTCTGTAACATCAACAATCCGGAGCCTGGTCAATACTGGGTGGTGCTGTACAACTCGCAAAAGGGCACCGCAGCCAACAACTTCTACAAAGGTGTAGAGGAAACCTTTAAGTATGCGGTCACTGTCGTGACGGACAACACAGCCAGTGAAATGAGCGTCGATGTGCCGCAAAGCGATGGCAAAGATCCGGTCGATCTGACGCTGAACTGGCAGATGCCGGCGATGAAAAAAGACGACATCTACTACTCAGTGGTTGATTTTGGCTCCTCAGCCGTCAACGCCGGGAATATCGGTAAAGTCGGCCTGAAACTGGTGCGTGGCAAAGACGATATCAGCCTTGATGTGCCAAAAACGGCCGCCAAGCGTGGCGACAAGGTCCCTTACACTTTTGAAGTACTGGCCAACAACACTGGTGCCGATCGTGAGTTTACGCTCACCGCGACCCTGCCGGCCGGCTTAAAAGTGACCCCGCAGGACGTGCTGAGCTCCCACAACGAGATCGTCAAAAGCATTGAACTGACAGGCAATAAACTGGTGATTAAAGGGATGCAGCCGGATACATCAGAGGTGGCGCCACACTACAAAGTGACCAGCAACCAAGATGACATGATGTGCCGCACGCCAAACTTTGGTAACAGTAATCCGGGTGGCTATGTGAATCTGGCCGAGTTTGGCTTCCAGCCAGTGTTCAGCGGTTTCACGCCGATTGAATACGCCAGCAACGGCAAAGCCGTCAGCGGTAAAGATGGCAGCATCCAAAACCGCAATGGTGTCGTGGTGCCGATCCGTTCAGTGTTTAATGGATACTTCGACAGCTACCATTTGTACGACAACACCGATCAGCTGAACACAGGAAAACAGAACGCGGTCGAGATCCGTGGCAATGGTTTGATCTCTCTGTGGGAAGGCCAGCCGCTGTTTGTGCCTTATCATCTGAAGTTCCCTTATAACTCGTTCCCGTATGAATCGGTCTCGCCACTGTGGCGCTCTGCCAGCGTCGTGCCGGGTGCATCGAATCAGGACATGATGAGCGTTCCGCTGGACACCTCCGGCAGTGACCGTTCAGGCATCACGCTGGCCAGTACTCAAACCGGTTGGGGCTTGATCGAGTTTGATAACGCCCGTTCATACGGTGATCTGGTCCAGGCCGCGGATAGAACCATCAGTTATACCGCACGGGATGACCGGTTTGACTTCCAATGGATCTTTAACGTCAATGTGAACCATCAACAGGGTCAATATGAAATGTTTATGGCGTACGACAATATCGATTTTGGCACCCAGGATGGCCGTGGTTCTATCGGCTTACAGGGCTTCCGTGGCCCAATCTACAGCCGCGGCCCTCTGACCGCCTATATGGGCAACGACATGGCATGGAATGATCTCGACAAGAAAATTGCCAGTGGTCTGGTTTATTGTCTGGATTACGCCGGTCCGGAATCTTCTCAGTTTGAAGTAACCGTATGGGCAGAAGTTGCTGCCAATGCCGCAGGTCAGGCGATTGAATTTGCCGCCACTGCGCAGTTTGAAGGCATGGCTGATGTCGCACTGAATCACAGCCTGCAAGCGCCGGGGAATATCACACTGGGTGCTATCGCCAATCAATCTGTTGCCGAGAACAGTGCGCTGAAAGATATCGCGGTGTACTACGTCGACGAAGAGAATAGCGTGAACACCATCAGTGTCAGCGGTAAAAACATCAAAGCGACTGTTTCGGGTCATACCTCAGGTTCAAAAGTGACCATCACGCCGGACGCCAATTTCCATGGCAGCACCGATGTGACTGTGACGGTTACAGACGTGGAAAATCCAACGGATAAAGCCAGCACCAGTTTCAAACTGACAGTGGTATCTGATGGCATTGAAAAAGGTTGTACCAACAGTGCTGCTACTAACTTCAACCCGTCCGCCAACAGCGATGACGGCAGTTGTCAGTTGCCCGCCACAGCACAAAAACCAGTTAGCAAATCATCTGGTGGTAGTTTATGCGTGTTGGGTCTGTCGTTGCTGGGCTTCGCTGCCTGGCGCCGCCGCCGCAACTGAGCCCACGCGTAGAAGATCAGCAACTCAGGCCGGCAGCGCATAAGGAAATGCGCCTCAGTACTGGCCAGTGCCGGCGCTTTCGCAGGCCGCTGATGATCGGGGCCCCGCATACGCGGGGCTTTTTTATGCCAGTCAACCGCCTCGGTGCCTGCTTGCACCGGTGAACATCCTGACAGGAAATTTGCCGTTCGCTTCAAATTATTGTCATCTGCTGCCGATAGACTGCGCAGCGTCGGCCCACGCAAGGGCCGCCGGAGTAGTGAAGCGGAGCAATGCAGATGTATGACAAACGGATGATCAAACTCTTGTTATGCGAACGCCTGACACTGGCAGGCATCCCTTTTGAGCGCAGAGGCAATCAGATTTATACACCAAAAGCCAGCGTCGAATTTCAGCAGCAGACGCTGCGGCTTTGTAAAGATGGCAAAGCCGAGCGTCAACTGCCCTATCACAAAGTCCGGCTCAGTCAGTTATTACTGAATCTGCAAAATGGATTTTAGCGCCCGCTGGTGTGGCGACCATTCGATACAACCAGACAGGCAGAAGACTGACCGGCTTTTGCCAGTATTAGCCGCTTCAGCTTCTGGTAATGGAAGCGCCACCATCGACTAAGGAAGCAGTACCTGTGACAAAAGAGGAGTCGTCCGATGCCAGATAAAGTACTGAGCGGGCTAACTCTTCTGGTGTTGCGACCCGTTTTAATGCATGCAGCTGAGTAATAAAAGCCTGCGATTGAGCACTGTCATTCATGCCTCTGTACATCGGTGTATCAACGGCACCTGGTAATACCGCATTCACCCGCACATTGTGTGGGCCAAACTCGGAGGCTAAAGCCTGAGTTAAACCAATCAGGCCTGCTTTACTGGCGGCGTACGCTGCCACACCAGGGAATGCAAAGCTATAACCGACAAAAGTAGAGGTAAAAATGATGGAACCACCACCTTGTTTAATCATTTCAGGCAGCTGATGTTTAGCGCCTAAAAACGCGCTGGTCAGGTTGGTTTCCAATGTTTGCGCAAAACCCAAAGCCGATACTTCAGTACTGGCGCCCATTTCACCCAAAGTGCCGGCGTTGTTAAAAGCGATATCCAAACGGCCGTATTGACTGACAGCTAAAGCCACCAAAGCTTTGGCGTAGTCTTCCGACACCACATCGCCAGAGAGCGCAACAGCTTCGCCACCTTCTGCTTGAATTTCTTCAACTAAGCTTGCCAGTTCGCTTTCACGGCGTGCCCCAACGACCACTTTTGCGCCTTCACGGGCAAACAACAACGCGGTTGCGCGGCCAATACCTGAACTTGCGCCTGTCACAATAGCTACTTTTCCGGTTAATTTTTTCATCATCTGTGCCTCAATTTAAGTGAAATCAGGTCAGCTGACCTGCTTGAGACCTACTATAGTGAGTAGCATTTAGTAGATGAAGGCAGCGAATATGAAGGTATTATTCACTTTTCATGAACAACCGTACAAATAGAAGGCGCGGGAATGGACAGGCTACGAGCGTACGAAATTTTTATGACGGTGGTGAGCAAAGGCAGCTTTAATAAAGCAGCCGATCTGCTGGATACGTCGCCCGCCAACGTAACCCGCTATATCAATGATCTTGAAGCCTATTTAGGTTGCAGATTAATGAATCGCAGTTCCCGTAAGTTATCGCTGACCGAAAGTGGCGAAGCCTTGTTTGAACGCTGCAAGTCGATACTGGCAGATGTGGCCGAAACTGAAGCGCTGGTGTCTTCAGCCGCGATGCAGCCACGGGGCAGGCTGCGGATCAATGCGCCTCTCAGTTTTGGTATTTTGCATCTGGCGCCCTTATGGCCTGAGTTTAGCCGGCGTTACCCAGAGCTGGAACTGGATATTTCACTGGTTGACCGGGTCGTGGACATCGTGGAAGAAGGCTACGATTTGGTGATCCGAATTTCACGCGCAGGCTCAGTGAATCACGCCGCCCGTAAACTGGCCAGCTCGCACAATGTGTTATGCGCATCCCCCGCTTATTTGCAGCAACATAGCACACCCCAGACACCGGACGATTTAAAAGACCATGAGTGCATCATTTACGCCTATTCGGGCGACGAGTGGAGGTTTACCGACAACAGCGGCAAAAGCCATCAGGTGAAAGTAAAAGGCAAAGTACACACCAACAATGGCGATACAGCCAGAGCTATGGCGCTTTGTGGTTCAGGTATTATCTGGCAGCCGACTTTTCTGATAGGCCCGGATTTAGCTTCCGGCGCTTTGGTGCCGCTATTACCGGACTATAAATTACCTGACATTGATGTACTGGCCATGTACCCAAGCCGACGGCATTTGAGTGTCAAAGTCAGGATGATGATCGACTTTCTGGTCGAAGCTTTTGCCGGAACAGCGCACTGGGACAGAAAGCAAAAATAAATCAAAGCGCTATATCACCCCACCAGGGCGGCATTGATCAACGACCAGCCTGACCAAATAGCTCTTCACATAAAAAAGGCCCGTAGCATCTGTGCTGCAGGCCTCATGATTTAACAATAAAGTTAGCCAGCGTCTGTCAGATAAAGTCCCTTATTTCAGAAACTCAACCAGCTTAGGCATGACAACAGGTCCAGCTTCTTCCATCAGCCAATGACCCGCATTCGGCACTATGACACCCTCAACATTTTTGGCCACTAGCCGGCTTTGTTCTATCAACACCGGACCAGATGCTTTTTCCCCGGTAAGGACCAACATCGGCATCTGCAGTGGTGTTTTGGCAAACTGTGCGAAGTCGACAGCGTCCTGTTCAAAGGCCCGAAACACTTCAAAACCTGCTTTCATACGGTTTGGCTGCGCATAGGCATTTGTATAAAACTGTCGGTCCTGTTCAGAGATAGAACGAGTTTTGTCTGCGGCAAAGTCATTCCAAAAGTGCTCGAAATAGGTGCGCTCACGCTTATCAACTAAAGCCAGTGGGGTGGCGCCATAAAAATGAAAGTGCCATAAATCGCGTAGTAACCACACATCCTTCCAATTTCCAACGCCGGGTAAAAAAGCATCCATCAGCGCAATTTTCTGTACTTCAGCCGGATACTGTGCGGCATAGGCATAAGCGACCATCAAGCCAATGTCATGCCCCACAACTTTAACCTGACGCAGGCCAAGACTCTGCATCAGGGCATGTATATCGCGGGCCATTTCAGCTTTGGTAAAACCCTGATCCGGGATTGACGTTGAACCAATACCTCGTAAATCCGGCGCTATGACTAAATGATCAGCGGACAGCTTCTGCATCAGCGGGATCCACATCCGGCTGGTTTGGGTATAGCCATGTAACAGGATCACCGGATCGCCTTTGCCGGCGACAAGGTAATGGATTTTTTGCCCACCGGCCTTAGCAAACTTGCTTTGCGGCTCCTGTGCAAAAGCGTTCGACGACAGACTCAGCAATAACAGCACTGAGCTCACAATTTTCGGTCTTCTGCCCGTCAGTTGACGGAATAAAGTCATTAATGAATTCATTTGGGTAGATCCCTCGACAGACAAAAAAAGGGCCTGCTCTACAGACACCTGTGATTACAATTGGCTCATACCACCATCGGCGATCAGTTCGGTGCCGACAATAAAGGCAGAGTCTGACGACGACATAAACAGCACGGTTTTAGCCAGCTCGTCCGAAGTCCCAAACCGGTTCAGCGGAATTTGTGCCTGAATGGCTTTCGCCATCTGGTCCAGTTGGGCCGTTTCCATGCCCAAACGGCCATACAGTGGTGTGCTGACAGGACCAGGGCTCACCACATTGACCCGCACACCCAGCGGCAGCAGTTCTGCCGACAAGGTTTTAGCAAAGGAAATCAGCGCCGCTTTACTGGCGGCATAAACTGAAGAAGAAGGCATGCCGATATGTGCATTAATAGAGCCGTTTAATACAATGGCAGCACCGCTATTCAGCAGAGGCGTCAGCGCCTGTATAGTAAAAAACGCGCCTTTGACATTGACGTTAAAGGTTTGGTCCCACAAGTTTTCGTCTATATCCGAAAACGGCGCAAACTTCGCAACACCAGCATTGATGAAAATGGCGTCCAGTTTAATGCCCTGCTCAGTTAAAGTGCGGGCTAATTCGCCAGCCGCTTTTATATCACCTTGATCGTTCTGCAGGGCTATGGTGTTTGCGCCTATCAGGGTTTTCGCCTGCTCCAGCGTTGCCAGATCACGGCCCGTAATGACAACACGAGCGCCTTCTTGCGCATATTGGATGGCGGTAGCCAAGCCAATACCGCTGTTGCCACCGGTCACTAACACTGTTTTGTTGGTAAATCTGTTCATATCTAACTCCTGATTCTGTTGGGTTTCGCTTTCGCGTCTACTGTTGTCGACGGCGCTGCTTGTTTTAAAAAACTCTCCTACATGCGATGAGCCACTTAGGTCACAATGCTCACTCGTAGGCAGTGAGTGAAATATAAACAGTCAGAGTTTCTCAAACAAACCTGCAACTATTGATAAATCATTCATCTTTTATGAATGATTAAAGGGCAGACATCGTCATTTGTGAAACTGGGCAAAGGGAAGACATTGAACTGGCAAAAGACTTGGATGTTCATTTTCAGGCGGGAATTTTGCAGACCTTATACGGGTATTACCGGGTAGAAGAGGCTATTTTCCTTTCACGACTCAATGGCGTTTCTCTGCACATCGCCGAAATTTGCCCAAGCAATTTTTCACAACGCAAAAAGTTGGCCGCCTGGGTGAGCGCCATGGATGACGCGAATCGCCAAAATTGCTCCTGCATTTTCGGCGTACCGTACGTCCTGTACATAAAAAAGGCAGCCAATATGGCTGCCAACAGTCGATTCACCCGACCACGTAAAACTCGTTTTCAGCAATAGCCGGCAGCTTGTCCAGGGCCGCCGGCGGGCGATAAATCAGCGCCCCTCAGAACTGATTCATCGTGTTGTCTTTGCCGGCTGCTTTTAATGCAGCTTCGCCGGCAAAGTATTCTTTGTGATCGTCACCAATGTCAGAACCCGACATGTTCTGGTGCTTCACGCAGGCAATGCCCTGACGGATCTCCTGGCGCTGCACACCTTTGACATAACCCAGCATCGCAGCCTCGCCAAAGTATTCTTTGGCCAGATTGTCGGTCGACAAAGCGGCCGTGTGATAGGTTGGCAGTGTGATCAGGTGATGGAAGATCCCTGCGCGTTTTGCGCCGTCGGCCTGGAAGGTGCGGATCCGCTCGTCAGCCGCCAACGCCAGTTCGGTCGCATCGTAATCAACGCTCATCAGCCTGGCGCGATCATAAGCCGACACATCTTTGCCCTGTGCAGCCCAGGCGTCATACACCTGCTGGCGGAAATTCAGTGTCCAATTAAAGGACGGGCTGTTGTTGTACACCAGCTTGGCATTAGGCACTACGGCCCGGATGCGATCGACCATCTCAGCAATTTGGCCGACATGCGGTTTTTCGGTTTCAATCCACAGTAAATCAGCGCCATGCTGCAGCGAGGTGATACAGTCCAGCACCACCCGGTCAACCCCTGAGCCCGCTTTGAACTGGAACAAACCGCTTTGCAAACGCTTGGGCTTGAGCAACTTGCCATTGGCTTTGACCACCACATCGCCGTTCTGAATGTCGTCCGCGCTTTGGATGTAGTCACCATCGAGGAAACTGTTATACAAATCGCCCAGGTCACCCGGTTCATTGGTCACGGCAATTTGTTTGGTGAGGCCTGCCCCTAAAGAATCAGTGCGCGCCACTATGATGCCGTTTTCGATACCCAGTTCGAGGAAGGCATAACGTACTGCATTGATTTTCGCCAGGAAATCAGCATGCGGCACTGTGACTTTACCGTCCTGGTGACCACATTGTTTTTCGTCCGACACCTGGTTTTCAATCTGAAT
>CBINNO010000134.1:0-10483 GCA_966252055.1 uncultured Rheinheimera sp. | reverse complement strand
TTCAGCGATGTTCCTGTGACTGACGTGCCCTTAGTGGCTGATTTGTCTTCGACGATTTTGTCGCGGCCCATCGATGTCAGTCGTTATGGTGTCATTTACGCCGGTGCACAAAAAAATATCGGTCCCTCCGGATTAACCTTGGTGCTGGTGCGCGACGATTTGTTGCCACCTGTGGGCGCTCACATTCCGGGCGTGATGGATTACCGGCTGGCCGCAGAAAATGACTCGATGTTTAACACGCCACCGACTTATGCCTGGTATCTGGCGGGCCTGGTGTTCCAGTGGCTGAAGCGTCAGGGCGGTGTGGCTGCGATGGCGCAGTTGAATCAGCAAAAAGCACAGACGCTGTATGGCTATATCGACCAAAGTGATTTCTATCGCAATGATGTCGACCGGCAGTACCGTTCCTGGATGAATGTGCCTTTCTTCCTCGCCGACGAGCGGCTGAATGACAAGTTTGTCAGCGACGCTGAGCAGCAAGGCCTGTTGGCGTTAAAAGGCCACCGGATGGTTGGTGGTATGCGGGCCAGTATCTACAACGCCATGCCGCTGGAAGGTGTACAGACACTGGTGACTTTTATGCGCGAATTCGAGCGGGTGAACGGCTGATGAAGACTTTAACGCTCAATAAAATCAAGGGTGTCGCTGGTGAAGTACATTTGCCGGGGTCGAAAAGTATTTCAAATCGGGTCCTGTTACTTGCCGCGCTGGCCAAAGGCGATACCGACATCAGTAACCTGCTGCACAGCGAAGATATCGAACATATGCAAAATGCGCTGACAGCGCTTGGTGTGTCGTATCAGCTGTCGGAAGACAAATCCCAGTGCCGCGTAACCGGTTTGGGCGGTTTATTTCATCACCCGGCACCGCTGGAACTGTTTCTCGGCAACGCGGGAACTGCAATGCGGCCTTTGACTGCTGCACTGGCCGCTTCCGCCGTTGATGTGACTTTAACCGGTGAACCACGTATGTACGAGCGTCCGATTGGCCATCTGGTTGACGCACTGAGGCAATGGGGCGCTGATATTCGTTATCTGCAGCAGGATGGTTATCCGCCGCTGCACATCCGCGGCAAGACGCTGCAGGGTGGCCAGGTGACTGTCGATGGCTCTATCTCCAGTCAGTTTTTGACTGCACTGTTGATGGTTGCGCCTTTGCTGACCGCTGACAGCGAAATTCGCATCGAAGGTGAACTGGTTTCCAAACCTTATATTGACATCACCCTGGCGCTGATGAGCCGCTTTGGTGTTGAAGTGGAAAACAAACAGTATCAGTGCTTTGTCGTCAAAGGTGGTCAGCAGTATCAGTCGCCCGGTAAATGGCTGGTGGAAGGCGACGCGTCATCGGCCAGTTATTTTCTGGCGGCAGCCGCGATTGGCGGCAGTATCAAAGTGACCGGGATTGGCCGGCATGCGGTGCAAGGCGATATTCGGTTTGCCGATGCGCTGGAGGCCATGGGCGCTGATGTTGAATGGGGCGATGACTACATTAAGGTTACCCGTAACCAGTTGAATGGCATAGACCGCGACTACAACGCCATTCCCGATGCGGCCATGACCATTGCGACGACCGCGTTGTTTGCCCAGGGCCAGACGGTGATCCGCAATGTCTATAACTGGCGGGTCAAAGAAACCGACCGGCTGCATGCGATGGCGACCGAACTGCGTAAAGTGGGTGCACAGGTCGAAGAAGGCGAAGATTATCTGAAAGTGACGCCAGTCCCGGAGCTTCAGCATGCCAGTATTGCCACCTACAATGACCATCGGATGGCGATGTGCTTCTCTATGCTGGCGTTTGCAGATTGTGGTGTCACCATCGAAGATCCCGATTGCACCCGCAAAACATTTCCTCAGTATTTTGAAGTGTTTGCGCGCTTAGCCAAATAAAACGCGTAACCAATCTGATTGTTCGCTAAGGCGCGGTTTTTCCACAGGAAAACCGCGCTTTTTGTTCTGTTTGTCTGTATAATGCCGCCTTTTAGTGGTTCAACCAGTTTAAGCTTTATCTGTTCACTGGAGGCAGGCTGCATGCACAATATCCCGGTCATTACGATTGACGGCCCAGGCGGTTCTGGCAAAGGCACTATTTGCCGGCTGGTTGCGCAAAAACTGGGGTGGCATCTGCTCGACAGCGGCGCAATTTACCGGGTGCTGGCACTTGCTGCCATTCACCACAATATTTCTGCAGATGACGAAGAAGCTTTGCAACCCTTAGCAGCACATCTGGATGTCCAGTTCAGCGCCGACGAACAAGGTAATACCCGTATTACACTGGAGGGCGAAAATGTCAGCCATACCATTCGTACCGAAGAAGTCGGCGCAGTCGCCTCTAAAATTGCCTCGTTGCCACGCGTTCGTGAAGCGTTGTTACGTCGTCAGCGTGCCTTTCGCGAAGCCCCGGGTTTAGTCGCTGATGGACGAGATATGGGAACTGTGGTGTTTCCTGGAGCTCAGGTCAAAATCTATCTGACTGCAGACGCTGGTATACGTGCCCAGCGGCGTTATTTGGAGTTGAAACAACAGGGCCATGATGTTAACATCGGCGACCTTTTGAGCGAAATTCAGGCAAGAGACGAGCGCGATATGAACCGCGCTGTGGCACCGCTGAAACCAGCTGCCGACGCTTACCTGCTCGATTCAACCGATAAATCTATTGAACAAGTGTTGGCAGAAGTCCTGAGCTTCATGAAGAAGCAGTTGAACCAGGCCTGACAGTACTTTGGACAGCCGCAGACATGGATGCCTCGCGGTAAATTAAGCAACCCCACCCAATACGGATTTAAGGTGGAGCAACTGACCGAAACAGTGAAAAATGACTGAAAATTTTGCACAATTATTTGAGGAAAGCCTCAAGACTATCGAAACTCGCCCAGGTTCAATCGTTAAGGGCACTATCGTAGCAATCCACAAAGACGTAGTACTGGTTGACGCCGGTCTGAAATCTGAAGCTGCGATCCCGGTTGAACAATTCAAAAACCTGGCTGGCGAAGTTGAAGTGAACGTTGGTGACATCATCGACGTCGCTCTGGACGCAGTTGAAGATGGTTTCGGTGAGACATTACTGTCTCGCGAAAAAGCCAAACGTCACGAGTCCTGGGTACGCCTGGAAAAAGCCTGTGAAGAAAAAGCTACCGTTATCGGTGTTATCACTGGCAAAGTTAAAGGCGGTTTCACTGTCGAAGTTGACGGTATCCGTGCATTCCTGCCTGGTTCATTAGTCGATGTCCGTCCAGTACGTGACACGCTGCACTTAGAACACAAAGAACTTGAGTTCAAAGTCATCAAATTAGATCAGAAGCGTAACAACGTTGTGGTTTCTCGCCGCGCTGTTATCGAATCTGAAAGCTCAGCTGAGCGCGATACTCTGCTGCAAAACCTGGAAGAAGGCATGGAAGTCAAAGGTATCGTTAAGAACCTGACTGACTACGGTGCATTCGTTGACCTGGGTGGCGTAGACGGCTTACTGCACATCACTGACATGGCTTGGAAACGCGTGAAGCACCCAAGCGAAATCGTCAATGTTGGCGACGAGATCCCAGTAAAAGTTCTGAAGTTCGACCGCGAGAAGCAACGTGTTTCTCTGGGTCTGAAACAGATGGGCGAAGATCCATGGGCAGCTATCGCTTCTCGTTACCCAGAAGGTGCTCGCATCACTGGTCGCGTAACCAACCTGACAGATTACGGCTGCTTCGTTGAAATCGAAGAAGGCGTTGAAGGTCTGGTACACGTTTCAGAAATGGACTGGACCAACAAAAACATCCACCCATCTAAAGTTGTTAACTTAGGTGATTCAGTGGAAGTGATGGTTCTGGAAATCGACGAAGAACGTCGTCGTATTTCTTTAGGCCTGAAACAGTGCAAAGCTAACCCATGGGAAGAGTTTGCCAAAGGCTTCAACAAGGGTGACCGCGTTTCCGGTAAGATCAAGTCAATCACTGACTTCGGTATCTTCATCGGTCTGGACGGCGGCATCGACGGTCTGGTTCACCTGTCAGACATCAGCTGGAATTCAACTGGCGAAGACGCCGTACGTGAATTCAAGAAAGGCGACGAAGTGTCTGCCGTTGTTCTGCAAGTTGACCCAGAGCGCGAGCGTATCTCTTTAGGCATCAAGCAATTAGACGAAGATCCGTTCAACGGCTATCTTGCTGATAACAAAAAAGGTGCTATCGTTAAGGGCACAGTGACTGCAGTTGATGCGAAAGGCGCAACTGTGGAACTGGAAGGCGGCGTAGAAGGTTATGTTCGCGTTTCTGATATCGCTCGTGAGCGTATCGAAGATGCAACTACTGCGCTGAAAGTCGGTGAAGAAGTTGAAGCTCGCCTGATGGGTGTTGACCGCAAAAACCGCGTGATCAGCCTGTCAATCAAAGCCAAGTTCGAAGCTGAAGAGAAAGAAGCGTTAGAATCAATCAAGCAGGACGATTCTGCTTTTGGTGGTAACGCAATGGCTGAAGCATTCAAAGCAGCTCAGAAATCTGAGTAATTGATGCCAGTCGGTCGGTTGGGGCATGTGCCTCAACCGACATTCCCTGCACTAAGTAAGCGGAGTTCTTATGACCAAATCTGAATTGATCGAAAAACTGGCAACAGACTTTCCCCATATCCAGGTAAAAGATGTTGAGTCAGCTGTTAAAGAAATCCTCGAACAGATGGCGGGTTCCCTTGCATCCAATGAGCGCATTGAGATCAGAGGTTTTGGTAGCTTCTCTTTGCACTACAGAGCGCCACGGGTAGGCCGGAATCCTAAAACCGGTGACAAAGTTGAATTAGACGGTAAATACGTCCCGCATTTTAAACCAGGTAAAGAGTTGCGCGATCGCGTCAAGGAAAATACCTGATTCAAAGCCTGAAGGCTGAGCAGTACTGCGAACGGAGTTGAGTTTGAGAAAGCTGATCTTTATCCTGAGTTTTTCTGTGCTCATTCTGATTGGCCTTTTTTTTGGTTCAATCAATCAGCAAGTGGCTGAATTGAACTACTTTGTTGCCAAAGCAGAACTCAGAGTTGTCGATATTGCCGTGCTGTTTCTCTTGTTGGGCTTTGCCGTTGGGCTGAGCCTCTCCATGACCATCCTGGTGAAATTACGTACCAAACGTTGGTTGGGCCGCACGCTGAGCAAGTCCTGAATCTATGCTTGAACTGCTATTTCTGTTGTTGCCAGTTGCCGCCGCTTACGGCTGGTTTTCTGGTCGCTTCAGTTTGCGGCAGGAAGAGTTAAAGAATAAAGCCAACGTCGCGAAAAACCTGTCTTCTGGTCTGAACTTTCTGCTCACCGATCAAGAAGACAAAGCGATAGAGCAGCTACTGCAACTGCTGGATATCGAAGCCGCAACCATTGATACTTATCTTGCCCTCGCTAATTTGTTCCGGCGTAAAGGCGACTGGGATAAGGCCATTCGCATTCACGAAAAACTGCATCAATTGAAACTGCCGAAAGTGCAGGCTCAACATATTCAACTGGAACTGGCGAAAGACTATTTTTCAGCAGGTTTGTACGATCGTGCTGAGGCGATGCTGCGGAAGCTGGTTGAGACCGAGCCGTTGCAGGAGAAGGCGCTCAAGCAACTATTCGCAATTTTTGTGGTGACTCATGACTGGCATAAAGCCGCCGAGTTTGCTGTTGCCGTTGATAAAACAGATTCACGCTCGCTGCGGATTGCACTGGCCAATATGCGTTGTGAAGATAAAAAAAAGCCGCTGGATGTGATGGCGCTGCGAATTTTGTCACAGCAATACCCGCAAGCTATTCGCCCCAGGCTGCAATTGGCTCGTCAATTATTACGTGATGACAAATACGACGAAGCTGCGGTTGCTTTTAAGGCTGTCTTGAGTCAGAAACCTCAATGGGCCGCCGAGATACTGCCGCAGCTGCAGCAATGTCAATTGCCCGCGGACGAATGGTATCAGTTGTTGAGCCAATTGGTGCATAAACAAAAGAACGTCACCGCAACGTTGTTCCTTGCCGACTGGCTGGTGCACACCGGTTCACCGGCTGCTGGTGAGCAGTTGTTGCTGGAAAAGCTGCAGCAACAACCGAATATCCGTTTATTTCAGCGGCTGCTGCAAATCAGGCAAATAAATCAGCCAGAACAAAGAGATGCGCTGCAGTCTGTTGATGGTCTGGTCAGAGACTACCTGGAGACCAAGATCCTGTATAGTTGTCGCAATTGCGGTTTTAAAACCCGCCAACAATACTGGTTATGCCCGTCCTGCCAGCAATGGGAGACGGTAGAGCCACTGGGCGGCATTGACGGCCGCTGATCATTTTACATCGTTGTTTTATTTGGAAATGCCATATGCATATGAGCCCTGTAGTTGTTGCTCTGGATTACGAAAATCAGACACAGGCGTTGGACCTGGTCAGCCAGCTGGACCCCAGTCTGTGCCGGCTGAAAGTTGGCAAGGAAATGTTTACCCACTTTGGCCCTGCATTTATCCGCGAACTGCAACAGCGCCGTTTCGATGTTTTTCTTGACTTAAAATTTCACGATATCCCCAACACTGTTGCCAAAGCAGTGAAAGCTGCTGCTGACCTTGGTGTCTGGATGGTGAATGTCCACGCCAGTGGTGGCAGTCGCATGATGAATGCTGCGCGTGAAGCGCTGGAACCTTTGGGCAAAGACAAACCCTTATTGATCGCTGTAACCGTCCTGACCTCAATGGAACAGGCTGATTTGCTTGAACTTGGCATTAGTCTCAGTCCGCAACAGCAAGTTCTAAAATTGGCGGGTCTGACCAAAGATGCCGGTCTGGATGGGGTGGTGTGTTCTGCCCATGAAGCCTGGCAACTCAAGCAGCAATTCGGTCGCGATTTTTGCCTGGTCACACCGGGCATCAGGCCTGCTTTTGCCGGCAGTGACGATCAGAAACGGGTGATGACGCCAGCGCAGGCCGTGCAGGCCGGTGTTGATTATATGGTGATAGGGCGCCCAATTACGAAGGCAGCGGACCCGCTGGCCGCATTGCAGGCGATTTATCAGGAACTGGCTGCGAGTCAATAAGGAAACCCCGCTTGGATGCAGTCAATCTGAACATACTACTGGCCGGCGCTTTGTTTTCGGTCAGCATCATAGCAACGCTCATCTCAGCGCGCTTAGGTGCGCCTCTGCTGTTGGTCTTTCTTATTATTGGTATGCTGGCTGGCGAGGATGGCCTGCTTGGTATTCATTTCTCCAACCCTGATACCGCCTTGCTGATAGGTTCCATCGCGCTGGTGATCATTCTGTTTGACGGCGGGATGCGCACGCATCCCGATCGCGTGAAAGTGGTTCTGGCCCCGTCAGCGATGCTGGCAACTGTCGGTGTGTTGTTGACTTGTCTGTTATTGGGCCTTGCAGCGATGTGGTTGTTTAACCTGACTTTGGTGCAGGGATTACTGCTTGGAGCCATTCTCAGTTCAACCGATGCAGCAGCTGTGTTCTCGATCTTTCAGTCGGCCGGGCTCAATATCAAAGACCGCGTTGCCTCCACGCTGGAAATTGAGTCTGGAAGTAACGACCCAATGGCTGTGATGCTGACGTTCACACTGGTTGCTGTTGCCGCAGGGGATGCCGCTCTTGGCTGGAATACTATCCTGGTCTTTGTGCAGCAAGCACTGATCGGCGCACTATTTGGTTGGGCGGGTGGTCGCGCGCTGATTTGGTTATGTCGCCGGCTACCACTCAGTCCGGCATTTTTTCCCTTATTTGCAGTTTCTTACGCCTTGTTCGTGTACGGTCTGGCGAACCAATTTGGTGGCAGTGGTTTTCTCGCCGTATATATCGCCGGTTTTCTGGTTGGAAACGCAAGGCTTGCGCCAGTACAGCATATCCTGCGGATGCACGACGGCCTGGCGTGGCTTAGTCAGATCATCATGTTTTTGATGTTGGGTTTGTTGGTGACGCCCAGCGAGCTGCTCGACTATCTGTTGCCTGCATTAGGCCTGGCACTGGTGATGATTTTTGTCGCGCGGCCCATTGCAGTGGTGCTAAGTCTGCTGCCGTTCCATTTCCCGCGACGTGACCAGATCTTTATCAGCTGGGTAGGGCTCAGAGGCGCGGTTCCGATTATTCTGGCGCTAATCCCTTGGCTGGCAGGGGTGCCGAATAAAGAGCTTTATTTTAACGTGGCGTTTTTCGTCGTTATTGTGTCGTTGCTGATCCAAGGCTGGTCCATCGCACCTGTTGCCCGTTGGTTAAAACTTGAAGTTCCCAAGGAGCCGGGTCCGGACCACGTGATGCCGCTTGAAGGTGTGCAAAGCCATGACCTGCTGCAGGTTTTGGCTTACAAGGTAAATAGTGATTCTGCAGTGCTTGATGCAGACTGGAGTCAGTTGCCGGTGCCGTCATCTGTTCAGTTCCTCGGTGTTCTCAGAGAAGGTGAGTGGGTTCAGGCCGCTAACTGTACTCGCTTCATTGACAATGACACGTTGATGGTGATGGCTAAAGGTGCTGACAGTCTCGAACTCAATGAAGTATTGTCCAGCCACGCAGCGCAAGCGACACTGAGCAAACAGGACTTTTTCGGGGAGTTTGTTCTTAATGGCCAAATTAGCCTCGCTGAACTGGGCGCGTTTTATACCATCGATTTTGGCGAGCTCGACCCGGCACAAACGGTGTCGGATTACATCACCAATAAATTCTTTCGGCGTGTCGTTGTGGGCGATTCGGTCCAGCTGGACCAGCTCATTTTGACCGTCCGCCAAATTGATGAGCAGGACCGTATTCTGCAGGTTGGTATCAAGCCAGCATAAGCTGGCTTGGTGCAAGGTGGTGCAAGGTCTGGCAGATCTGTCTTTTAAAGTGCGTATAAAGTGAAAACACTGGCAGTTCCGGCAGATATCGACAACATCTTCGAAGAGAAACGCAGTTTGCCAAGCTCTGTGCAGAGTTGGGCATCGGCATGCGGTCGCTCCCGCATAATATCAAATTTAACATAATATACATTATGGGATATTTCTGATGCGTTGGGGCGGATTAAGCCCTGAAGCCTGCGAAAACAGCAGAAATCCTACGATTCCTAACGCACTAGCTGTTTTCGCCAACGTCTTTCCCAGTCGAACCCACGCACTTTTTGCTACTGGGCTTTTTGCAGTCTCTTGAGCCAAGTGCACCAGAACCCAGTCAACGTTCAGATTGCATTGCTCACAAATAAACAGCGCCTGTTCCTCGGTCAAAGTTCGTTTGCCACTCTTAATCTCAGAAATTATGCCCGAAGTTGCTTTAGGCAAAACCTTGCTGGTCTCGTTGTCGCTCTTGAGTTCCAGCCTCTTTTTTAACTCTGTGATCAGCTCGTAACTGTAATTCATTTCTAAAGCTCTATTGACTTCTCGCAAACTAGCGAGAAATAATTGCTGCAACTTCTCGCAAAAATGCGAGAACCTGATAAACCTTTTCCACCATCGGATTTACGTATGGACTTACAGGACGTCAAAGAACTGAAGCGTTTAGATGCATCGATGTGGCTGGAGCTACATCAGGAGCGTGAACGCGATTCTTTTATCTACTGGCGCCTGTACGCAAATTTCAATGTTTTCGCAAAAAACGGCTGGCGTCCTGTTCGCTTGAGAGTCCTCGAAAACCGTTTTCGCCACCCAATTTTCACAGTATTACAGAATTCAGAGCTGGATTTTCATGAATTCAGACTCCCTTTATCAGAAATTCCTGTTAGTCCAGCGAAGGCTTTCATTTCTGCAACATCTGAACCGAATCTGGCCACAAAACCACCATGTAAGCGCCTGTGCGTAATCTGCGGCAAGACCAGTTTCAAGACGCCGCGCCGGTGCGCTAACCCACAGATTTTAGACGAAAAATCAGGTAATTGGGTCTGTAATTTGGAGCGCGCATGAACGGCACCGAATTCTTAAAAGCCATCACTGCAGGCCATGTCAGAAACGTGCGCCTGACCAGCGTCAATACCTTGCAGATTAACCTGCAAAACGGCTCTGAAACCTTCCTGACTCAGAGCAATAACACCGGTTTCCCTTACCGCTTTAAAACCGCCGCACGGGCATCTTTGTTTCTGTCTGTGCTGAAAGTCGAGGTTCTGCAATGACAACTGACCAACAGCTGCTTGAACTCCTGAAGCTCTGCCAACAAGTCGGCTCACTGTGTGACAGCAACGGCCATTTCCAACAACTCGCATTCAAGCGATTAGCTGAATTTGCTGACGCTTGGCAGGCTGAAATGGATATCTGCGACCTTACACTTCGCGAAATCTGTCAGGTGCTGGATGACGCCACCACTGAATTCAACACCTCGCCTGATTTATCCACAGAAACGGTGGATAACTGATGTTTCGTGACTCACTAGGCGAATTAACTGTGACTGTGCCGGCGGACTTTAGCGCTGAAACTGTGACTCGCCTGGCACCAAAACCTGTCCCAACAAACCGGCTGATTTTGTCGTTGTTCCCCGGTATTGACCTGTTCTCGAAGCCTTTTGAAGCCTTTGGGTTCTGTGTTGTTCGTGGTCCTGATTTATTGCTCGGTCAGGATATCCGCGAT
>CBINNO010000133.1:0-10503 GCA_966252055.1 uncultured Rheinheimera sp. | reverse complement strand
CTGGTGGCGGTTCTGGTGGCGGAGCAGGATTAAAAAAGGCATCGGTGGGCTGACCGCTGGCCCGTTGCCATAACCAGCGCAGCGCTGGCGCGCGGTCGGCCGGCAAGTCCTGTTTGACCGGCAGACCGAGCCGGCCATCGGCGGTTTTTTCAAAGACAAAATGGAAGCTGTAATGCGGCGCCAGCCCCATCCGCAGGTCCATCAGGTGCAGCTGATTGCCTTGTTGTTGCATAGCAACATAACCGTGGCTGAAGCGGGTCAGCTCCGCGACTAACGGCTCGTGTTGCCAGCTGGCCAGCAGCGCAGGGTCGCGGGGCCAGGCCCGCCAGATCAGCGGCTGCGGGCCGTCGGCCAGCGCATAAAAAGCTTCGTGATAATGCTGCTCGCCGAGCACCAGAATTTGCCAGACCGCGGTATTAAAAGGCGTGGCAGTCACCAGCACTGTGCTGCTGTCACTGCCGGGCGGCAACTGCGGCAAGGCCAGCTGACGAACCTGTTGCTGCTGCCACAGGCCAAACAGCAAATAACAACTGCTGAGCGCCAGCATGGCGTCGTTCCAGCGCAGCGATTTGCCACAGAGCGCCAGCCCCAGCAGCAACGGCACTGTGTAGAGTGGGTCAATCACAAAGATGCTGCCGGTGCCATAAGGCTCATCGCTGAATGGTTGCAGCAGCTGCGTGCCGTAAATGGTCAGCGTGTCCAGCAGCGGATGGGTAAAAAGTGCGGCCCACAGCGCCCAGTAACAACGCGCCAAAGTACAGTTTTTGGCCAGCAGCCGTTGCCACAACAAGGCCAGCGGCCACGCCAGCAGGGTCAGGATCAGCAAGCCATGGCTTTCGGCGCGGTGGCGGGTCATTTCATGGACCGGGTTGTCAAACTGCAACAACACATCCAGATCCGGCAACGTGCCGGCGGCGGCACCAATCAACGCCGATTGCCACAACGGCTGACGCCGGCGCATCACGGCCACACTGAGCGCCGCGCCAAGCGCCATTTGAGTCACAGAATCCATCGCAGCCTCCCTTTCGCAGAAAACGTCATCATATCAGGGCTTTGCCTGAGTGTCGTTCTGCAGCGCCTGTTGCCAGTAAGCCAGCGCTGCGGCGTGTTGCGCGGGCGGCAGATTTTGCAGCACCAGCTGCTGGTAGGCGGGTTCGGCCGCCAACTGGCGGATAGTCTGGTTCAGCGCCTGCACCACAAGCCGGCCACGGGCGGTGTCGGAGCAGGCAAAATACACCAGGTTGAAAGGCGCCACATCCTGCAGTGGCCAGATTTGCACAGCCGGCTCTGTTCTCTGCACAGTCTCCTGTTCAGTACCCTGAACAGTCCCTGGCGCTGTTCTTTGCGCCACTTTGGGATATTCCAGCAACAAGTCGACAAAACCTTTGTGCAGCATCGGCAGCATGCTGCCAATAGTGTCGCCGGCGCTGTCGCGGATATACAGCAGACGTTGATGCTGATGGAGCAGCGTGTCGATGGGGTCGCCATAACTGCGGTTGCGTTCGATGCCGAGTAACGGTGGTTTGGGCTGCGCCAGTAACTTTGCCAGACTGATCCGGCCCTGCGCATCCTGAAAAGGCGCCAGCCGTGCTGACCAGCGTGCGTCCGGGCTGCTGACGAGGCTTATCGCGCTTTCCAGCATATAAGGCTGGCTGAACAGATACTCGCTGCTGCGCTGTGGTGTTTTGCGCAGCCAGGGGATGCAGGCATTGTCAGCCGTTTTCACCCACTGGCGGGCGCGGTTGCGGCTTAAATCGACAATCTGATAAGGCGACGGATAACGGGCCAGCACAGCATGCAGCACCGTCGCTTCTGTACGCACCTCGCCGGCGGCGTTTGGCGCCAGACTGGCCAGCGTATCAACCAGCTGCAGCGGTTCTGCGCGAATGGGGACTGCCAGCAGCGCCAGACCGCACAACCACCAACAGCAGCAACAACGACAACACAAGCGGCAACAGAATAGGAACATAGCAAAGTCCTGCGCTGCAGCCGGCTCCCTGGCCTGTACTTGTCAGCTTTTGCGCTGCTGACGTTTCAGTTTGGCCAGCTGGTGAATACACAGCAGATAACTGACCAGAAAACCAAAGTTCAGCCCACCGACCACCCGGTCCGACAAAGGCCAGCCCGTGACCTGACCGGACAGACGGACCAGCGCCGTCAGCATCACAGCAAAAATCACTGTCAGCATAGTCTGGCTGGTGACAAACTGCACCAGATAGGCCAGCCCAAGGCTCATCAGCATATATTGCAAATGCAGCGGGTCATGGTACAAAGTGCCGTCGCGCAGGCTGACAAACAGCAGACAAAACAGATAACTGAGCACAAAGGTATAAGCCAGATAACGGGTGGCATTGAGCATAAAAGCGCTCCGGGTGTTCACAAGGGGGTGCCAGAGCACCATATAGTTTAAAAAAAGCGGCAGCAGCGATAAGCAGAATGGCCGCAGGCAAGGCAGATTTTAAAAGCTTTAGTGGTGCTAAAGCGAGAAAATTTAACGCGGCATGCGGCCATTGCAGGCGGCTCTGCTGTTCGCTTATTAAACTATATGGTGCTCTGTTATGCCTGAATCAGCCGGTCAGGTTGAACAGGATAGCCAGAGTGGCCGGGTTGTTCTGTGGTTGGCCGTGAAGGAGGAGAGCAGATGGAAACGGTATTAACGGCGTTATTTTTCACCGCAGCGCTGGTATTGATGCTGGCGGCGGTGCTGGCGCCCTGCGCCATCGCCTGGCTGACCGTCAGTCGTGGCTGGCCGGCGTTATTTCCCTGGCCGGTCTGGCGGCTGACCTTGTTGTGTTTTGTGCTGGCGCTGCCGTATTGCGTCTGGAGTGGCGCTTTTGACGGCATTTGGTTGCTGGCGCAGGCGCTCTTTATCGGCTCCAGCCTGGCCGCGCTGGTGTTGATCCCGCTGGCCGCCAGCTGGAGTTACTGGCGGCAGCGGTCAGCACGCTGAATTTCAGCGGTCGTTGTGCTGTTGCTTCAGCGCGGCGAGTTCAGTACGGATCGCCTGCAGCTCGGCCAGGATTTTCTGCTGATGTTCTGCTTCCAGCCGTTGGTCTTCGGCGCGTTCAGCGGCATGGTCCTGATCGCTGAATGTTTGCATCGTATTGACGATAATGGCGATAAACAGGTTCAGCATGGTGAATGTGGCGATCAGGATGAAAGGCACAAAAAACAGCCAGCCATAGGGGAATTGCTCCATCACCGGACGGGCGATGCCCATCGACCAACTTTCCAGCGTCATGACTTGGAACAGCGTGTAAAAAGACGCGCCAATAGAACCAAACCATTCCGGGAAAGCGCCGCCAAACAGTTTGGTGGCGATCACGGCAAACACGTAATAAATCAGCACCAGCACCATGGCGATTGACGCCAGCCCCGGAATAGAACCGAGCAGTGCCGACACCACCCGCCGCATCGACGGCACAATGCTGAGCACGCGCAGCACCCGTAATACCCGCAGCGAACGCAGCACCGCCAGCGGGCCGGACGCCGGAATGAGCGCAATGGCGACCACGGCCAAATCAAACAGGCTCCAGGCATCGCGGAAAAACGCCAGCCGGTAGGCGGCTATTCGCAGCAACAGTTCAACGACAAAAATCGCCAGCATGATCTGGTCGGCCAGAATCAGCACCGGGCCATACTGCGCCATGATGGCGGGGGATGTTTCCAGTCCCAGCACCAGCGCGTTCAGCAGGATCAGCGCCAGAATAAAGCGGGTAAACCAGGGGGCATTGACCAAAGACAGCAGTTTTTCGTTCATGGGGGCTCCTTGCAAAAATTCTGGCGCGATTGTAGCGGGCTTTGCTGGCCGGCAGAAGCGCTGTGACGCCGCGTGTTGGTCACGCGCGATTTGCAGGCAGCTCTGCTGTTTGCTTCTTAAACTGATCGGTGCTCCAGATGTTATAGTGGCGACCTTTAATGACAGGCTGAGTTTTTATTAGGACAGGCACCATGACAGGCACTATTTATCCGATTGGCCGCGTTGGCACCCCGTGGGATGACACCGAAAAAGCACTCTGGCTGACCCGTCAGCCGGTAAAACGTAGTTATCAGCAACAAGTACTGACACCGCTGAAGCCGCTGTTTGACGGCCCGCTGGCCGAAGTGGCGGAACTGCTGTGTTATGGCGAGCTGGATTATCAGACGTATGGGCTGGGCCTTTATCCGCTTTATGCGGTGAAAAGCCGCCCTGTGCGGCCTGAGCTGCCGTGGCTGCTGGTTACCGGCGGCGTGCACGGTTATGAAACCAGTGGCGTGCAGGGCGCTTTGTTGTTTATCGCTGAGCATTTTGCGCATTATCAGGGCCAGGCCAATCTGCTGATTCTGCCCTGCATCAGCCCCTGGGGTTATGAAACCATCAACCGCTGGAACCCGGCGGCGGTGGACCCAAACCGCTCTTTTGTCGCCGGCGGCCCGTCGCAGGAGGCCAATGCCGTGCTGGCGCTGCTGCAAAGCATCCCAACGCCACTGGTGCATATCGACCTGCATGAAACCACCGATTCCGACAACAGCGAATTCCGCCCGGCCAAAGCGGCACGCGACGGCACCGTCAACACCAACTGGAATATCCCGGATGGTTTTTATCTGGTCGGCGACAGCGAAAAACCTGAACCGGCCTTTCAGCGCGCCATCATCGAAGCGGTCGCCAAAGTCACGCATATAGCGCAAGCCGACGATGATGGCTGCCTGATTGGCGAAAAACTGCAGCAATTCGGTGTGGTGAACTATCCGAAAAAAGCGCTGGGTTTGTGTGGCGGCATGACGGATGCCCGTTTTGTCACCACTACCGAAGTGTATCCGGACAGCCCACGCGCCACGCCGGCGCAGTGCAATCAGGCGCAGGTCGCGGTGATTTGCGCCGGTTTTGATTTTGCGCTGGCTGCCGCCCAACATCCAGACGCCTGATGAGGAGCGACCCGACATGACTACCTTACGAATTGATTTAGTCTCCGACATCGCCTGTCCCTGGTGCGCTATTGGCTATGCCCGGCTGCAACAGGCGCTGACGCTGTGCGACACACCGGTTGAACTGGACCTGCACTGGCGCGCTTTTGAGCTGAACCCGGACCCGGCACTGCAACCCGAGCCTATCCTGCCGGCGCTGTGCCGCAAATACGGCGTGCCTGAGGCGCAGATGCAGCAATCGCAGCGTCAGCTGATGGCTCTGGCTGCTGAGCTTGGCATCAACTTCAGCGCGATGGAGCAGCGGCTGACCTGCAACACTTTTGACGCGCACCGGTTGCTGAAATGGGCCGCCGGCACAGGCCGGCAAACCGCGTTGAAACTGGCGTTGTTTGAAGCTTATTTTGGCCGCGCCGAACAAGTCAGCGAAACCACCGTGTTGCTGGCCTGCGTGACGCAGGCGGGCCTTGACAGTGCAGAAGCGGCGCAGGTACTGACAGACGGGCGTTTTGCCGACGAAGTGCGGCAGGAAGAGGCATTTTATCAGCAAGCCGGCATCAACTCAGTGCCGGCCTTTATTATCAACCAAAAGTATCTGATCTCCGGTGCGCAGGAGCCGCAGCAACTGGCGCAGGCGCTCAGTCAGATTGCCGCCGAACAGGCGCTCTGAGATGCAAGGCCGCGGTTTGGGTGACAGCCGTTTGGGGGCTTGTGGCGTTGACGACAGTGGTATTGGTGCCAGCGGTTTTGGCGACAGCGCGGCCCGGCTGAATATCTACGTCGCCAATGCCCCGCCGATGCAGGAATTTCAGGCACTCAGTGGCTGCCAGCCGCTGTTGCCCGGCCAAATTGACCAGATTTATCAGCATTGCGGCAATGGCTGGCGCAAAGTGTTTAATGTGTATGCCAAGCTGGTGCTGGCCTTGCCGGCAGCCTGGCAACCGGCGTCTTTAGCGGCATTGCAGCAGCAAACGGCAACGCCGCTGCGCTGGCAGGACTGGCGCGACCGCGCTTTGCTGCAACAACACAGCGACAGCGCGCTCTGGTTCAGCCCGCCCGACCTGCAAAAAACCGATTGCCTGCACATCATCGCCGGCCGCCAGCATGCCCGCGCGCTGGTGGCGCAAGGCCTGCCGTGCCAGCTGCAATGGCTGGATGACGAGTTCGCGGTCGATGCCGCCCATCGCCTGTTGGTCTGCCCTTATCTGGATTACCGTCAGCTCAGCGACAGCAAAATCGGCCGGCTGGTGGCATTGATCCGGCAACTGCCGTTCGATTGCGGCTGATTGCGCGCTCAGGCGCGCGAAAGCCCGGCAACCCGCGTGGCCAGAGAGCCGCAGGATAAGCCACCCGACAGGCGCGGGCGGCGCCAGCAAAACAAGTGGAAAAACGACCGGCGCCACTGGTGCTGCGGCTGATTTTGGCCGATGCTGAGGGCTGTCTGTTCCCCTCACGGTGCTTTGCAGGAGTTTTTATGTCCGACCAGCCTCAATTCAGCGTTCAGCTGAAACTGCTTGAAAATTATAAGTTTGAAGTCGATTTTGGCGATTTTGGCCAACTGATCAGTGACGAGCCGGCGCCGCTGGGTGCCGGTGAAGGCCCCAATCCAAGCCGTCTGCTGGCCGCGGCGGTAGCCAACTGTTTGGCCGCCAGTCTGCTGTTTGCCGTGCGTAAATTTAAAGAAGATCCCGGCCCGGTCAGCGCTGTGGTACACGGCGAGCTGGAGCGTCAGGACGGCCGCTGGCGCATCGGGCAGCTGCAGGTCGAGTTGCAGCTTGGCAACGATGCGGCGGACCTGCCCCATCTGGAACGTGCGCTGGCGCAGTTCGAAAATTTCTGTGTGGTGACCCAAAGCGTGCGCCAGGGCATCGCCGTGCAGGTCGCAGTACGCGACCGCGACGGCAGGCTGCTGCATCAGGGTTGAGAGTCTGCACCAAGCGCCGCGCCGGGTGGCGGCTTTGTAAACACATCGTGGCTCTGTGGCCGGACCACCCGTTGTTGGCCATTTTCGCCGCTTTATGGTCGTTTTTCGCCGCTTTAACCAAACAGGCTGGGCCGGCCCGTCGCCTGTGATTACGCTGGGTGCCATCGTTGTCGTCAACAATCGGATGGGACCGGGATGAATCACAAATCTGTATACATGGCGTTGGGGCTGGCCGCTTTGCTGAGCAGCTGTTCGGTATTTGAAAAAAACACGCAAAATCAGCTGCAGCAGCATCAGGCACCGTCCGGCTGGGCGGCTGAAACGCTGCAGCCGGATGGTCGCTACCGCAATCTGTTTACCAGCCCACAACGCTGGCCACACAGCTGTGAAACCGACTGTTATATCGCGGACCCGCGCGTGTTGTGCAAAGAGCCGGCCTCGCAGTGCGAAGTGCGCTGGCCGGCAGCATCGCCCGTGTTCAACGCGCAGCTGCAGTGGCTCGGTCATGCCAGCTTTCGGTTGCTGACGCCGGCAGGGCAACTGCTGATCTTCGACCCGGTTTCGGCTGACTTCGACTGGCCAATCAACTGGTTAGCTGCGCTGGTGGGCAGCCGGCGCGAGGCGCCGCAGTTTGCCCCACTGGCGGACGGACAACCCGCGGCCGCCGTGTTGTATTCGCATGCACATTATGACCATTTTAATCAGGCAGACGCCGTCCGGCTGGGCCAGCAAAGCCCGTTGTATCTGCCGGCCGGTATGGCCAGATACTTGCCACCGGCAGGTTTGCAATTACACGAAATGGCCTGGTACAGCCAGCATCAGCTGGGGGAGCTTCGGCTGCATTTTGTGCCGGCACATCATTACAGTGGCCGCGGTTTGTACGAAATAGATGGCGACACCAGCTTATGGGGCGGCTGGGTATTACAGCTGGCCGGTGAGCAGATTTATGTCGCCGGGGATACCGGTTATTCGCCAGTGTTTCAGCAGATCCGCGCCCGTTACGGCGCCATGACCTTATGTTTGTTGCCGATTGGCTCTTACGATGGCGAACATTACCGCAACGCGCATCTGACGCCGGAGGACGCTCTGCAGGTTGCGCAGGAACTGGGCTGTAAACGGATGATCCCCTGGGGTTATGGTAATCACAGTTGGCTGATGGGGGATAAAAGTTCGCATTCGGCGTTGTTGCGGCTGTTGTCGATGCATCGCCAGCTGCAGTCGCCGGTGGAGCTGCAGGTGCTTAATGAAGGCGATATCGTGCAGATCTGAGCGCTGGGCTGCCAGCCCCACCACAAGCAGAAGGGGCGTAATCTTGCGATTGACGCCCCTTCGGTTTTTCGGCTTTGCGGTTGTAGGACCCTTTGCCTTTTTTCGCTTTGACCACCCGGGTTCTGAACAGCGGGCTGGTCAGCACGGCTTTGAGTTTATTGTCTTTGATCTCGCCGCGCTGATGCTGATATTCAGCCGCCGGCGTCTTGGGGGTGTTGCTCATTGATAGCTCCCTGATAGCACCTTGATGAAGAGAACGGCCCTGCGCTTGCAGGCCGGGCCGCATTGTACGCGCCTTTCTCCGCCTGAAAAAGCAGCAATATTCAAAATCAGCAAGCGCGCCCGCTTGGCAATGACCATACTCTTTTTATGTTAAGTATTTTTGACATTGAGTTTTGTTTGTCTAACATGAAGTCAGTGATTGTTATCATCAAACCTTGAGGTGTGCGATGTCTTACCGTGAAAAAATGGCCTGGTGGTCGCTCGCAGCCATGCTGCTGGCCTACATTCCGTATTTTACGCTGGTGGCGAGCGGCGTATTTCCGGGGCGCGAACTGCCCGACTTACGGCAGCTGTTGGTGTTTGGCGTAACCGCCTGCGCCCATGCGCTGATGTTGGGACTGGGGTATCTGTGGTGTCGCCGGCAATCGCCGGCCGAGGCCAAAGCGCCGCTGGATGAGCGCGACCGGGCGATTTTATATCAGGGCCGGCGGGTGGCTTATCTGGTGCTGATGGCCGGCATGATCCTGACCGGCTGTGTGATGCCATTCACCGACTCAGGCTGGCGCATCGTCAACGCGGCGCTTTTGATGATCATTCTGGCCGAAGTGGTCCACGATGGCATTGTCGCCGGCAGCTATCGCAGGCAGGCGTTATGAGCCAGCTGCCGGCAGGTCAGCTGACCAATCAAATCCGTTTGCTGCGCTTTATGCACGGTGAAATGACGCAGGCTGAGCTGGGCGAGCGCATTGGCCTGACCCGCCAGACCGTGGCCGCCATCGAAGCCGGTAAATATTCGCCTTCACTGGAGGCGGCGTTTCGCATCGCGGCGGTGTTTCAGGTGCCACTGGAACAGGTGTTTCAGTGGCAACCTGTGCTGTGAAACGTCATTTGACCGGCGGGCTTGTCGCTTTGGGCTGAACGGCGTTGCGCTGACCGGCTTTAGGCTAAGCTGGTACGGGCTGAGTCAATACGGGCTTGGCTAAGATCAGTCAGTCCCGCCGCGTTGCCGGGCTGCAGCCGTCAGTTCAGCTGCAGCGTCAGCAGCACGCCGGCCGCTAACCCCAACAGAAAAGCCAGTCCCAGCCAAAGTGGGGAACGCAAAGCCGGTTGTTTTTGTTCGCCCGGCTCTGCGGTTTTGGCGCCTTCCAACAGCTGTTCACGCGGGATCTCAAACGCCGTCGCCAGTGCCTTGCAGGTTTCCAGTGAGCCCAGCCCCTGCAGTTCGACCCGTTGTACCGTGCGCAGGCTGATGGTGCAGATGTCGGCCAGTTGCTGCTGGGTCCAGCCCCGGTCTGTGCGCAGCTGTTTGATCAGTTGTGTATTTAACTGCATAAACGGCTCCGCTGTTAAAACAAAATGGCAATGAGCATGCCGGCCAGAAAGCCCGCCGCCGTGCAGGCAATAAACATTTTGAAGCCAGGATTTTGCCTTTTATTGCCTTTGCTGAAAAAACCGGTGTAGTCAAACTTGTCGCTGTCGACCAACTGGCCTTCAACAAACAATTCAACATGATAGGCCCCGGTCAGCGCACCCAGCACCCCTTGAGGTCTGAGCCGGACTTCGGCCTTTTTACCATCCAGCAGCAGCTTAAAGGTGCTGCGCACTGTGGTCAGACTGCGTTTCTGTTCCGCCAGCTGATTATCGAGATACAGCGATTCGCGGCCACTGAACATACTGACTTCGAGCCGGATTTCATGGCCCTGGTAATCAAACACCGACGTCATACTGGTTGCAGATTTGCTCATAGGAGGTTTCCTTTCAGGCAGAACAAGCGACATTGCTTGTCGTCCTTTGTACCGACGCCGCGCCGGCACCGTGACGACAATCAGACGCCATGACGCGCCACTGTCCTGTCGTGCCAGCCTGTTGTCAGCTGACAGTTGCACTGTCATATCAGTTAATTTACTGATTTTAAACATGTTCGGCGGGCAAGTGTCAAAACAATGCCTGTCGAAAGGTCTTGTCAGACATTCGCCGGCCGGCCGTGGTTAAGGCACCGAAGTGGCCCGCCAGTCAGCTGGCAATGGCGTCAAATCGTACTTCTGAGCATAAGCCGCCACGGCGGCCACCACCGGCAAGTCGCCGAAACGCGCCAGAAATTCCTGCTCTTCGTAGCCGGTGTCGGCAAAAGTGATGGCGTATTGTTGTTGCAGCAGTTGGTCGATAGCGGCGAGATAGCTTTGTTG
>CBINNO010000132.1:0-10530 GCA_966252055.1 uncultured Rheinheimera sp. | reverse complement strand
GTTAGCGAAAAGCCGCCACTTCAGCAGCGCTCAGGTGACGGTACTCGCCTTCGGCAGAACGCGTCAGGGCGCGCGTCTGAGTGTCGTCTGCGGGCGTTAGCGAAAAGCCGCCACTTCAGCAGCGCTCAGGTGACGGTACTCGCCTTCGGCCAGGCTGTCTTCCAGCTGTAGCGGGCCAACTGCCTCGCGGTGCAGCCGGACCACTTTGTTGCCGATGGCGGCAAACATCCGTTTCACCTGATGGTAACGGCCCTCATGAATGGTCAGCAGGCACTGGTCCGGCTCGACAATCACCAGCTCAGCCGGTTTGGTTGGTTGTTTTTCACCGCGCAGCAGTACCCCTTCGGCGAACAGCGCAATGGCTGACGGCTCGACCGGATCGGCCAGCCAGGCGCGGTAGGTTTTGGCGCAGTGGTGTTTCGGGCTGCTGATCTTATGCGACCACTGGCCATCGTCGGTAATGAGCAATAAACCTGTGGTATCCAAATCAAGCCGGCCGACGGTGTGCAGCTTGTCCAGCGCCGGCTCGTCGAGCAGGGCAAACACAGTGTTATGGTCCGGATCGTCGGTCGAACAAACATAACCGGCTGGCTTGTGGAGCAAAATATAACGCGGTCCGCTCAGCGTCAGCTCTTCATCGGATAACAGCACCTGGTCGCTGGCTTTGAGCTGCTGCGCCGGTTGCTTGCACAACACACCGTTGATGGTCACTTCGCCCTGGCGGATCAGTTTGCCGGCCTGGCTGCGGGTCAGCCCGGTACAATCACAGATAAATTTGTCTAAACGCATGGTTCAGCATCCACAAAAAGGCGGGGCGACAGTGTAATAGCGCCGCCGGGCCCGGGCAAGCACGGTGCGGCGCCAATATCACAGGCTGCGCTTCGCAGGTGGTGGTCGTCACACGATGGCCGTCACACGGTGGTCGTCACACGATGGCCGTCACCCGGTGAGCGTCACCCGGTGAGCGTCACCCGCCCGGGACAGGACTGGCCGCGCCAAGCCCAAAACCGAAAGCCCAGCCCTGTCAGCCCAAACCGCCCGCCTCCAATGCCGCAGCCCCATGCTGCGAGCCGCCTGATGGGCATAAAAACCTGCATGTAATTGTTTTGTTACAAAAAAGCCTGCTTGCCTTGACTGGCGCCGGTCCGCATCAGGCCATGCCACTGGCCCCAACGGCAGGCCGGTGAACGTTTTTAGGTTGCAAAGGGCGACCGCTTTCCTCTACATTGCTGCTGCCGTTGGCTGACTTCTGTGCAGTCGCGGGCCGGGTTGCCGGTCAGCCCTTATAACTATTAAAACTAATATTCACCGACGAGAACATCATGACTAATACTTCAACCGCCCGCGGCAGCTGGGGCTCACGCATCGGCTTTATTCTGGCCGCAGCAGGCTCGGCAGTCGGCCTCGGCGCTATCTGGAAATTCCCTTATGTCGCCGGCGCCAATGGCGGTGGTGTTTTTCTGCTGGTTTACCTCGGCTGTGTATTTTCCGTTGGCGTCGTGATGATGCTGGCCGAAATGATGATTGGCCGCAGCGCAAAAAAATCAGCCACTTCGGCTTACCGGGCGCTCGGCGGCAGCAAATGGCACTGGGCCGGCTGGATTTCGGTACTGTGCGTTTACTTAATTCTGGGGTTTTACTGTGTGGTCGGCGGCTGGACCATTGCCTACATAGTGCAGACCCTGCAGGGCAATATCCTGACCACAGACGCCAAAGTGCTGGGCGAAATTTTCTCTGGCTTTATCGCCAATCCGGGTTCGGCGCTGCTGTATACCGCCGGCTTTATGACCATCACCGCAGCTATCGTGATCGCCGGTGTGCAGGCGGGTATTGAACGCATCTGTAAGGTGCTGATGCCGGCGCTGTTTGTGCTGATGCTGTTTATGGTGTACCGCAGCCTGACACTGCCAGGCGCCTGGGAAGGTGTGCTGTATTTCATCACGCCGGACTGGAGCAAATTGTCGATTAAGATGGTGCTGGACGCGCTGGGTCTGGCGGTATTCTCACTGTCGGTCGGTGCCGGTCTGATGATTGCCTACGGTTCTTATTTAAGTGAAGAAACCAAAGTGGTCAACGCCGGTTTGTGGATTGCGTTTCTGGCGACTATGGCGTCCGTGCTGGCCGGTCTGATGATCCTGCCGGCGGTGTTTGCCTTCCACGTAGACCCGGCTGCAGGCCCTGGCCTGACGTTTATCACCATGCCGGCGCTGTTTGCCCAGATGGCCGGCGGCCAGCTGCTGGCGCTGATTTTCTTCGCGTTGCTGCTGTTTGCTGCGGTGACGTCGTCGATTTCGATTCTGGAACCGGCGGTGGCCTTCCTGATTGACGAATACGGCATGGGCCGCAAAGCCGCCACCCTGATTGTCAGTATCAGCAACTATGTGATTCTGGGTATTCCGGCGGCCTTGTCGTTTGGCTCTATGGCTGAAGATTTGTCGGTGCTTGGCAAAACGCCGTTTGATTTAATGGATTTTGTCGCATCCAACCTGCTGATGCCACTGGGTGGCATGTTCGCAGCGGTGTTTGTCGGCTGGGCCATCTGGCACAAAATTCAGCCGATCCTTGCACAGGAGATGCATAAACACGCCATTCGCGGTTACTGGCTGCTGGCAGCCATCGCGGCGCCCTTGCTGATTGCAGTAGTGGCTTTTATGACGATCAAAGGCTAAGCCGGCGATATCAGCAAAAAGCGGACTTCGGTCCGCTTTTTTGTTTGTTGCTTCGCCATCGGCGTTGGTGACTGTGTCAGGGATCGGTTTTTTTCGTCGGTTTGGCCGCGGTCGGCGCTGACAAGGTTTTGCTGGTTTTGCCCGGATGCAGATATTTGTCTTTCGGCGCAAAAGCGCTCGGTAATACTTCAATGCCGAGTTTACGGCCTAATTTAACAATCAGCGGGATGGTAATAGGCGCAAAAGGCAGAATGGCGAAAATGCCAAGACCGGTGGCACGCAGCACATCCGCCAGCTGGGCGTTGGCTTGTTTCAGCTGTTCCTTGCTGACTTCACCGAGCACATAATTCTGGTAAATGCGCAGCATCTGCCGGGTTTCGGCTTTTTCCTGTGACAACGCAATTTTCAGCCGGATCATGCTAAAGCGGATCCGCATCATGCTCTTGCGACGTTGTAACCGGAGCACACGCATGGGCGCTTTGTGCAGATGACGTAACAGCCTCATTCCGATCCTCGGGTCGCTGACCGCGCCGGCCTGATGCCGGGCGCCAAGCTGGTATTATCGTCGTTTGCTGTAAAGAAAAACAGTATCTTTCAGCGCAAATTTATTCACCTTTAGTCGCACTGCCGCAGGCAAAGCTCAGAGCCGCCAGCAACCACAAGGCCTGTCAGAGACAGGCCTTGTCGGGAAACACTCAGTTGCCGGAAAGCCCGACGCTCGTCAGGCCATCCGGCTGACAGCCCGGCTACAACTGGCGCAGCACCGTCGACGGCGCCCGGCCTGTCACCTGCCAGGCCAGACTGGCCACCGTCAGCCAGCTCAGCGCCAATGTCAGCGTCGCAGCCGCCAGATACGCCAGCGGCGACTGGCTGACCTGCGCCGAAAACTGCCCCAGCCACTGCGCCAGCAGCCAGTAAGTCAGCGGCACCGCCAACGCAATGCTCAGCCCCATCAGCCGCAGATACTCGTTGGCCAGCAGTTGCACCAGCGCCAGCCGGCCCGCTCCCAGCACCTTACGCATCGCCACTTCACGGCTGCGCTGGGCGGTACTGAACGCCGACAAGCCAAACAAACCGGCCAGCGTCAGGCCCACCGCCAGCAGCGCGAAAAGACTGACCACCTGGCTCTGACGGCGCTGGCCCTGATACAGGCTGTAGAAATCATCCGACAACCAGCTTGATTTCAGCTCGGCCTTTTGCAGTTTTTGCTGCACCAGTTGCTCCAGCTGCGGCCGCAATGTCAGCGCCTGCGCCGGGTCCAGCTGCAAGACCAGCTGGGCAAAGGTCATCGGCGAACGGCCACAAATCACGATCACCGGCTCCGGCTGACCAATAGCCGAGCCAATCTGCAGGTCGGCAATAACCCCCACCACCGTCACCTGCAGCGGTTTTTGTTCACCCGGCAAAGACCAGACCTGACCAATCGCCTGCTGTGGGTCACTGAAACCGGCTTTGTGCAGCAAAGACTCGGTGATGAGCACAGCGGCTTTGGCGTCCGTGTCGCTGGTCTGATACCAGTCGGCATATTTGGCGTCAAAATCACGGCCCGCCAGCAGACGGAAGCCCGCCGCTTTGACCACCTGATAACCGGCACCGAGCTGACGGACCGGCGGCAGCTCTGGCTGGCCCGGCACCTGCAACCGGCCGGCCTGTGAAATGGTATCCAGCAGGCTCATGTCCAGCATGGTCACCGCCTCAACGCCGGGCTGGCGCGCCAGCAATTCGGTCAGGCTGTGGCCGGGGTCCCAGAACAGCTGGCTGTTGTCGATTTCATTGATGGTCAGCCGGGCGGCACGTTCGTAACCGGTCGGCATGCTTTGCAGCAGTGTCAGCTGTTGCTGCAAAACCCAGGTGCTGACCAACAAACCGACACTGATAGCGCCCTGCAGCACCAGTAACATTTTGCGCAGCCAGACTGCGGTCTGACCACGCTGAAAGTCGCCGCTTAATACTTTTTTCGCATCAAAGGCCGACAGGAAAAACGCCGGATAAGCGCCCGCCAGCACACCGATCACCAACACCACAGCCAGCAGCATCAGACCAAAATCACCCAGATATGCCAGGGCCAAAGGCCGGTCGACCAGTTGGCTGAACCACGGCAGGCTGAATTCAACCAGCACCGCCGCCAGCAAGCCGGCCATCGCCACCAGCAGCACAGATTCCAGTAAAAATTGCAGGACAAGCTGGCTGCGACTGGCGCCCAGCGCTTTGCGCACGCCGACTTCTTTGGCGCGCTGGCCGGCGCGGGCAATGCTCATGTTGACGAAGTTGATGCCGGCGATAAACAGCAGCAACGCGGCCAGGCCCAGGCAAATCTGCACAGTGCCGACCGAACCGTTGACCCGAAATTCATAAGGCAGCGCCGAATGCAGATGGATGTCGGTCATTTTCCTAAGCACCAGCTGCGTCATGTCTTTGCCACCATAAGCCTGCTGATTCACTTGAGTGGTCAGGCTGCGGGTCAGCGCTTGTTGGTCGATATCTGCCGGCAGTTGCAGGTACAGATAGACGTTGTTGATCTGCAAGGTGCGATTGGCTTCTTTGTCGTCGAGACGGCGTAATGACGCCGGCTGCAGATGGCTTTGCGCCGACACCGGGGCATAAACAGCGCCGACGGTGTAAGGCTGGCCACCCAGTTGCAGCGTCTGGCCCAGTACATCCTGACGGCCAAACAAACGCTCAGCTTCCGGCAACGACAACGCGATTTGTTGTGGGCTCGCCAGCACCGCGGCTAAGTCACCCTGCAGCACCTGGACCTGAAAAAACTCCGTGAAGTTGGCTTCCACCGACAACGGGTCGCGCAGTTTCAGTGCCTGGGGTCCGCGTGCTGGCACCACCAGTTCAGGTGCTGCCGACGTCATCCGCGTCGCCTTGATACGGGCATCATAATTTTGCAACAGCCCCAGCATAGCCGGGCTGGCCACCGGAAAACGCTGACCGAGTGAAGCAAAGTTCTGCTCCAGCCGGTAAGTGTCGCCAGCTTTGGGCTGGTGCTGGTCAAAACCCAGCTCAAAACGAACAAACAACAGGATCAGCAGCGCGGCCGCCAGGCCAACCGCCAGACCTGACAAATTCAGCAGCAGATGCAGCTGCTGACGCCACAACGAGCGCCAGCCGGTGCGCAGATTCAGCGCCTGCCATAAGCTGCTTTTGGCAGCGACGGGAGCTTGCAGTGAATTAGCCATATTTCACCTCCAACACGCGCTCAGACACCACCTGACCATCCAGCATCCGCACGATGCGGCTGGCATACTGCGCCTCATGTTCCGAGTGCGTCACCATCACGATAGTGGTGCCCTGACGGTGCAATTCGGACAGCAGCTGCATCACTTCTTCAGAGTTTTTCGAGTCAAGGTTGCCGGTCGGTTCGTCCGCCAGGATCAAGCTCGGGTTGATCACCAGCGCCCGCGCCACCGCGACCCGCTGCTGCTGGCCGCCCGATAACTGCAGCGGTTTATGGTCGGCCCGGTGGTCAATCGCCATCCGTTTCAGCATGGCGGCAACGCGCTGCTCGCGCTCGGCCTTCGGCACCCCCAGATATTGCAGCGGCAGCTCGACGTTTTCGGCCACGCTTAACTCGTCTATCAGGTTAAAGCTTTGAAAGACAAAGCCTAAATGTTGTTTGCGGATAGTGGCCAATTGCTGTTCGCGCAGTGGTGCCACATCCTGGCCTTTAAATAAATACTGGCCGCTGCTGGGGCTGTCCAGCATGCCGAGGATGCTGAGCAAGGTTGATTTGCCGCAGCCGGATGGCCCCATCACCGCGACAAATTCGCCGCTGCCTATACTGAGATTAATCTGGTTCAGCGCTGTGGTTTCCAGCTGCCCGGTGCGAAAAGTCCGGCTGAGTTGTTTCAGTTCGATCATGATGCATTCCCTGTGTTGAATTGAAGTTGGTCAGCCTGGCGAAAATCGCGGTAGCTGGAGATGATGACACGTTCGCCGGCCTGCAAACCAGTGCGGATCTCAACGAACTGGCTGCTTTGGCGGCCGAGCTGGACAGCGCGGCGGCTGGCTTTGCCGCTCTCGTCCAGCACATAAACAAACTGGCCGCCGCCGTCGGATAAATAAGCGCCGCGGGGTAATACCAGGCTTTGGCTCTGGCTGGCGTCGAGCAATAAATCGAGCGACAGGCTCTGGCCGCGTTTGCCGTTAAACTGCTCAGGCAACAGCAATTCGACGATGAACTGATTGTTGACGACCCGGCTGTCGATCCGGCTGATGGTCAGCGTTTCGCTGCCGCCTGACTGGCTGTGTTGTTGCAGCGTCGCGGTCATGCCCTGGCTGATGCGGTTTAAATAGAATTCATCGACCTGCGCCTGCAGCTTAAAGCGGCCCGGAATATCGATTTGCCCCAGCCGGCTGCCCGGTGCTTTCGATTCACCCGGCTCGACCTGAAATTCACTTAAGTACCCGTCGACCGGCGCGCGCACCAGCAGGTTTTGCAGCTGCTGACGGGCAAATTCGAGGTTTTTACTCAGCATGGCCACACTGTCCTGCAGCTGCTTTTTCTGCGTCCGCTGCACTTCCAACTGCTGTTGTTGGCGCTGCTTGGCCAGTTCAAGCCGTTCACGCTGATACGCCAGGTCTTCTGCCAAAGTGCGCAGCTGTTCTTTGGCCAGCACGCCGCGCTCCACCAGCGGCTGGCTGAAACCAATCTGGCGCTCCAACTGGCGAATGGCATGGCTGGCGTCCATCACCTGCTGCTTTAAATCCAGCTCGGTGGTCGCCATCGCCAGTTCAGTGTTGCGCAGGAAACTGAGCTGTTCGCTGACCTGCGCTTCGCGGCTGATAAAATCCAGCTGCAGGCTGGTGTTGGTCAGCTGTACCAGTGGCTGACCGGCTTTGACATAACTGCCCGGTTCAACCAACCGCTGTTCAACGCGGCCGCCTTCGATGGCATCGAGCAACACCGTTTGTTGTGGTAACACTGTGGCACGCAGTTGCAGGGTTTCGCTGAAAGCCTGTTGCTGCACCAGCGCGGTTTGCAGCGAACTGACCGCCATATCGGCCTGCGGGCTGGCACTGGCGCGCCATTGCCACAGGCTGTGGCCTGCCAGCAACAGGCCGGCCAACGCCACGGCGCTCAGGCGAAATTTCGGTTGGCGCCACAGCGGCGCTTTGGCAATGATGCGGTCCATGGTCAACTCCTTGCGGGATAACAGATACTGAGTGCTTTGTTATCGCAAAGGCCGTGCCAGACATTTTTCTATATAAATTCAATGAGATACATTTTTTGACGAAAAACAACTGTCCATAGGTGGACAGTACAGCTCGACCAGGTGTCCACGGATGGACACTGGCCGCATGCAACGTTGCAGCTGTCAGACCCGCCACAAGCCCGGTCCAGCCGGGACCGCTTACCAGTGCCGCTTGCCAGTGCCGGCCGGCATCAGTTAAGGTACTGACCTCTTTGCAAATTTGTAAAATGCCGGAGTTCATTTGATGGCCGTTTCTGGAGAGCCAGCTGCCGATCCGCGGCAGACCGTGCTGGTGCTGGACGACAACACCGATCTGCTGCTGGCCAGTAAACTCTGTTTAAAACCACTTGGTTGTCAGGTTCGCACTTTGGCTGAACCTGCTGAACTGTTGCCGCTGCTGCGAAGTGAGCGGATCGATGTGTTGCTGCTGGACATGAATTTCAGCCGAGACGCCGCCAGCGGCGCCGAAGGGCTGTTTTACCTCAAACAGGCGCTGACATTGCAGCCAGATTTAAAAGTGGTGCTGATGACCGCTTACGCCGACGTGCAACTGGCTGTGCAGGCGATGCAGCTCGGTGCCCGTGATTTTGTCGCCAAACCCTGGCAAAACGACCAGTTGCGGCAAATCATCGCCCGTCAGCTGGCTCAAACCACGCCCGTCAGCACGGCCACCGCCGGCCAGCCATTGCTCGGCGACAGCCCGGCGATGCAGCAGGTACGCCAGCTTATCCAAAAAGCAGCCGGCACCGACGCCAATATTCTGCTGCTCGGTGAAAGTGGCACCGGTAAACAACTGGTCGCCGAAGCCATTCATCAGGCGTCCTTGCGCCACAAAGCACCGCTGGTCTGCGTCGATATGGGCGCTATTACGCCTTCTTTGCTGGAAAGCGAGCTGTTTGGCCACAAAAAAGGCGCTTTTACCGGCGCGGTGACCGATGCTCCAGGCCGTTTCCGGCAAGCAAAAGGCGGCACTTTGCTGCTCGATGAACTGCACAACCTCGATTTGGCCGGCCAGGCCCGGCTGCTCACGGTGCTGCAAAGCCGTCTGGTGATCCCGGTCGGCGGCACTGAACCGCAGCCCATTGATATCCGGCTTATTTGTGCCAGTAATCAACAGCTTGGCGCTTTGGTCAGCCAGGGCCAGTTCCGGCAGGATTTGTTGTACCGCATCAATACGGTGGAAATTGTGTTGCCGCCGCTGCGCGAACGGCGCGACGATATTCCGCTGCTGGCACAGTATTACCTCGACCATTATGCCCGGCAGTATCAGCGTGCCGGCCTGCGGTTATCCGCCGCGCAGCTGCAGCTGCTGAGTCAGTACCACTGGCCCGGCAACGTGCGTCAGCTGGCGCATATGCTGGAGCGCGCTGTGGTGCTGTCGGACCAAGGCCTGCTTGATTTCGCGCAGCTGCAACTGGCGCAGGCCAGCGGGCTTGCCGATGTTGCCCAGGCGGCACAAGCCGGTCTGTCCCATGCTCCGGGCAACCAGGCCGACGCCGCGGCCAGTGCAGATTCGTTTTTGCTCGAACAAGTGGAAGAAAAAACCATCCGCCAGGCCCTGCATTTTTATCAGGGCAATATCAGCCAGGCCGCCCAAGCACTGGGGCTGACCCGTGGCGCCTTGTATCGCCGGCTGGAGAAATACGGCTTATGAATGGCGCCGGCCGGCTCTGGCTGCTGATGGCGCTGCTGGTGGCCAGCAGTGCACTTGCCAGCACCTTGTGGCTGCAGGAGCAGCAGTTCAGTGCCCGTCTGCTGCTTTGTCTGCTGGTATTGCTGGCTGCGCTCTGGCAGTTGTGGCGCCAGTACCAAAGCCCGCAGCACGCGACCCGTCGTTTGTTGCAGGCGCTGGCCAACGCCGACTTGTCGATGCAGGACCAGCAACAGCCGGAAACAGCGGCTTTGCTGGCGCAAATTCGCCAGCAGTTGTTAAGCGCCCGCGAGCAGGCCGAAGCCCGCGCCAGTTATCTGCAAACCCTGCTCAGTCAGCTCGACATCGCCGTGCTGCGTCTGTCCGAACAAGGCGAATTGCTGGAGCAAAACCCGGCCGCCGAACGGCTGCTGCAACACAGCGGCGCCGCCTTGTGGCCGCAGTTGCGTTTATTGCTGCACAGTAAACCGCAGGCGTCTCAGACGCTGCAGCTGCCGGACGATGTGCTGGCGGTCAGTCTGGTGCGCACCCGGCTGCTCGGTCAGTGGAGTTATCTGTTGACGTTGCAAAGCATCCGCACGCCACTGCAACAACAGCAAGTGCTGGCATATCAACAGCTGCTGCGGGTGCTCAATCATGAAATGGCCAATTCGATTACGCCGATGACGTCGCTGACCGAATCGGTCGGCCAGTTGCTGCTGCAGCCGGATGCAGATGATTTACAGGATGCGCGCGAGGCGCTTGCCACAGTGCAGCAACGCGGCCAGCATTTGCTGCAGTTTCTGGCGCAATTTCGCAGCCTGAGCCAGCCGGTGCATTGTCAGCTGCAATATCTGCCGCTGCGCCCGGCAGTCGAGCAAAGCCTGAAACTGCTGCAAGGCCAATATCCACGGCTGTGCTGGCAGTGGCAGGCCGCAGAGCTGCCACCGTCGCAGGCGGCCTGGTTCGACCCGGCGTTGCTGGAGCAGGTGGTACTGAATCTGGCCACTAACGCGGTGCAGGCGATGTT
>CBINNO010000131.1:0-10590 GCA_966252055.1 uncultured Rheinheimera sp. | reverse complement strand
CTAACGCCGCAGAAAGAGCTGCCAAACGCTGCCCTGCGGGTTCGTTTGGTGGCGCTTTGGGCTTTGTCTCTCGTTGCTCACATAGAATAACTATGCCACGCGCCTCGCTTCGCGCCCAAAACGCCACCAACTCGAACAAAACTTAATCACCAAACGTCAACATCCCCTAGTCATCTTTCTGACGATCTTTGCTAAGTAACTGACTGCTATCAGATTATCTTTATACCTTCTGAAAAAAGTGCAAGGCCGTGCTCAAGTTTGCCGCCCGTGGCCCGATACAGGTTCATCAGCAGTAAAACCCAGGGAACCTGAATCATGACCGAGCATATCCGTTTACAACGCATCCGCGACATCGGGATCCGTTTACAGGAGCTGCAACTGATCCGGGTTCAGGCCGGTGCTTCTTATGCCAGCAGCGCGCTGAATTTTTTGTTCCAGTTGTATCAGCTGCCCAAACCGGCAGGCCTGACGCTGGAGCAGGCGCTGGGACTGCTCGGCACCGCAGTGATCAACCGCCATCAGCTGCCTTATGCCCGCTTGTCAGTCGATGGTGTGCTGCAGTTTTTTTGTCAGCGTTTTCAGGTCGGCAATAATGCGGTGCGCCATCCAACTTACCGCCGCCGCGAGCGCGCAGCGCTGCAACTGAGTTCATATTGACGTGGGGGCTGGCCTCTGGGCCTGCAGCCGATTAGACTGGCACAAAAAAGCAGCAGCAGGGTGGCTTGTGCGATTGGGTGGTTTAGGAATTTTGCTCGGGATGGCGGTTCAGGCCCATGCTGCCCCGCCATTCACTGCGGTGTATGGTGATTTTGTCACCGCGCCGGCGCTGATTCGCAGCGTCGATCATGTGCCGGCTTCCGGCTTTTTACTCGATATCTATCAGGATCTGGCGGTCACTTTGCAGCGGCCGCTGGCGCTCAAATCGCTCAATCGCACTGATATTGCCAGCGCTTTGTTAAAAGGTGAGGCTGATGTGTATTGCCGCGGTAATCCGGCCTGGTATCCGCAGCCGGCGCTGCGCTGGAGCCCGCCATTGTTCAGCTATGCCGATTTGTTATTGTCCCGCCAGCCGGTGGCTGCTTTCGCCAAAGGTCAGCGGGTTGGCGCTGTGGCCGGTTACCGTTATCCGGAACTGGACGCCCGTTTTGTCGATGGGTCTTTGTTGCGGCAGGATTTCACATCGCCGGAATTACTGGCAGAAGCGGCGCTGAAAGGGCAGGTGGATAGCTTGGTGATGTCTGAAGTGGAGGCGCATTATCTGTTGCCGGTCAGTCAGTTTCAGCAGGAAAAACTGGGGACATATCAACTGCATTGCATTTATGCGCCGACGCTGGACAGTCAGGAACGTCAGCTGCTGAACAATCACATCAGCCGCCGGGCGGCGGCAGGCGCCTATCAGCAGATCTTGCAAAAATATGTCTGGCAGCTGGCGCTGCCAGACGTCACGCATCGTTAACCGGTCACAGCGCAATACCGGCGGCAAAGCTCTGGTACAGCCCGACCAGCGACTGGTAATGATTCAGGCTCAGGCTGGCCGCTTGCTCCCGTGCGCCCAGTAATTCCCGCTCTGCATCCAGCAGTTCAAGAAAATCCGCCATGCCGCTTTGATAACGCAACTGCGTCAGCCGGACCGCTTCGGCACTGGCCGCCAGTTGTTGCTGTTGCAGCAACTGAGCGCGCCGGCCCTGATTGTAGCTGTCGAGGCTCAGTTGCAGCTCACTGAGCGCATTAAACACCTGCTGGCGATACTGCTGCAGCGCCATTTCAGTGCCGGCGGCGCTGGCGTCGATACGGTCCTGCACTGACCAGGGATCGGTCGCCGGTAACTGCAGAGTCGGCGCCACGCTCCAGCTCTGTGCATTGCTGCCGCCACTGAAACTGCCGGCAGAAATAAAACCGACAAAGCCCTGCAGCGACAACTGCGGCCACCAGGCCGTGCGGTCGATGGCGTGCAGCGTGTGGGCTTTGGCCAGCTGACGTTCGGCGATGGCCAGATCAGGCCGCGCCGCCAGGCTTTGTTGCCACTCGTGCAGCGCCAGTGGCTGGCTCAGCTGCGGCAGTTGGCGGGCATGCAGCTGCACGTCCTGCCGGGCGGTCAGCGCAGCTAACGCCAGCCGGGCCTGACTTTGTTGCAGATACAACATAGGCAGCCGTGCTTCAATCTGATGCACCTGCGCCTTGAGCCGCGTCAGTTCCAGCGCAGAAGCACTGCCGGCTTCGAGCTGTGCTTCAACGATTTGGCGGGTTTTGGCCAGATTGGCGAGGTTGGCGTTTGCCACCTCAATTTGCAGTGCCGCCCCTTGCCAGTTGCCGTACTGACGGGCCACATCGGACAGCAGTGCCAGTTGCAGCTGTTTCAGTTGCAACCGGGCGATATCGCTGTCCTGTGCAGCCGCTTCTTCAGCAAGGCGCAGCGCACCGGATAAATCCAGCTGAGCGCTGAGATTGAGCCCTTGCTGATAACGACTGCTGATGGCCCCCTCTTTGCCTTGCTGGCCGCGGCTGATGCTGGCGCCGAGCGTTGGTTTGGGCAACTGCTCATCGGCACTGTCGGATTGCAGGGCCTGATAGCGGCTGATATTGGCTTTGGCGGCCAGCAGACTGGCATTTTGCAAAAGCGCCTGGTCCAGCAACTGGTTCAGCTGCGGGTCGTTCAGCTGTTGCCACCACTGGCCCGGCTCACTTTTCAGCTGATACTGCGCAGGCAACGGCTGGCTGTCGGTCAGCTGCAACGGTGCCTGATAATTGCTGCTGACACAACCGCTCAGCAGCAGGCCGATACTGAGCGCCAGCAGTGACTGACGGGCGTTCAACATTGATTTACGCATGATGATTCTCCACAGCAGTCTGCGCGCGGTTCAGTTGAGGATTGTCTGCCTGGCTGTGGTCAGCCACAGTTTCAGGCGCCAGCATTTTGTAGAACAGCGGCGTCAGCAGCAGGCCAAACAGCGTCACACCAATCATGCCGGCAAACACGGCCACACCCATCGCCTGACGCATTTCTGCACCGGCGCCACTGCTGAATACCAACGGCACCACACCCATGATGAAGGCAATCGACGTCATCAGGATGGGCCGCAGCCGCAGCCGCGCCGCTTCCAGCACCGCCTGCAGGGCATTCATGCCATGCTGTTGTTTTTCGCGGGCAAATTCGACAATCAGGATAGCGTTCTTGGTGGCAAGGCCAACCAGTACTATCAACCCAATCTGGGTGAAAATGTTGTTATCACCGCCAAAGATCCAGACACCAATCATCGCTGACAGCAACGTCATCGGCACAATCAGCAGGATGGCGAGCGGCAGACGCAGGCTTTCATACAGCGCAGCCAGCACCATAAACACCAGGACTAACACCAGCGGGAACACCAGATACTCCGCGTTGCCGGCCAGAATTTGCTGATAAGTCAGTTCGGTCCATTCAAAGCTGACGCCCGGCGGCAGGGTTTCGGCCAGAATCTTCTCAATGGCGGCTTTGGCTTCGCCACTGGAATAACCTGGAGCCGGGCCGCCGTTGATTTCAGCGGTGGTAAAACCGTTGTAGTGCATGACGCGGTCCGGGCCTGCGCTGTATTTCACGTCCACAAAGCTGCCGATCGGGAGCAGTTCACCCTGCTGGTTTTGCACTTTGAGGTTGGCGATTTGCGCCGGGTCCTGCCGGAAGCTTTCGTCGGCTTGCACATTGACCTGATAAGTCCGGCCAAACTGATTGAAATCATTGACATAAGTGCCACCCAGGTAACCCTGCAGCGTACTGAACAGGCTGTCGAGCGACACGCCCTGTGTTTTGGCTTTGGCGCGGTCGACATCTAAATCCAGCTGCGGCACATTGACCTGATAGCTGGAGAACACACCGGCCAGCTCAGGCGTTTGCCAGGCTTTCATCTGCACGGCCATCGTCACTTTGTACAGTTCTTCGTAACCCAGATTCGCTTTGTCTTCCAGCTGCAGGCGGAAGCCGCCGATGGTGCCAAGGCCCTGCACGGGTGGCGGTGGGAAGATGGCGATAAAAGCGTCCTGAATACCGGCAAACTGAGCGTTTAAGTCGGCAGCGATGGCTCCTGCTGATAAAGCCGGATCGGTGCGCTCGTCAAAGTCTTTCAGCGGGGTAAACACGATGCCGCTGTTCGGGCTGTTGGTAAAACCGTTGATCGACAGGCCAGGGAAGGACACAGAATGCGCCACACCCGGGTGTTTCATCGCGATGTCGGACATCTGCTTAATCACGGCTTCGGTGCGCTCCAGCGAGGCGGCGTCCGGTAACTGGGCAAAAGCCACCAGATACTGCTTGTCCTGCTGGGGGACATAACCGGTCGGGGTATTGACAAAAATACCGCCGGTCAGGCCCAACAGACCTAAGTAAAGCACGCCGGTGATGCCGCCAAAACGGATGATTTTTGCAACGGCTTTACCATATTGCGCACTGCCGCGGGCAAAGAAACGGTTAAACGGCTGGAACACGGCGCGGCCGAGCAATTTGTCGAGCAGCACGGTTAAGCGGTCCGGTTTGGCACCATGTGGTTTTAATAGCAAGGCGGCTAAGGCCGGGCTTAATGTCAGCGAGTTAATCGCCGAGATCACGGTCGAAATGGTAATGGTCAGCGCAAACTGCTTGTAGAACTGGCCGGTCAGGCCGGTCATGAAAGCCGTTGGCACAAAGACCGCAGCCAGCACCAGCGTGGTGGCGATAATAGGACCCGTCACTTCTTTCATCGCCTGTTGAGTGGCCGCCATCGGCGACAAACCGGCTTCGATGTTGCGCTCGACGTTTTCGACCACCACGATGGCGTCGTCGACCACAATGCCGATCGCCAGCACCAGGCCGAATAAACTCAGCGCGTTCAGTGAAAAGCCAAACAGCTGCATAAAAGCAAAAGTACCAATCAGCGACACCGGCACTGCCACCAGCGGGATAATCGACGCACGCCAGGTTTGCAGGAACAGCACAACGACCAGCACCACCAGCAAAATGGCTTCAAACAGGGTTTTCACCACCGCTTCAATCGAGCCGCGCACGAAGACTGTTGGGTCATAGACGATGTCGTAGCTCAGGCCCTGCGGGAAGTTTTGCGCCAGTTCAGCCATCCGCGCCCGGACGTCGTTAGAGATCTGAATGGCGTTGGAGCCAGAAGCCTGAAAGATCGGAATCGCGACCGCGTCTTTGTTGTCGAGTAAAGAGCGCAGTGCATATGTGCTGGCACCCAGCTCAAGCCGCGCCACATCTTTTAAGTAACTCAGCTCGCCATTGGCACCGGTTTTGATGATGATGTCGCCAAATTCTTCGGTCGAATTTAACCGGCCTTTGACGTTGATCAGCAACTGAAATTCGCTGCTGCCTGAAGGTTGTGCGCCCAGACTGCCGGCGGCCGCCTGTTGGTTTTGCTCACGAATGGCCTGCACAATGTGCTGTGGCGTTAAACCAAGCGCCGCGACTTTGTTCGGGTCCAGCCAGACCCGCATGCTGTACTCGCCCGCGCCAAACAGCCGCACCGCACCGACCCCTTCAATACGGGCCAGTTCGTCTTTGATGTTCTGCGCGGCATAGTTCGACAGATACAGCATGTCGTAACGGTCATCCGGCGACGTTAAGTGCACCACCATGGTTAAATCCGGCGAAGACTTTTCAGTCACGACGCCTAAACGCTGCACTTCCTGTGGCAGGCGTGGCTTGGCACGGTCCACCCGCGCCTGCACCTGGTTTTGCGCTTTGTCGACATCAGTGCCAATGGCAAAAGTGATGGTCAGCGTCATGCGGCCGTCACTGGTGGCCTGCGACGACATATACAGCATGTCTTCGACACCGTTGATTTCCTGCTCCAGCGGGCTTGCGACCGTGTCGGCGATGACTTTCGGGTTGGCACCCGGATAGTTGGCGGTTACGACCACAGTTGGCGGCACCACTTCCGGATATTCCGTGATCGGCAATTGCCAGACTGCGATGGCGCCACAGATCACAAACAGCAGCGACAGCACAGCGGCAAAAATAGGCCGGCGTAAAAAGTAATTGGATAACATCACAAGCTCCTTATTGGCCGGCGCCGCTGACTGCAGCGGCGGCACTTGCCGGCCCTGTCACAGTCTCAGTGCGGGCCGTGCGAAACGGCTGTTGTTCAGCTTCAAGGGCCGCCAGCTGGTCATTGCTGGCCATCTCGACCCGATTCGGTTCGACCACCACGCCGGGACGCACCCGCTGCAGGCCATTCACCACAATTTGCTCACCTTGTTTCAGGCCATTTTTGATAATCCGCAGGCTGCCGGCTTTTTCGCCGAGCTGCACCGGTCTGTATTGCAAAGCGCCGTCGTTGCCGACCACCAGTACAAAACGGCTGGCGAGGTCAGTGCCGATGGCTTTGTCGTCCACCAGCACGGCCTGATAAGGGCTGCTGCCGGTCAGTTTCAGCCGGGCAAACAAACCAGGCAGCAGGCTGGCGTCGCTGTTGTCAAAGCTGGCGCGGATGCGGATTGTGCCGGTGCTGGCGTTGAGCTGGTTGTCGATAAAATCAATAACGCCCTGATGGCGGAATTCGTGGCTGCCGCTTAAGGCCAGCAGCACAGGCCGGGCATTTTGTTCCAGCGGGCCTGTGCTGTTACCGAGGTATCGCAGCAGGCTTTGTTCATCGGCGTCAAACCAGGCATAGATGCGGCCGCTCGAGACCAGCGAAGTCAGCACCGACTGACCGGCATGCACATAGTTACCGGCCGTGATGAAGGCGTTGGACACCACGCCGTCAATCGGCGCGCGGATTTGGGTATAGGACAAATCCAGTTCAGCTTTGCTCAGCGCTGCCTGCACCGCTGCCAGCTGCGCTTTGCGTTGTTCCTGCGTGCTCTTGCGCGCATCAACCAGTTCAGTGGCAATTGCATTTTGTTTTTTCAGGCTGACCGCACGCTGATATTCGCGTTCTGCCAGCGCCAGTGCGCTTTGCACTTCAGCCAGACTGGCTTTGAGGCGGGCGACTTCAGCCGCAAAAGGCGCGTCATCAAGGCTGACCAGCAGGTCGCCGGCTTTGACGGTAGCGCCTTCGGTGAAGTGCACTTTGGCCAGATAACCGGACACCCGTGGCATCAGGCTGACTTGCTCCGGCGCCTGCAGGCGACCGGTGTATTCGTCGGTGTCGCTCAGCTGTTGGCTGACGACGGTGGCCACATCCACTTTGACGGCCTGTGGGCTACCACTTTGGGTAGCTGCCGGCTGACAGGCGGCGAGCACAAAAGCCGCCAGGCTGGTCAGCAGCAGGCGACGGGGCAGTTTTGACTGGGGTCTGGCCATCATATTTCTTCCTTTCATTGGGTGTCTTAACAGGTTCTGGCAGCTAAATCAGGTATTGCTTGACTTATGTACCGGTTGGTATATTGTACTGACCGGTAAATATATAGAAGTGCGCCAAAGAGTCAATATTAATTTGTACTGAATGGTAAAAAATAATGGAACTTTTGCAGCACACCGGGGGACCAAGCAGAAAATTGTAGAACCGTCAGAAGGTTACAAACTGACGGTGTCAGGTACAGTTCAGACAGCCGGCAGATGGGACGGGCAGTGCGCCGAACAGGCTGGCGCCACAGGCTGTTGCTGAGGTACCCTAATGCACGTTGACGCAACCACTTTGCTCGCTGGCGGATAGCCTTCAGCGGTGTTGCAAAAAGAGGTAACCTTATGACATCCACCACAGCACCGGTTGGCCGGCCCCGTTCTTTTGACCTGGAAACTGCGCTGGAAAAAGCGCTCGAAGTGTTCTGGCAAAAGGGCTATGAGGGGGCATCGCTGCCAGATCTGACGGAAGCGATGGGCATCAATAAACCCAGTCTGTATGCCGCTTTTGGCAACAAAGAACAGTTGTTTTTAAAAGCCGTTGAGCTGTATGAAAACCGTCCTGGCTCGTTTTATTCACAGGCACTGGATGAACCGACCGCTTATCAGGTGGCGGAAAAAATCCTGCGGGGGGCGGCCGCTGAGCACTGTAATCCGGCGCATCCGAAAGGGTGTCTGATGGTACAGGGCGCGCTGGCCTGCAGTGATGCCGGTGAATCAATCAAGCAGGCGCTGATTGAAAAACGTCAGGCTGGTTTTGAACGACTGGTCCAGCGCTTTGAACGTTCATTGCAAGCAGGGGATTTGCCGCCAGGCAGTAATCCCAGAGCTTTGGCCGGTTTTATTTTTACGGTGTTGCAGGGCTTGTCCGTGCAGGCCACCAATGGCGCCTGCAGCACTCAGATGCAGCAAATCATCGAAACCGCTTTGCAGGCGGTGCCTAAACCGATTTGAGCGGGGTCGCCGGCGGCTTGATGGCCTGACGACAGCCGCCGTCCGCATAAGGTCCGCTGTGCCGGACCCAGCCTTCGCCCGGTGGCCACTGCCGGCAAATATAGTGACCCGTTACTTTGCTTTGCCATAAATACCAGGCGGCCGGTGCCGCCTGGGTCGGCAGGCTGAGTGCCAGCAGCTGCAGGCCACCAAGCGTTAAAACGATGGCAAGCGGCGGGCGACGCGCGAGTGTCATCAATACTCTCTCCATATTGGCAAATTCTGTCCGCTAAGCAGCGCAGGCTTTGGCTTTGTTGATTGACCCTGCCAGACGTGGCGGTTAAAGTTTGCAGCTCAGATCTTCGTTTTGAGCCGTTGCCAGCATGCTGTCGTTTTTTTGGCGCAGGGGGTTCGTGTGATCTGCTTAGCATCATTTGTGCCGGAAAAGGAGTGAGGCGTGCGCCATCGCGGGTTAATCTGTTGCCTTTGGGCTCTGCTGTCGCTGATGGCAGCTTTTAAAGCTGTAGCCGACGTGCTGATGCTGACCAGCCAGAATTGCTGTCAGACTCAGCAGCATTTACGGGTGTTGCTCGACCCGGGCGGGCAACTGCAGTTTGGTCAGGTGCGCGCCTTACAGCAACAATTTCAGATGCCGCTGCGCGACGATTTCAGCTATGGCTACCGGCAAGGTGCCATCTGGTTGTTGCTGGAAGTACAGCCGGAACAGACGGTACAGCCGGAGCAGACCGCGCAGCCAGAGCGGGCAGGGCGCTGGTGGTGGCAGTTCAGTTATCCGTCGCTGGACCTGCTGGAGTTGTATATCGAAGACAGTCAGGGGGTGCGCCAGCTGGTCAGCGGCGACATGGTCCCACCGGCAACGCGGGCCGTGGCGCACCGCCAGCCAGTGTTTCCGCTGGATCTGCGCGTCGGTGAAGTCAGCCGGTTGTGGCTCCGGGTGCAGAGCGAAGGCAGTATGACGTTGCAAAATGAAATCCTGCCTGAGCGTGTTTTTGTCGAACGTACTGCCCATCAGTATCTGGCACCTGCCTTGTACTTCGGCGCTTTACTGGCTCTGGCCGGCTATAACCTGTTGCTGTTTCTGGTACTGCGTGAGCGAACCTTTCTCTGGTATGTGCTCTTTGTCACTTGTTTTGGCATCGGTGCGGCGTCGCTCAACGGTTTGGGGGCACTGTACCTGTGGCCGCCGGCGGTGAATAACCAGATGCTGCCGTTTGGTTTTACCGCATGCAGTCTGATGGCGATTTTGTTTACCCGCGCCTTTCTCAACACAGCGACATTCAGCCCGCAATGGGACAGATATCTGCGGCCCATGGTGGTGCTGATGGCGGCGGCCAGTATTGCGACCTTAGTGATGCCGGTGCAGTCTGCACTGATTATCATGTCGCTGGTTGGCATTCTGGTGGTATTGCTGCTGACCATCTGCGCCGTGCAGAGTTTAGTGAAAAAAGCACCGGGAGCGCTGCTGTTTGCGATCGCCTGGTCGATGTTGCTGCTGGGGACCGTGGTGATGTCGCTGCGTAATATGGGGATCCTGCCGTCCAGTTTTCTGACAGTGCATGCGATGCAGCTCGGCTCAGCACTGGAAATGTTGTTGGTGTCTTTTGGTCTGGCCGCCCGTTTTAATGCCCTCAAGCAACAACATTCCGTGATGCAGCAACAGGCGCTGGAATCGCAGCAACAGATGGTGATGCAGCTCAAAGCCCATGAACTGCAGCTTGAGCAAAAAGTCACTGAGCGCACGCAGGCGCTGGAACTGATGAACGAACGGTTGCATCAGCTGGCGAGCACAGATGCGCTGACCGGGCTGGCGAACCGCAACGCCATGTACCAGCAGCTGCACCAGGCCATTGCCAGAACCAGAAGGCAACGCAGCAGTCTGGCGTTGTTGTACCTTGATTTGGATGGTTTTAAGCGGGTCAATGACCAGTTTGGCCATCTGATTGGTGACAAAGTGCTGCGCGAAGCCAGCGCCCGGCTGCGTGAGGTTTTGCGGGAATCCGACCTCATCTGCCGGATCGGCGGGGACGAATTTTTACTGATTTGTGAGGGCTTGAGTCGTGGCTCCGTCTTACAACAACTGACCGAACGGCTGCTGGCGCAGCTGCAGTTGCCCTTCGTCCATCAAGGCGAGCAAATCTGGCTCGGTGTCAGTATTGGCGTGGCCATCAGTGAGAGCGGCGACAGCGAGGCTGAGCAGTTAATCGATGCGGCGGATAGGGCTATGTATCAGGCCAAAGCCGCTGGCAAAAACTGTGTGAAGCTGGCCACCGAGAAAGTCTGAAACCGGACGACCAGCCATAAAAAAAGGCGCCACTGGCGCCTTTAGTCTA
>CBINNO010000130.1:0-10708 GCA_966252055.1 uncultured Rheinheimera sp. | reverse complement strand
GAACTGGATGGCAGCTATATCAACGTTGGTGGTATCGATGCACAAGGCGCCGAAGCCAGCCTGAACTGGCAGTTTGCTGATCTGTGGTCGCTCTATGGCGCGCTGACACTTAATGACGCGGTCTACAACAAAACCGTCAACGGTACTTTGCTGGTGGACAACAAGCCTGTGAAGAACCCGGCCGGTATTTTCCAGGATGATAAAGTCGCCGGCGCCCCGGAGCAGATTTACACCGTGTCGCTGCGTTATAGCGCGGATTATTATCAAGGCGCGCTGACTGCCCGCCGGACGGCCGCCTATTTTGGTGCTGCCTTGGGTGGCAATAAAGACGAGCTGCCAGCCTCGACAGTGCTGGATTTAAGCCTTGGCTACCACAAATCACTGAATGGCGACCTGCTGTTTAAAGCGGTGGCACTTGACCTGACGCTCAATAACCTGACAGATGAAGAGTATCTGTCCGGTGGTCAGGAAGGCGCGTATTACATTGGCGCACCACGTACGCTGGCGGCGACAGTACGGCTTGACTTCTAAGCTGAGTGTTACGGCGTATGAAAACAAACCCCGGCAGCTGCCGGGGTTCTTTTTCTATAGTTTACAGCGTTTTATCAGCGACTATGGCTGGCTGGACCACGACAGCACGCTGTCCTTTCAGCCGGCGCTTAATGCGCCGTTTCAGCGTTTCTAAACTGTCATAGAAAGTGGGGACTACCAACAGCGTCAGCACTGTTGACGTCAGCGTGCCACCGATGACCGCAATGCCGAGTGGCCGGTAAAAGCCTGAGCCTTCACCAACGCCAATGGCAACCGGCAACATGCCGGCGACCAGCGCAAAAGTCGTCATCAGAATGGGTCTTAAACGTTCACGGCCGGCGGCGATCAGCGACTCTTCCAGTGCCATGCCCTGCTGCTCCTTCTTCCGAGCGCAGTCAATCAGCAAAATCGCATTCTTGGCCACAATGCCCATCAGCATCACCACGCCAATCAGACTCATCAGGTTCAGTGTCGAGTTGCCGATGATGAGCGCCAGAACCACACCAATCAACGACAATGGCAGCGACATCATAATCGCCACCGGCGCGGTGAAACTATGGAACTGCATCACCAGGATCAGATACATCAGCACGACAGCCACGCCGAGCGCGCTGAAAATACTGCCGAATACCTCCTGCTGGTCACGGCCTTCACCACCGACCACCAAATCGTAACCCGGTGGAAAATCAATCTGCTTGGCCAGCTTCATCGCATCGCCAAACACTTCCCCAAAACTGCGACCCTGTACGTTGGCGCTCACCGCCATCATGGTTTCACGGTCCAGGTGTTCAATCAACGCCGGACCTTTACCCAAGGTCACAGTCGCGACTTGCTCCAGTGGCACCAGAGCACCGGTTTTACTGGACAACAGCGGTAACTGTTCCAGGTCCGTGACAGTGGCCCGCTCTTCAGGTCTGATCCGCACAAATACATTACGCGTTTCGCCGGTTGGGTCGACCCAGTCACCAATTTCTGCGCCAGCGAACGCCAGCCGCAAAGCATTAGCCGCATCGCTCATCGACAAACCGACACTGGCCGCCAGGCCGCGGTCCACTTCAACCTGCAGCTCAGGTTTAGGGTCCTGCGCCGATAAACCGACATCGACGGCACCTCGGACTGTTTTCAGTTTTTCCACATAATCCATCACAATGCCTTCCAGTACCCGGGTTTCCGGTCCACGGAACTGGATTTGTAACGGTTTACCATCGCCGCCGCCGTTCATATCTGCAGAGACGGTAAATTCGGCACCAATCAGCGATTTGATTTTGCCCCGCACTTCTTCAGCCACTTGCTTGGCGCTGCGATGACGGTCTTTTTCCGGAACCAGCCGGACAAAAACCTGCGCCCGGGTAATGTTACCCTGCACGCCAATCGTGGCCTGGGTGTAGCGATGTTCTGGTAATTGCTGGGTAATTTCGGCAACCTGCGCCGCTTTTAATCGCGTGTATTCAATGCTGGCCTCAGAAGGGGCACGAATGGAGACGATAAAGGCGCCGTTGTCGGTGTCTGGCATAAAGCCGGTGCCACCTTTCGTCCCCTGCAGATACAGCGCGCCGACAAAGCTCAGGATCGCCAGCGACCACATCGACTTCCGGTGCTTCAATGCCCAGCCAACGACGCGAGAATAGCGCTCGGCCTGGGCATCAAACCAATGATTGAAGCCTTGCAGCAGCTTGCCAAGTCCCCGCCGTTGTTTGGTTTTGTCATGGTCTGGATCATGCCAGTAAGCAGACATCATCGGGTCGATGGTAAAAGAGATAAACAATGAGACCAACACGGAACAAGCCACGGTTAACGCAAAGGGCTTAAACCACTGACCAGAAATCCCATCCATGAAGGCGATAGGAATAAACACCGCGACAATCGACATGGTCGTCGCAATGACCGCCATCCCAATCTCCCGGGTACCATCACGCGCCGCGGTCATGTTGTCTTTGCCCATTTCCATGTGGCGGACAATGTTTTCCCGCACGACGATGGCATCGTCAATCAGCACACCAATCGCCAGCGACAAGCCCAGCAAGGACATAAAATTCAGCGTGAAACCACAAGCCCAGACGGCAATAAATGAAGCCAGCACTGAAGTTGGTAACGCCAGCGAGGTGATCAATGTCGAACGCCAGGAATTCAGGAACACAAACACGGTAATAATCGTCAGTAAAGCACCTACGCCCAGCGCTTCGGTGACATTGCGCATACTGGCCGCGACGTCTTCGCCCTGATCCTGCACTATCACCAGTTCTGCACCGTCTGGTAAAGTGGCTTTGATCTGCTCCAGCCGTGCTTTGATGTCATCAGTCACGCTGATGGTCGACGCTTCACGCGCTTTGGTGATATTGATCCCCAGCGCTTTTTTTCCGTTAAAAAAGGACAACCGCCGCTGCTCTGCACCGCCGTCCACAATCTCGGCTATCTGCCCCAGACGGATCGCCTGGTCGCCATTTTGTCTGACCACCATGCTCTGAAATTCAGCGACATCCTGCAGACGTCCCTGCAGCCGGATACTTTGCTCATCAAGCCCGTTGACGACACGACCCACCGGCGCAGCCAGGTTTTGTGAGCGCAATGCGGTAACCACTTCCTGTGCCGACACTTTTGCTTCCCGCATGGCGTTGCTGTTGAGAAACACCGTCATCTCGCGTTCCAGTTCACCTTCCAGTGAAACCAGCGCCACGCCGGGCACTGAACGTAGCGCACGGGCTATCTGCACATCCGCCAGCTGAGACAGCTCGAGAGGTGTCATCGCATCGGAGGACAATGCCAGCTGCATCACAGGCTGTGCATTCGGGTCGACCCGATTGATAAAAGGTTCTTTCATCTCGGTGGGCAATTTGTCACGCACCGTCGCGATGCTGTCACGCAGCTCCTGTGCCGCCGCCGTCAGATCTTTATCAAACTCAAAGATCACCACGATAGTGGCGCTGGATTCACGGGCATATGAACGGATATCGCGGATCCCCTGAATCGTCGACATCGAATCTTCCACCCGATTCAGGATCTCACGTTCGACCGTTTCCGGTGAAGCGCCGGGATAAGGCACATTCACCACCAACACGGGTGGTTGTACATCAGGGAATTGGTTTGTTTTGAGATTTTTAAGCGCAAAATAACCAAACAACATCAGCGCCAGAGTGACGACGACCACCACCAGCGGCCGTTTAATACTGAAATCAGACAGGATCATGGCTTACTTCCCGTTGGCAGCTGTTTTATTAGCATTGCTGTCGCGCGCGACGACGTCTGAAGATTTCAGATTGACGCTGGCGCCATCTTTCAGCGCGCCTTGCGGATGGCGCAAAATTTGTTGTCCGACATTCAGACCTGACAGCACCTGCATGGTGCCAAATCTTGGGTCGCGCAGGCCGATGTCTACTTTCGTTTTGGCTAACTTGTTGTCCTGCAACAACCAGACAAAGTGCTGATCGCCCTCAGTCACCAGACTGGACGGCGGTAACATCAGACTTTGCTGCTGGGCAACTGCAATATAACCTTCGGCATAAAGACCGGCGACCAGTTGGACCTGTGCGGAGATCCGGACAAATACCTGCACTTGGCGGGTCAGCTCATTGGCTTGTGGATTGACGCGTTCCACCACACCGGCAAAATGCTGATTGGGGTAACCATTAACGCGAAAAGTCACCTCAGAGCCCACTTTCACGCTGCCAACCTGATCAGCCGCAATAAAACCTTCAAACCGCATACTGGCCGGGTCAATCACCACTAACAGGGCTTTACCCACCTGGGCGGTATCACCGGACGACACTTTGCGAACTGCGACTACGCCATCAAAAGGCGCTTTCACTTCTGTGCGCTCCAGTTGCTGACGCGCCTCAACAGTCCGCGCTTTCGCTGACGCCAGATCGGATTGTGTCTGGTTGGCTTTGATCTCTGCAGTTTCCAGCACCTCGGCCGTGACCAGGTTCTGTTTGTGTAACTGCTGCATCCGTTTGAGCTGTCTTGCTGCCTGATCCGCTGCCACTAAGGCAGATCGCTCGCCTTCCTGGGCTGACAATAATTTATCGCGGAATGTTGTCTGGTCCAGCTGAACTAACACCTCGCCCGCTTTGACCAAATCACCATTGTCTTTCAGCACTTTGGTCACGATACCGCCAACTTCAGCGTTCAGCTCCGCTTTGACCACCGGCTGCAAAGTGCCGGAGATCATCGGGCCTTGCGATAACTCACTGGTTTTGACGGTAAGCAAGTCTTCAGCCAACAGCTGCAGACTGGGCACTTGCGCGACATCTTCCGCTTTGTTTTCCGCAGGCTTGGAACAAGCGGACAAGACAAAGACTGCCGCAACAACACTCAGGCTCAATATTCGTTTCATGGATAGATCTCTGTACAATAATTTGCAACCAGTCTATCCAATTCAACGACAAATGCAGCCTGTGAAACAGTAACAAGGTATGTCGAAGTTTATCTTCAAGGGGCCTTTGATTTCATTGAACAAATCTGAGATCTGAGCGCAACAGCCAAGGCTGGATTGTCTGTAAACACACCATCTACACCTTGCTGATAAATCTGCTTCATTTCTGCGGCAAAAGAAGGCACACCGGCCGGCAGAAATTCGCGCTCCGCTCTGAACGTGTAAGGATGGACCCATAGCGGATATTTTTGCAGTTGTGTCAGCGAATACATAGCAGTGCCTTGCCGATACCACTGCTCTTTCCATGGGCCAATCCCGTCGGCATATAGCCTGACTTGTGCCAGACCGGCCGGACTGAGCATCTGTCCATAATGAAAGCCTGCTTGTCGCCACTCAGACAACCCAGGTGGCAACTGCCAGTGCGATGGCAAATCTCCCTGCAAATCCCAGGGCTGGGCAAAATTTGATTTTGGATATAAGGCTTGTCCGCTGATATCCCCGATCAGCTGAATGAGCCTGGCATCGACCTGATACTGCGCAAGCCCCTGCTGTCGCATCCAGACCAGATTTGACACTTCAAATGACTGAATAAACACCGGAAACCCTGCATGGGTGCGCTGCCATGGACCGAGCGCTGCCAACAGGGTTTTACTGATATCCTGTGCCACAGGCTCGCCGCTGAGCGCGACACCGTCGCGCAGGAAATATGCCGGATGCTTGGTTTCCAGATATAACCCGACCTTACGACCATGTTCGGCGTCGAAGCGGCTGACCAGCTCCATCAGCTCCGCCAAAGTCAGAATACCTTCCAGGTTATCGTGCTGTGCACTTTGCGGCCTGAGTTGTGGCCTGGATTCCCGAACTCTGAGCTGTCGCAGTTCTGCGAGGGTAAAATCCTCCGTAAACCAACCGGTAACCTTGACACCATCGACGACTTTTTCGGTCTTGCGGTTGGCAAACTGTGGCAGGCTGGCCACATTGGTCGATTGACTCAATTCATTCTCGTGCCGGCTTACCAAGACGCCGTCCCGACTGGGCACTAAATCCGCTTCAATAAAATCAGCGCCTTGCAGCATGGCTTGCCAATAGGCGCTCTGGCTGTGTTCCGGATAGTCGCCGCTGGCACCACGGTGCGCGATAACCAAAGGCGTGACCGGACAGGCGGCAGACAAGATCAGACTCCAGCAGAACAAACTCAGCATTACAGCACGCATATCAGCTTTCCTTATCAAAAAGGCTGATGCTAACGCACTGATATGTCAGTTATTTGACAGGCTTAGCAGTGGCACTCAGCGCTTGCAGATAGATGGCGTTATCGCCGTAGCTTTCCAACGCCTGCCGGGCGCTTTCGCTTAGTGAACTGACCATTGCAAAACCGTGCTGTTGCCAGTAGGACGCCGAGTTCTGCACCGCCACCAGTGCAAGTTCGCCAAGACCCAGCTCCCGGGCATACTCCCTGGCTTGCTGCAGTAAAGCAAAGGCAACGCCCTGACCGCGAGCATCGGGGCTCACCGCCATGTCATGCAAGTAAAGACAATCCGCCTGCTCGTACTGACCAAAACCGGCCCCCAGCGGATTCACCTGGCCCAGACGGGATGGATAACTGAACAGGTAACCCCAGATTTTATCGTGATAACTGGCAACCCAGCAGGATTGTGGATATAACATCAGACGCTGAGCGACTACCTCAGCCGATTCGAAGAGCTGATCGCTGTAACAACGGTCCTGTAACCGGACCACTGCTGGCAAATCAGCTTGTTGCATAGTGCGGATTAAAAACATAATTTTTTACCTGCGGCGGCTGCCGCAGGAACTACCAGTGAAAATTAATCGAGCGCTTTTAACAGCGTTTTGTCCAAACCATCTGCAGTCAGCAATTTAATCACTGCATTACAGTGATCAATCGTAAAATCACCTTCTTTGATTTGAGCATTCAGCGCATCACGACGCTTTTGCACCACCCCATTGAGCATACCAATGTCAATGCTGCCTTTGGTTTTGGCATCCAGCTTGTCCAGCCACGGATACAAAGTGCTTTCAGCATTGTAAGCGGCTTTGCGCACCGCAGGGTGGAAGTCCTGGCAGGCATTTAAATTCAGCAAATAAAAATTCAGATAACCGGCGACCGTCACCAGTTTGTAGTCCTGATCAGCGGCTTGCGCCGGTAACAGGCTGCTCATCAGTAAGCCAGCTAAAAACCATTTTTTCATCGGAAGGATCCCGCTTCAGTTGCGTTACTTAAACAATCTAATCAGAAAAAACTGAATTTGCAATCAAGTACATGAAAATCGCTGCGTCTGTTTTTGTGGCCCTGAAGGCCTCTTCAGACGCAGCCCGGATCGCTAAAAAGTTCAGGCCGGCACCTGCGCTTGCACCCACGCTGGCACCCGCACCCAACCTTCCATCAACACTCTGGCACTGCGGCTCATGATGGCTTTGGTGACTGTCCACTCGCCGTCGATACATTCGGCTTTGGCGCCCACCCGCAAAGTACCGGACGGATGACCAAACCTCACCGCCTCACGCGCAGTAGCGCCGGCTGCTTCGTTGACCAAAGTCCCCGGAATAGCCGCCGCGGTGCCAATGGCGACCGCACAGGTGCCCATCATGGCATGGTGCAGTTTCCCCATCGACAACGCCCGGACCAACAGGTCCACATCCGAGTCCCCGACGGTTTTACCGCTGGAAGCGATATAACTCTTCGGCGTGCTGACAAACGCAATTTTTGGCGTATGCTGACGCGCTGCCGCTTCGCTTAAATCCTTGATCAGGCCCATTTTCAGTGCGCCGTAAGCGCGGATAGTTTCAAACCGGGCTAACGCCGCCGCATCATTGTTAATGTCATCCTGCAGCTCAGTGCCGCTATACCCAATGTCTGCCGCCCGCACAAAAATGGTCGGAATGCCGGCGTTTATCAAAGTAGCCTCAAATTGGCCAACGCCGGGCACATCCAGCACATCAATCAGCTGACCGGTCGGAAACATCGCACCGCCACCGTCGCCATCATCAGCCGCCGGGTCAATAAATTCGAGCTGAACTTCCGCGGCCGGGAAAGTCACACCGTCGAGCTCAAAATCACCGTCTTCCTGTACCTGACCATTTTGCATCGGTACATGTGCCACGATAGTTTTTGCGATATTCGCCTGCCAAATACGTACTGTCGCTAATCCATTGGCCGGCAAGGTTGCCGCATCAATCAATCCAGACTGAATGGCAAAAGAGCCGACTGCCGCTGATAAATTGCCACAGTTACCGCTCCAGTCGACAAAAGCTTTGTCGATGGCGACCTGACCGAACACGTAGTCAACGTCGTGACCATCACGGCAGCTTTTACTTAAAATCACCGTTTTGCTGGTACTGGAAGTTGCACCGCCCATCCCATCAATTTGTTTGCCGTAAGGATCAGGGCTGCCAATCACCCGCAGCAACAGAGCGTCACGCGCAGGCCCTGGTTGCTGCGCAGCTTGCGGTAAATCCTCTAAACGGAAAAACACGCCTTTACTGGTGCCACCGCGCATGTAAGTGGCCGGTATTTTTAACTGAGGTGCATAACTCATCAGATCACCTTAATTCTTCATTGAAAAAGCCGGCAACAAGGCCGGCTTTGCTCTGTTACAGATTGCCGCCTAAGAAATCTTTGGCGAACCGTTGCAACACGCCGCCAGCATCGTAAATTGACACTTCTTCCGCGGTATCCAGCCGGCAAGTGACCGGCACCTGCAGCGTTTCACCGTTGCGACGATGAACGACCAGCGTCAAGGTTGCGCGGGGCAGACGCTCGCCAATCACATCAAAACTCTCGGTGCCGTCCAGTCCCAGGGTTAACCTGTTGGTGCCAGCTTTAAATTCCAGCGGTAATACGCCCATGCCGACCAGGTTCGTGCGGTGAATACGCTCGAAACCCTCAGCCACAATCGCTTCAACGCCGGCTAAACGCACGCCTTTGGCAGCCCAGTCGCGGCTGGAGCCCTGACCGTAATCAGCTCCGGCAATAATGATCAGCGGTTGTTTGCGCTGCATGTAGGTTTCAATAGTTTCCCACATCCGCATCACTTTGCCTTCCGGCTCCAGCCGCGCCAGTGAACCTTGTTTTACTTTGCCATCCACCTGGACCATTTCATTGATGAGTTTGGGGTTGGCAAAAGTGGCGCGCTGCGCCGTCAAATGGTCACCGCGGTGCGTGGCGTAAGAGTTAAAGTCCTCTTCCGGCAAGCCCATCTTATGCAGGTATTCACCGGCGGCACTGTCCAGCATAATGGCATTGGACGGCGATAGATGGTCGGTCGTGATGTTGTCGCCCAAAAGCGCCAGTGGCAACATGCCTTTGAGTGTGCGTTCGCCGGCTAAAGCGCCTTCCCCCTCTTTTTGCCAATAGGGCGGACGGCGAATATAGGTACTTTGTGGCCGCCAGTCATACAGCGGGCTGATGCGCTCACCATAATCAACATCCACGGCAAACATCGGCTCATAAACCTTGCGGTACTGCTCAGGTTTGACGCTGGCAGCAACAACAGCGTCAATCTCTGCGTCACTTGGCCATAAATCTTTTAAGCGAATTTCCGCGCCATCAGCACTATGACCCAGCACATCTTTTTCGATATCAAAGCGGATAGTCCCGGCAATGGCATAGGCCACGACTAAAGCCGGTGATGCCAGAAACGCCTGCTTGGCGTAAGGATGAATGCGGCCGTCAAAGTTGCGGTTACCTGACAACACGGCAGTGGCGTATAAGTCCCGTTCGATCACTTCCTGTTGAATGACAGGGTCGAGCGCACCGCTCATGCCGTTACAGGTGGTGCAAGCAAAAGCGACAATGCCAAAACCAAGCGCTTCCAGGTCTTCTAATAAACCGGCTTCCTGCAAATACAGTTCAACCGCTTTTGAGCCTGGTGCCAGCGAGGTTTTCACCCAAGGTTTACGCACCAGTCCCAGTTTACGGGCATTACGCGCCAAAATACCGGCTGCAATCACGTTACGCGGGTTGCTTGTGTTGGTGCAGCTGGTGATAGCGGCAATAATCACAGCGCCATCCGGCATCAGGCCAGGCTCATTCTCGACCACACCACTGATGCCTTTGGCGGCTAAATCTGCTGTCGCAACACGGGCGTGCGGATTCGACGGGCCGGCGATATTACGGACGACAGTCGATAAATCAAAGCGCAGCACACGCGGATAGACTGCGGTCGTTAAACTGTCAGCCCAAAGGCCAGCCGTCTTGGCGTAAGTTTCCACCAGTTTGACCTGGGCCGCATCACGACCGGTCAGCGTCAGATAATCCAGTGTTTGCTGGTCGATGTAAAACATTGCTGCGGTGGCGCCATATTCCGGCGTCATATTCGAAATCGTCGCGCGATCGCCCAGGCTCAGGCTGTTAGCGCCTTCGCCGAAGAATTCCAGATAAGCCGACACCACTTTTTGTTTACGCAGGAATTCGGTCAATGCCAGCACAATGTCAGTGGCCTGAATGCCTGGTTGCGCTTTGCCGGTCAGCTCAACGCCAATGATATCCGGCAGACGCATCCAGGATGCACGCCCGAGCATTACACTTTCGGCCTCTAAACCACCCACACCAATCGCAATAACACCCAGCGCGTCAACATGCGGTGTGTGACTGTCGGTGCCCACCAGCGTATCCGGGTAAGCCACACCGTCTTTGGCGTGGATCACCGGCGACATCCGCTCCAGGTTAATCTGATGCATGATGCCATTGCCAGGCGGGATCACATCGACGTTTTTAAAGGCTTTTTTCGTCCAGTTAATAAAATGGAAGCGGTCGTCATTGCGTCTGTCCTCAATGGCGCGGTTTTT
>CBINNO010000129.1:0-10751 GCA_966252055.1 uncultured Rheinheimera sp. | reverse complement strand
GCCGGTGCTGCCGGCTGTGCCGCTTTGGCACGAAACTGGCTCAGCAGCAGATACACCGCCGGGGTCGAATACAACGTAAACAACTGACTGAGCAGCAGGCCGCCGACAATACTGATGCCAAGCGGCTGGCGCAGCTCAGAGCCTTCGCCCATGCCCAGCAATAACGGCACTGCGCCCAGAATAGCGGCACAGTTGGTCATCAGAATAGGCCGCAGCCGCTGCTGACCCGCCAGCACTATGGCTTCAAACGGACTTAAGCCCTGCTGGCGCTCGGCCGCTAAGGCAAAATCTACCAGCAAAATGGCGTTTTTCATCACGATGCCAATCAGTAAAAAGAGCCCGAGCTGCGCAATCAGATTCAGCGGCGTGTCGGTCAGATACAGCGCCAACAAAGCGCCGAGCGCGGTGCAGGGCAAAGTCGACAAAATCACCAGCGGCTGCAAAGTGCTTTCATAGAGAATGCCCAGCAGCAAATACACCGCCAGCACTACGCCGATAAAGAGCCACAGCTGGTCGCCCTGACTGAACACCATATTGCGCTGATCTTTGCCATTCAGGCTGTAAATGGCGGTCGGCACCATCAGTTCGGCCAGCATGCGGTCCAGCGCCGCGTCAGCCTGATCCGATGTCACACCCGGCGCCAACGCGTAACCGATGCCCTGCGAGGCAAACTGGTTGTCACGCCGGATGCGGTCGTTGGCCAGGCCATATTGGTAGGTGGCAATCGCTGATAGCGGCACCCGCTCGCCACGGCTGTTGATCAGCTGCATTTGCTTCAGCACTTCCGGCTGCGCCGTGTAGCCCGGCAACAGTTCCATCACCACCCGGTACTGGTTCATCTCGTCGTACAAAGTGGCGACCTGGCGCTGTGAAAATGAGTTGTTCAGCAAAGTCGCGACGGTGCGCATATCGACGCCCAGGCGCTGCGCCGCCTCGCGGTCAACCGACATCACAATCTGTTGGGTATCTTCGCCGCCCGGCGTGCTGACGTCGACCAGTTCTGGCAGCTCCTGCATCGCTTTGGCGATTTTTTTGCTCCATTCGCGCAGCAGTTTTAAATCGCCGGACATCAGCAGCAGCTCATAGTCGGAACTGGCAAAAGGTGAGGCCAGCCGGATGTCCTGATCGACACTTAAAAACATCATGCCGCCGGCGATTTTCGGCGCGCCGGTGCGGATGCGGTTCACCACTTCCTGCGCCGATACGCCACGCTCTTCCAGCGGTTTGAGCCGGATCCGCAAAAACGAGTTACTGGTACCCATGGCGCCACCGCTGGCGCCTGTTACATCAGCAATGGCCGGATCTTTGAGTAAAAACTGGCGGAAAGTTTCGATTTTCGGCTGCATGATTTGATACGAAAAACCGTCGTCGCCACGCACAAAACCATTAAGCTGGCCAGTGTCCTGATCCGGCAACATGCCACCCGGCAACTGATTAAACAGCCAGGCTGAAGCGCCAAACAGCGCCACCAGCAAAGCCAGCAGCCAGTTTTTGCGTCTCAGCACCGCGCGCAGACTGCGCTGATAGCGGTCGCGAAAGCGGCTGAAGAAACCGCTGTTTTCATCCTGTGGTCGTTCTGACTGCATCAGCCGCGCGGATAACCCCGGCGTCAGCGTCAACGACACCGCCAGTGAAATCAGCATGGCGCCGACCAGCGTGATGGAAAACTCACGGAACAGCCGCTCGACCAGCCCGCCCATAAACAAAATCGATAAAAACACCACCACCAGCGCCAGGTTCATCGCCACCAGCGTGACACCCACTTCGGCGGCGCCCTGCCGCGCCGCCGCCAGCGGCGTTAAGCCACGTTCCAGATGGCGTTTGATGTTCTCGACCACCACGATGGCGTCATCAACCACCAGACCGGCGGCGACAATCAGCGCCATCACCGACAGATTATTCAGTGAAAAACCAAAGGCATACATCACGCAGAACGCGCCAATCAGCGACACCGGGATCGCCAGTGTCGGAATCAGCGCCACCCGGCCGCTGCGTAAAAACAGCAGTACCACCGCCACCACCAGCCCAATCGACAGCAGCAGGCTGAACTGAGCTTCATCCAGCGTGGCGCGAATGACCGGGCTGCGGTCCATCACCACCGACAAGCTGGAACCGGCCGGGATCAGCGCCTGTAACTGCGGCATCTGCGCATAAATCGCATCAATAGTGGCGACAATATTGGCGCCGCTGCGCCGGCTGATCTGCAGGATCACCGCCGGTTTGTCGTTGTGAAAGCCAGAGCTGTAGCGGTTTTCTGTCGAATCACTGACGATCGCTACATCTTTTAAGCGGATAGGCGCCTGATTGACGTATTTAATCACCAAATCGCCATAATCGGCGGCGCTTCTGAGCGTCTGGCTGAGACCAACCTGCCAGCGCAAATCCGCTTGCTCCAGCGTGCCAAGCGGCAAATTGCTGTTGACGGTGCTGATGGCGCTGCGGACTTCATCAAGCGCGATGCCGTATTGGGTCAGCAAAGCCGGATTGAGTTGCACCCGCACCGCCGGCAGCGAGGAGCCTGCGACTTCCACTTCGCCAACGCCCTGAATTTGGGCGATTTTCTGCGCGAGGATAGTGGCCGCCGTGTCGTACAGCTCTGAGCCCTGAATGCTGTCGCTCGACAGTGCCAGCGCCATCACCGGCATCTGCGACGGGTTCATTTTACGATACACCGGATTGCCCGGCATGCCGGCCGGCAGCTGGCTGCGTACTGTGTTGATCGCAGCCTGCACTTCGCGCGCCGCTTCATCGACGTTACGGTTTAAATCAAATTCGAGCCGGATCTGCGTCGAGCCCTGATTGCTGCTGGAACTGAGCCGGCGCAGGCCGGCAATGGTGCCCAGCTGGCGCTCCAGCGGCGTTGCCACTGTTGCAGCCATCGCTTCAGGCGCGGCGCCCGGCAGGCTGGCGGTCACCACAATCATCGGAAAATCGACCGCCGGCAGCGGCGACACCGGCAGCGCCCGATAGCTCAGCAAGCCCAGCAGCACGATGGCAAGCGCCAGTAAACTGCTGGCGATTGGCCGTTGAATCAGCGCCACACTGAGTTTCATAGCGCCTCCGCCTGTTGCAGCTTTTTACTGCTGAAATGACGGTCAAACCACAGATAAACCACCGGCGTGGTGAACAGCGTCAGCAACTGGCTGACCAGCAGACCGCCGACCATCACCAGCCCGAGCGGCTGGCGCAGCTCGGCGCCGGAGCCGGACGACAACAACAGCGGAATGGCACCAAACAAAGCCGCCAGCGTGGTCATCAGAATAGGCCGGAAGCGCAGCAGCGCCGCCTGATAAATCGCCTGCTGCGGGCTTAAACCGTCGTTACGCTGCGCATCGAGCGCAAAGTCGACCATCATGATGCCGTTTTTCTTCACCAGACCAATCAGCAGCACTATGCCTATCACCGCAATCAAATCGAGCGGCCGGCCGGTCAGCAGCAAGGCCGCCAGTGCGCCCACTGTGGCTGACGGCAGCGTCGACAGGATGGTCACCGGATGGATCAGGCTCTCGTACAACACGCCGAGCACGATGTACATGGTGATCACCGCCGCCAGAATCAGCCACAGTGTATTGCTGAGCGAGGCACGGAACGCTTCGGCTGCGCCCTGGAACGTCAGCTCCACCGACGCCGGCAATTGCAGCTGTTGCTGCACCTGCTCAATCGCCGCCACTGCATCACCAAGCGAATAACCTGCGCCTAAGTTAAAAGACAAGGTCACCGCCGGGAACTGGCCCTGATGGTTAATCAACAGCGCCGCCGGTTTTTGCGTGACCGTCGCCACTGCTGACAGCGGCACTGGCTGGCCGGAAGCGGTATTGATAAAGAGTTTATCCAAAGCGCCCAGCCCCTGAGCCTGGTCCGGGTCGGCTTCCAGAATCACCCGGTACTGGTTGGCCTGGGTAAAGAGCGTGGTGATCTGGCGCTGGGCATAAGCGCTTTGCAGCGCAGTACCAATCTGGCTGACGCTGATGCCAAGCCGCGCCGCCGCAGTGCGGTCAATATCGACATAAGCCTGCAGGCCCTGCTGCTGCAGATCATGCGCCACATCGGCCAGTTCAGGCCTTTGCTGCAGCGCCGCCATCAGGTCGGGCAACCACTGCGCCAGCATGGCACTGTCAGGTGTGGTCAGCGTGAACTGATACTGAGTGCGGCTGATTTTGTCTTCAATGCTGAGCTCCTGCACGCTCTGGAACCAGGCGGTGATGCCCGGTACCGCAGCGGCTTTGTCGCGCAGCCGGTCAATCACTTCCAGCGCATGCACATCACGCTCGGCGTGCGGTTTGAGGTTCAACTGGATCCGGCCGGCATTGAGGCTGACATTGCTGCCGTCCACACCGATAAAGCTGCTGAGGCTGGCCACCGCCGGGTCGTCCTGCAGCACCGCAGCCAACGCCTGCTGACGTTCTGTCATCGCTTTAAACGAAATATCCTGTGGCGCTTCAGTGACGATTTGAATCACACCACTGTCCTGCACCGGGAAAAAGCCTTTTGGTACTGCCAGATAAAGCCCGGCGGTCAGCAACACCGTCGCCAGCATCGCCAGCATGCCGAGCCGCTGATGCGCCAGCACCCATTGCAGCATCACACCATAACGCTGGATCACGCGGCCCATCAGGCCATCGCCATCCTGATGCGGCGGCAGTTTTTTCAGTAGATGCGCGCAGAGCATCGGCGTCAGCGTCAAAGACACCACCAGCGAAATCAGAATGGCGACCGCCAGCGTGACGGCAAACTCAAAGAACAGCCGGCCGACCACATCGGCCATAAACAGCAGCGGAATGAGCACGGCTATCAGCGAAAAAGTTAATGAAATCAGCGTAAAACCAATCTCTTTGGCGCCTTTGATGGCGGCCTGCAGCGCCGGCACACCCTGCTCGCGGTGACGGGCGATGTTTTCCAGCATCACGATGGCATCGTCAACGACAAAACCGGTCGCAATCACCAGCGCCATCAGCGTCAGGTTGTTGACCGAGAATTCCAGCAGATACATCACGGCAAAGGTGCCGATAATCGACAATGGCACCGCCAGCGACGGGATAATAGTGGCCGGCACTGTGCGCAGGAACACAAAGGTCACCAGCACCACCAGCGCGACAGCAAACAGCAGCTCTTTTTGCACATCGCGCACCGACGAGCGAATGCTTTCGGTGCGGTCACTTAAAATCGACACATCAAGCTCGGCCGGCAAGGTGGACGTCAGCTGCGGCAACATCCCGCGCACCCGGTCAGTCACTTCAATAACGTTAGCGCCCGGCTGGCGCTGAATATTAATCAGCACCGCTGCTTGCTGATTGGCCCAGGCCGCCAGAAAACGGTCTTCGGCGCCCTGCTCGATTTTTGCCACATCGCCTAAACGCACCGGCGCGTCGCCTTTAAAAGCGACAATCAGCTGCTCGTATTCAGCGGTTGAACTGAGCTGGTCGTTCACTTCCAGCATGGTCGAGCGAAACGGTCCATCAAAATTGCCTTTCGGCTGATTGGTATTGGCGGCAACGATGGCGCTTCTGAGCGTTTCCATGGTCAGCCCAAGGCCCGCCAGCGCGGCCGGGTTGGCTTTGACGCGAATGGCTGGCCGCTGACCGCCGGCGAGGCTGACCATGCCCACTCCATTGACCTGCGCCAGTTTTTGCGCCATCCGGGTGTCGACCAAATCGTAGACCTGCGGCAAAGCCATCGCTTTGGCACTGACCGCCAGCGTCAGAATAGGCGCATCGGCCGGATTGACCTTGCGGTACACCGGCGGAACAGGCATGTCGTTGGGTAGCAGCGAAGACGCGGTGTTGATCGCCGCCTGCACTTCCTGCTCGGCCACGCCCATGTCGACCACCAGCGCAAATTGCAGCGTCAGCACCGAAGCGCCGGCACTGGAAGAGGACGACATTTGTTTGAGGCCCGGAATTTGACCAAGCCGGCGCTCCAGCGGCGCGGTGACAGTTCTGGCCATCACATCCGGACTGGCGCCAGGGTAAAAACTAAATACCTGAATAATCGGGTAATCGACCTGTGGCAACGCCGCCACCGGCAACTGCCGCCAGCCGAGGATACCGGCGATCAGCAGCGCCAGCATCAATAACGACGTGGCAACCGGGCGCAGAATAAAGGGTTTGGACAGTTCCATGGCTTAACCCTGCTTGCTGCTTTGCACCACTTCGACGTCGCGACCCGGCCGCAAGCGGTCCAGCCCTTCCAGCACTATCTGGTCGCCGGCGTTCAGGCCTTTGCGCACCTCGACCTGGCCATTGTCGACCACACCCAGCTCCAGCACTTTGAGCTGCGCTTTATTGTTTTCCACCACGTAAATGTAAGTGCCTTCTGAGCCATACTGCACCGCATCCTGCGGGATGGTCACAGCGCCGGCTTTTTCGGCAATATTCAGCCGCACATTCACAAACTGATTCGGGAACAGGCTGTCATCGGCATTGGCAAAAGTGGCTTTGAGTTTCAGCGTACCGGTCGCCGGGTCAATCTGGTTGTCCAGCGTGGTCAGCTCGCCACTGGCCAGCAGTTGTTGCTCGGCGCGGTCCCAGGCCTCTACTTTCAGGCTTTGTTGTTCTTTCACTGCCAGTCGCAGGCTTTGCAATTGGCTTTCCGGAATGCTGAACACTACATAAATAGGTTCGCTTTGCGTGATAGACACAATGCCTTCGCTGCTGTTGGCCTGCACCAGATTACCCGGGTCGACTTTACGCAGGCCGGTTTTGCCACTGAGCGGCGCCGTGATGCGGGTGTAAGACAGCTCCAGCCTGGCGGCCTCGACCTGCGCCTGATTGGTTTTCAGGCTGCCTTTGAGTTGATTGACCAGCGCCTGCTGCGTGTTGTACTGCTGACGGGAAATCGAATTTTGCGTTTTGAGCTGTTCGTATAAGGCGAGGTCGAGCTCAGCATTTTTCAGCTGCGCCTGATTCTGCTGCAGCTGGCCTTCGGCCTGGGCCAGTTTGACCTGATAAGGCGCCGGGTCAATTTCGGCCAGCAACTGGCCGGCTTCGACTTTCTGACCTTCGGTGAAATGGACTTTCAGCAGCGGACCGCTGACCCGCGGCTGCACCAGCACGGTATTGAGCGCGGTAGCGGTGCCGATGGTTTTGAACTGGACTTTGAGGTCGGTGCTCTGGGCTTCAATCACCCGCACCGGCACAGCGGCTGCCCAAGGATTGCCGCCAGGGCCGCCGGCGCCCGGACCGCCAGGACGACGCGCGCCCGGACCACCCGGTCTTTGCTGCCCGGCCGGGCGCTGTGCGCCGGCCTGTGCACCGGCCTGAGTACTGGTTTGAGCACCACCTTGCGCAGCTGGCTGGCCGGCAGAAGCCTGACCGGGTCCGCCGGCCGGTGCCACCGACGCAGTTGCCCCGTCACCTTGCTGGCTGTACCAATAACCACCTGCGGCCGCAGCCACAACCAACACCACACCTACGCCAAACCGGGACCACTGCATACTCTTCTTCCGTATTCATTTACAGATCAGAGCACAAAACCAGCCTGCAAGGCCTGCTGTCGCTCTGCCTGTTCTAATTGACATCCACCCTGCTGCTGGCAACGCGCCAGAAACAGGCAATTACTAATCTGAGCGCCGACACCGTCGCTCTGCCAGTGGTGTTGATTCAGCACTGCTGCCACCACCCAGCTTTCAAATCCCCACAACGTCAGCAAAAAAGCGGACACTGCCAGATAATTCAGTCGGCCGGTCGGGTTCTGCTGTTGCAGTTCGGCATCTTCTTCCTGCCGGCCGTTTTGCAGCAGCACCAGCTTGCCAAAACCGCTCAGCAGAGCCGCTACAAACACCTGATCCTGCAACACCCGGCTGAAACCACAGCTTTTGGCGTAACTGCGGGCCTGCCCTGCCTGCACCAGCATCTGATCCAGCACCGCCTGATGGCGGGCGCGTTCTTCCTGTTGTTCCTGACCGCTTTTCAGTGACAGCAACAACACCAGGCTGCGCAGGCTCTGAAAACCGAGCCGGCTGATCGCCACTTCCAGATTCCAGGTCTCGCTGACAAAGCCCAGATATGGCGAATTGACCAGCTGGAACACCCGGGATACGACCAGCGGGTCCCGGCTGATCAAGGCAGCCACCGCGGCTGCACTGGCGTTGGCCTCAGCCAGCACCTTATCCAGTTCCGACACCAGCGACGGCAACAGCGGAAACGCCGTCAGCCCGCCAATCAGCCGCCGCTCCGAACTCTGGATCGGCAACTCCGACAAACGTTCGGCATTACTGAACAACTGACGCAAATGTTCGGTATGCAGCGCATTGCCGATAAAACAATGAAAATGACTTAAATGACCGACCACTACATCGTCATGTTCCGGCGTGGTCAGCACCACTCTGAGCGCCAGTGGCGCCTGAAAACACACCAGCCGTTTTTCTTCAAGGCTGGCATTGACACTCAGCCCGTCAAAAATCAGTAAATCCAGCTGAGAATCAAGCCTGGGCGCCTGCAGATAACTGCCCACGGTCGGAAAAAACCGGCACTGCCAGCGACGCTGCTGCTCAGTGCACAAATGCCGGACCAGACTTTGTAAAGTCGGATTGATACCTATCACAACTGCTTGATACATCTGATGAATCTCTCTGGAGCAGTCCCGGCAGCGTCAATCTAACAGCGCAACCTGCCAAAACGTAGTGAATTTACAAAACCTTTGCACGCCGCCTGGCGCGCATCTGATTAGCATAGTCCGTGCGCCGGCGACTGTTGAAAACGACCAGCACCCAGCCCGGCAAGACCAGCGGGCGCCCGTGTTGCATGGCCAAACCTGCCCTGCCAACACGGCCGCTCTGATAGCAGCACAGCGCTCAGAGCAATACGATGCTCAGAGCAGCCAGTGCAGATAAACAGCGCCCAGCATGGCGGCCGCCAGCAGCAACTGCGCCAGCAACTGACGCTGATATTGCAGCCGTGCCAGCCACCAGATCAGCGCCAGCTGCGCCACCAGCGCCAGAGCTATCGCCAGTCGCCAGCCCTGCGTCATCGCCGGCACGCCCAGCAACAGCTCGCCGCTGTGACGCACCAGCACCTGCGCCAGCGCGCCAAACAGCACCAGCCAGCAGCCGACAATCAACAACACCAGCAGAGCACTCAGCAAAGCGACCCGCCTCACGGGTAATTCAGCACCAAGGAACCCGCGCCCCATCAGACAGAGCGCAGGCCAGATCACCCCCAGCCAGAAGGCCAGCACCACCAGCAGTATCAGCGCGACCACAGGCCAGGACGGCCAGTGTCCCTGCGCGACCCGCTGTAACTCAGCGGCCACTTGCGGCTGCAGTTCCAGTGCGCTCACCAGATAAGGCGGGCTGATACTGGCGATACAGTCCGGCGTGCCAAACCGGCGCGGCGTCTGCAAAAAGCTTTGCGCCAACCGGACAGCACAAGGGTCCTGGCTGTGCAACACGCTATGCAGGCCCGGCAAGGTGATTAACTGCGCATTAGGCCCGAGCCATTGGGTCAGCAGCGCCAGATCGCTCTGCTGCACGTCCAGCGCCGGCGCCAGTACCAACACCGGTAACTGCACCTGCGCCGCCAGCGGAAAAGCCGGTGGCTCCGCGACACCGCCAAAAGCTTCACAACTGCCATCCGGCAGCAACACTTGCTGCTCCAGACTGTCAGAGCGGCCGCGCTGATAATGCCGGGCCCGGTCGGCGCATTCGGTCGCCATCTGCGCAGCCACCGCCACCGGCAACTGCGCCTGTACCAGCGCAAACCAGTGTGCAGGCAGCTGTGCATCACGCCGGCTGACCGCCTCCAGCCACCAAGGGACCAGCGACAGCAGCGTTTCCTGCTGCGCACTGTGCCAGACCAGCCAGCGCAATTTGTCCGGTGTCAGCGTCACCACACCGTCTGGCGCCTGAATTTGCAACGGCTGCTGACTGAGCACCGTCAGCGCTTTATTAAATAAATCAGGGACAGAGCCAAAATGTGCCTGGCAATCCGGCTGCTGCTGGCAAAGCTGTTCCAGCTGACGCAGCCACTGGTCCTGCATCACTTTATAAGAACTCAACAATTCATCCGGCTCCGTCACTGCATCGAGCAACACGGCCGACAACGCCCGCCGCGCTGTGGCCAGATAATGCAGCGCAATAGTGGACCCACCGCGGCTGGCATAAAGTTGCCATTGCTCAATACCCAGCTCAAGCCGCAGGGCTTCTGCATCTTTGACCGTTTGGGCAGTACCAAAATCAGCCGGACTGAAACCGCCACTCAGCATCTGTTGCTGACACTGCTGTAACAGCTGCTGACGCGCCAGCAGCCAGCTGTTGTCATCGCTGCTTTGCCGGAACGCTTCGCTCAGCCCCGCCGCCAGTTGCGGGCAAAACTGCGGCCGGCTGCCGCCACTGCCACGACTGTCAAATGCGACCAACTGATGCTCAGGTAATAAAGTGTCAGCCCGCGTCAGCAACTGCGCCACCGCACTGCTGCCGGCACCGTCTGGTAAATACAGCACCGTCGGCGTTTCGCTGACTTTGCCGGTTGTTTTGATCAGCGGCGCCCGGCGCAGCACCTGCAGCTGAAAACGGCTGCCATCCGCGCTTTTAACCTGGAACAGGCCGCAGCTGAATTTATTGCGCAAATCGATATCGGTGAAAGGCAGCTCGCAGTCCGTTTTCTGGTAAGGCTCGGCGTCCGCCGCCAGTGGGTCTGCCCGGCTGACGCTGACACAGCAGAGCGCCAGCAGGCATAACAGTCGAAACAACATGATGGATTGCATTCCTTGTTCTTTTAAGGCCCAAACTAGCTGAGCTGGCCGGGTTTTACCAG
>CBINNO010000128.1:0-10781 GCA_966252055.1 uncultured Rheinheimera sp. | reverse complement strand
AATGCCAACCCTTTTCATAAAACACTCTCGTTAAACCATTGAATATATTGCTTTAAACCTTCCGGTAGCGAGGTTTGATGCAAACAAGTAAAAGACGATAATTCTTGTTCTGCCGCGACCAAATCATCTGGATCGCCTGCTTTGGCGTGCAAGCTGAATTCAGGTTGACGCGAATAGCCAGCTAACTGCAATGTCAGCTCAATAGCTGCTCTGACAGTGGTAGGTTTACCAGAGCCCGCATTGAAGATCTGCGGTGTCTGTTGCCAGCCTGAGTCTGATAAATACAGCAAAAAGTCTGCCAGATCGTCGACATACAGCCAATCTCTTTGCTGCATGCCTGAGCCGAAATAAGTGAATTGGCCTGCTCGGGCCTTCTGGAGGACATCCCAGAACAATTGTTTTCTCAGGCGGGGGCCGTACACGGAAAATGGCCGGACAATCTTGATTGGCAATTGGTAGGCCGAAGCATAGTACCTGAGCATATCCTCGGTCATCTTTTTATGCAGGCCATAAGGGGACATCGGCGCAAGGGGGGTGCTTGCCGGGGTTTGCAGTGACGCGTTTTGGCCGTAAACCGCAGCGCTGGACAGGTAGATCAGTTTGCTGTCTGGCCAGTCCTCTCTCATCTTGTTCAACAAAGCGTTAATGCCAGGCAGCGTTTTGTCGAAATCCTGCTGCGGATTGCGGATTGATTCTGCCACGGACGCACCACCGGCCACATGGAAAATGACATCGGGTTTTGTGCAGTGATTGAGCAGGATTTGATCGATATCGCCTGTTAATGTGTCTGCCGCAGATGACTGTCCCGCGCGGACAGTGCGTTGCACCTGATATTGTTGCTGATTGATACGGTGGTACAAATGGGAACCGATAAAGCCACCGCCGCCCAGGATCAGGATGTTTTTTCTCAAAAGGGCCTCCGGATTATCATCATTAATCTGCTGTCCGTGGCCTTTCTTACAGTCAAGAGCACCTGACTGGAGCGCAGCCTGAACGGCAAAGCCCGGGGGGTGTTACGAAGCCAACTTCGCAAATGATGCCAACAAACCATTCCTGACCTTATGATTTTGCAGGGAATTTTGGATAACGACCATACATAATAAAACGATTTAGCCAAAGTTGTTTGCAACTTGATGTGATTTATCAGGAAAACAAGGCACAGCAACCAGTCAATAACTCGTTATCCAGGGCGCAGCCATAGATGCCGTCTCTTGCCACGACAAGGTTCAGTGTTGTCTCCCGCAGTCAAACGCCAATTTGAGTCTTGCCATCGCTGTTGCAGTTTACTGTCTGTTGTATCGGCCAGTGGCAGAGTTCCTGAAGGCATTTGTGCCGGCGGCTTCGGTTTTGTTGCAGCATAGCAGTAAGTGGCGTGGTGTTGTCTTCGAATGACGGGTGCTGCCACTACCGGGTCAACGCTGCTCGCACAGCGCAGAAACCGCCAGCATGGCCGAAGAATACTGGACGAAGCAGCGATGCGGCCTCAACAATGAGACCGACCGCAATCGACTGAAATAGTCAAACCAGCTTTTTCTATGTACAGGATAAAGACCGTTGGTGCGGCTTAACCTCATACTGTCCGGGGCGTCGCTGCCTCTATTTTTGTGCTGCATTGTCGACCAGAAACAGGCAGCGGATCTGCAGTAAATCCAGTAACTGTAACGCTGTGACAGCGGCGCTGCCTGCGCCGAACAGCACGACCGGACGGCCGTTAACGATGGTTTTTAAATGATTGAGCTGCCGCATCAGCTGGTTGCTATCCATCAGGCATCTCCTTTGACGCCATTCAATTGGCGATAACCGGTCAAGACTTGCCATTTTAACATGTGACAGTCTATATGGACTGCCCGCCTTGCTGGCTGTATGCCAATAGATGGTGTCTTCAAAGGTCTGCCACCTTAGTTGACGGCGAGTCTGCAGCAGCCAGTTGCTTCAGTGCGCCGTAATGCACTTTTCCACTGCTGGTGTACGGAATATCGCGCACTAAAATGACCTGGAAGCAGGCATTTGGTAATCGTCCGCTCAGCCACTGCTGCACTTTGGCCGGCAGCGCTGAGGCCGGATCGGCGTCGATGACGGCGACCAGCAGCTGGTCGTCTTCGCCGGTACAAACAACCGGCCATTTTTCCCGTGCCAGCTGTTGCTCCAGCTGGTCCAGTTGCCAGCGTTTGCCCTGAATTTTCAGCATGCGGTTTAAGCGGCCAGTGATTTGATACAGGCCATTGGGTTGGCGTAACGCCAGATCGCCGGTGGCCAGCTCGCCAAGTTTGCCGCTGGAGCGTAAATCTGCGGCTTGCTGAGCATAGCCCAGCATCACGTTGGGGCCGCGGTAGACCAGTTCGCCTTCCGTGTTGGCGGTGAGGATCTCGGCGCCGCTTTGGATGTCGCGCAGCCACAGTTCGCCGCCCGGTATGGCTTCACCGATACAGTCGCCGTGTTCAGGCAGATAGTCGGGTCTGAGCCAGCCGATGCGGGCAGTGGCTTCGGTCTGGCCGTACATCAGATAAACCGGCAGCCGGCGCTGGCCGGCAAGCTGTTGCAGGTATTGCAGGCCATCAGCTGACAAGCGGCCAGCCGCTACGGTCAGGTAACGCAGCGACGGCAGGGCGAGCCGGGCAAACTGAAGTTTTTGTAAAAGTTGCGTCTGATGCGGCAACAGGCTGATGCTGTTGACATCAAACTGCCGCAGCTGCTGCCAGAACACTTTACTGGCAGGGCCCTGATCCGTCAGCAGCACACGGGCACCACACAACAAATGACTGTTGAGTACCGACAAGCCATAAGCATGCTGCAGCGGTAAGGCAGTCATCGCAGTGTCAGCCGGTTCAATTGGCAGATAGCGGCTGATCGACAACGCATTTTGTTGCAGATTGTCCAGTGACAACATGACGGATTTGGGGTCGCCAGTGCTGCCGGACGTGCTGAGTAATAAGGCAAGATCGGTGCGCGCCCGAAACGCGCTGGGGCTGACGCGCTGCATCTGACCAAAATCGTCAATCAGCACCGCCACTTCGAGCTGGCGCACCAGATAATCCAGCTGTGGCTGCGCCAGCGTCGGGTCGAGTAACACCAGCGGCCGCTGATGGCGCAGGCAACACAGATACGCCACCACAGTGGTCAGATTGTTACGGCAGGTGAGGGCACAAATTTGCTGCGGCCAGACATCAAACTGGACAAAACGCTGGGCGAAATGGTCGGCCAGCTGTGCCAGTTTCAGGTAACTGATGCAGGTGCCATCCGGCAGCACCAGTGCGGTCTGCTCACCAAACCTTTCCAGCGACAGCGCAAAATGCGGCGTCATCGCGACGCTCCGCCAATTTGCAGGGCCGTGGCAACCGGGGTGACGTCCTGCGAGCCGGTGACTTTGGCAACATCTGTGATCATGACGGCGCGTTCCTGCTGTCAGCGCCCGGCAAAGCGGGCAAACTTGCTGGCGGCTTGCGCTGCAGCAGGGGCAGTTAACATCATTTGTTGCAGCAAGACCGGGCCGAGCGGGCTTTGCACTTCGACAGTCCCAGTATGTTGATAACCGAGCTGCTGATTAAACCGCAGCGCCGCCAGGTTGTCCGGTTTGACATGGGCCAGCAGTCTGGTGCAGCCGAGCACTTCAAAGCAATACTGATTGAGCGCTAGGGCCGGCAAAAAAGCCAGCATAGAGCCGCGAAAACGCGCATCGGCCAGATAAAAACCGCTTTCAAGTTCCGCCGCTTGTAAAACCGGCAGGCCGTCAGCCTGTTTCAGATTACAGCTGCCAACCGGCTGGTCCTGGTAGGTGATGACAAAATGACGCTCAAAGTTACGCTGGCGGATGCGTGCATACCAGTCTTGTTGGGCGGCCTGGCTGATGTGGCGCGGGTCGAGCATTTGCGCCGCGATGTCGGCCCTGTTGCGCCAGCTGCGCACCAGCTCCAGATCAGCCTGGCTGAGCGCTCTTAAACAGATGCCATACGCCTTAAAAGGCGCGAAATGGCTGGCATCGAGCATGGCGCTGGTCAGCGGCGCCTGGGCTGCGTCGGCGGTCACAATAACAGGTCCCAACAAAGCGCAGTGCCGCGTGCGACATCCTGCTTGACCGTTTTGCCCAGCACCAGTGGCAGATATTTGGGCGCCAGCCCAAGGCCTGGCCGGATCGAGCGCACATTGTCGGCGCTCAGCACGTCGCCGGCTTTTAAATCCTGACTGATGTATAGCGAGCGGCGATGACGGCGCGAGGCCACTTCTTTGGCGGTGACGCCATAATGTACCTTGCCAAGCGCCAGCTGTGCACGCCGGGTCTCGTCGACCAGCATTTTGAGTTCCAAAGGCTCGAGCGAAAACTCGGCATCGACACCGCCTTCACTGCGATCGAGCACAAAGTGTTTTTCGATGACAGTGGCGCCAAGCGCGACGGCTGCGACCGAGACCCCAATGCCGGTGCAGTGGTCCGACAATCCGGCCTGACACTGAAACAGCTCGGCCAGATGGGGAATAGTGCGCAGGTTGGCGTCAACCGGCTCGGCCGGATAATTGCTGGTGCACTTGAGCAAAATCAGCTCGCGACAACCGTTCGCACGCAGCACTTCGACGGCCTCGGCGAGCTCGGCCTGACTGGCCATACCGGTCGACATAATGACCGGTTTGCCGGTGCGGGCGACTGCGGCGAGCAGGCTGTGGTCGGTGTTTTCAAAAGAGGCGATTTTGTAGCAGGGCACGTCGAGGCTTTCGAGGAAATCCACCGCGGTTAAATCAAAAGGCGTGCTAAAGGCCAGCATGCCATGCGCTTTGGCGCGGGCAAATAAAGGCGCGTGCCAGTCCCATGGCGTCATCGCAATCTGATACAGCTGATACAGGCTCTGGCCAAACCACAGGCTGTCCGGGTTATCGATAAAAAAATCACCGCTGTTGATATTAAGCGTCATCGTATCGGCGGTGTAGGTTTGCAGTTTGACTGCGTGCGCGCCGGCTTTGGCGGCGGCGTCAATCATCGCTAAGGCTTTGTCGAGCGACTGGTCGTGGTTACCGGATAACTCAGCAATGATAAAAGGCGCCTCGCCGGCACCGATCTGATAGGAACCTAATTGAATTGTCGGGGCTGCCACCTGATAAGACTCCAGATTAAGGCGTATGCGCCTGCTACAAAGTTAGTTTGGCAAAGACGGCGCACAAGCGGCCGTCATCTGCGTCATTTTCTTGACCAGCGCCGCCACACCGCCGCCTGCCGGCACCAGCTGCGCGGCCTGCGCTGACAGCTGCCACAACAGTGAAGGCTGTGCCAGCAATGCGTCAAGCTGCTGTGCCAGCCGCTGTGCCGTCAGCGCGCTTGCCGCGCCTAAATCCACACAGGCGCCCAGCTCTGCCAGATAACGGGTGGTTGCCTGCTGGTTGTCGGCGAGCGCGACCACCAGGGCCGGCAGTGCCAGACTGCAACGTTCCCAGTGGGTCGCCCCCCCGGCGCCCAGCATTAAATCCGCAACTGCCATCAGCCCGGCCATCCCTGGCGTCTGAACATGCAGAGTCAGCCGCCGGTCCTTTGCACAAAGTTGCTGCAACAACGAACGGTGCGGGTTGGCCTGACCAATGACTATATCGGCCAGCCAGTGTTTTTTCTGAAGCTGCTGTAATGCGGTTATCGCTAACTGGCTGTAATTGTCCGGATCGCTGCCGCCAAAAAAAACTAAAATGCGTGGCTGTGCCAGCTGATGAAGCTGCGCATGCAGCTGTCTGGCCGGTGTGGTCGCGGCAAATTCGGGCCGAAGCAAGGCCCAGCGCGGCCCGAGCAGGGCTTCGCACCGGGCGCTCAACCAGGGGCGGTAACGCTGGTCTGCATCAGGCAACAGATTCTGATCGAGCAACAAATCGCAGTGATAAGGCCGGTTGGCCAAATCGTCAATCTGCAGGATGTGGCGGCAAAATGGCTGCAACTGACGGCAAAACTCAGCGCCGAGCCCATAATGGTCCACCACCAGCCAGTCGGCCAGCAAAGCTGACTGCGCAAGCGGGGGCAAAGTTGCAGCCTTGATGGCGCCAAGCAGCGCCTGGGCATCCTGGAGTTCGCTGGCGCCAAGCCAGTCTGCGTAGTTGTTCTGTGGCTGAGCCGCTGCTGGCGTCGCTTTTGTCGGTTGGCCTTCGCTCAGCAGGTCGTTGGCGGGCTGTTGATGCAGCAGCGGCAAGCGCAGCGTAGCAATGCCTTCGCTTTGCAACCAGTCCAGCAGATGGCCCGGATGTTCACGGCAGGCAAACAGAATGTCGTGGCCTTGCACTTTGAGTGCGCGGGCCAGTGTCAGGCAGCGCATCAGATGGCCGGAGCCAATGGCGAGCGACGCATCAGTGCGGAAAATCACCCGCATCAGCGGCTCCGATCGCTGGCGCCTTGCTGGCGAAATAACAACTGCTGCAGCAGTTCTGCGCGTTGCCAGTCGGCTTCGGTATCAATGTCCTGCACCCGGTGCTGCGGCAGTTCCTGCAGATAACTGTGACTGGCGAACATCGGCAGCCCATTAAGCCAGGCTTCCGTACGGCCGAGATAAAACTGACCGGCGTCGTGAAAGGTTTCTGGTAAATCCTGCGAGCGTTTTGGAATGGCTTCCGGCTGCACCGGGCTGACCTGCCCGTGCTCGTCGCGATACAAGGCCCGCTGGATTGGAAAACTGAAGCGGCAACCGGAAAACACAAATTGCCGGGCTGGCTGCTGTTCAAGCGCCAATAAAGCTGCGTGCAAATCGGCTGGCAGCAACAATGGCGCTGTGGCGTAAATGCAGCCGACCAGCGTCGGCTGTTGTTGGTTGTCCAGCAACCATTGGACAGCATGTTGCACCACCGGGCCTGTGCCAGTGTAGTCGTCGGCCAGTGCGGCCGGGCGCATAAAAGGCACTGTCGCCCCCCAGGCGCGGGCCACTTCGGCGATTTCGGCGTCATCTGTAGACACCAGCACTTGGTCAAACACCGCGCTTTGCAGTGCGGCTTCGATGGACCAGGCCAGCATTGGCTTGCCGTTAAAAGGGCGGATATTTTTACGCTGAATGCGTTTACTGCCGCCACGGGCCGGAATGATGGCGACTTTCATCTGAGCGGTTCCTGCTGCAAAGCGGCGCGCAGTGCTTGTGCGACCTGTGACTGCTGGTCGTCTGAAAGAGCAGCGTAAAGCGGCAGGCTGATGATTTGGCTGTAGAATTTTTCGGCATTCGGGAACTGGCCCCAGTCAAAACCGAGCGCCTGATAATAAGGCTGGGTATGAATAGGAATGTAATGCACGTTGACGCCGACACCACTGGCGCGCAGTTGCTGAAAAATCTGCAGGCGCTGGCAGGCTTCAACCCGGATGATGTAAAGATGCCAGGCTGACACGCCATCCACTGCATCGGCCGGCTGGGCCAGCGGCAAACCGGCCAGTAACTGGCGATAACGCTGAACAACAGCGATACGTTTCTCGACAAAGCGGCTGAGTTTACTGAGCTGGCTTAAACCAAGGGCGGCCTGTACATCCGTCATCCGGTAGTTAAAACCCAGTGTCACCTGCTGGTAATACCAAGGGCCATGGCTGGGCTCTGTCAGCTCGTTCGCCTCCCGGGTGATGCCGTGACTGCGCAGCAGCCGCAATTGTTTGTCCAGCACCGGATCGTTACAAAGCGCCATGCCGCCTTCGGCGGAAGTGACAATTTTGACCGGATGAAAGCTGAATACAGTGATGGCGCTGTAGCGGCAATTGCCGACGGGTTGTTGCTGATAAAAAGCGCCAATGGCGTGTGATGCATCTTCAATGATCTGAATGCCATAAGGCTGGCATAAGGCCGCGATTTTTTGCATATCGCAGCTGTGGCCGGCCAGATGCACCGGAATGAGCACTTTGGGCAGTTGCTTACTGGCGGCGGCCTGCTGCAGCTTAGTCGCCAGTGCCTGCAGACAAATCAGGCCAGTGTCGGGGTCAACATCGACAAAGTCAATTTGCGCGCCGCAATACAAGGCACAGTTGGCGGAGGCGACAAAGCTGATTGGGCTGGTCCAGACCCGATCGCCGGGCCCAACACCGAGCGCCAGGCAGGCCAGATGCAGCGCGGAAGTGGCGCTGTTGACTGCGACCGCGAAGCGGGCCTGACACAATTCTGCGACCGCCTGTTCAAAGGCCGGTACTTTCGGGCCTTGCGTCAGAAAATCCGAGCCCAGTGTGGCCACGACCGCCGTAATATCATCTTCGTCAATTTGTTGACGGCCGTAAGGGATCATGCCTGCGCTTCCTGATTAAAACGGCGAATGTCCTCGACACTGAGGAACCAGGGGTTTTTGTCCGACACATATTCACGGCCGGGCGCCACTTTATGGCCTTTTTCACCGAGCGCGTTCAGCGTGAAATCGTTGCTGCGGTTGGAAAACTGAATTGATGGCGCAATGACAAAATGGTCGTCATATTCATAGGTGTTGTACGACATATCACCGGGACACATCATTTCATGTAATTTTTCGCCAGGGCGGATGCCGACATCTTTATGTGGCAGCTGCGGCGCGATGGCGGTGGCCAGATCCACAATCCGAATTGATGGAATTTTTGGCACAAAAATCTCACCACCGAGCATGCGTTCAAAGTTTTTCAGCACAAAATCAACGCCTTGTTGCAGGCTTATCCAAAAACGGGTCATGTCCGGGTGGGTGATTGGAATATGGTCGGCGCCGCTGTCACGCAACTTTTCAAAGAAAGGGACTACTGAACCGCGTGAACCCACCACATTGCCGTAGCGCACCACAGAAAAACGTGGCCGGCTGCCGCCAGAAATATTATTGGCGGCCACAAAGAGTTTGTCGGAAGCCAGCTTGGTCGCGCCATATAAATTGACCGGGTTGGCCGCTTTGTCCGTCGACAGCGCAATCACTTTTTCGACGTTGTTCTCTATAGCAGCATTAATCACATGCTCGGCGCCGTTGATATTGGTTTTGATGCATTCCATCGGGTTGTATTCAGCGGCCGGCACTTGTTTGAGCGCCGCCGCGTGGATCACATAGTCGACGCCGCGCATGGCACGAATGAGCCGTTCCTGATCCCGCACATCGCCCAGCATGTAGCGCATACAAGGCGCATCAAACTGCTGCTGCATCTCGTACTGTTTCAGCTCGTCGCGTGAAAAAATGATGATTTTATTTGGCTTGTAGCGCTTCAGCAGGGTCGCGGTATATTTATGGCCAAAGGAACCGGTCCCGCCTGTTATAAAAATATTTTTACCATCAAACATTGCTGTTCTCCCCGGCGACTGTCTATTTGCAGCTGAAGCGATTGCCGCGCTGTGTTGCAAACCTTAGCATAAATTATTCCAGCAATAAAAAGTCCTTGTAACTAAAGACGTTAGCAGCATCCTGAATTGAAGTGGCAGTTTTTTGCCGCTTTGCTTAAAAAATATCCTGATGTTGTTTGCTGCGGCAAGACTGTCTGGCGTAAACTGGTGTGAGTATTTCCCGCGGAGCACACCCCGATGAACATCAACAGTCCTTCATCCCTGAGTGAAAGTTTGTTACGGCTCAATCAGACCGAACAGGACGACCGGCTGAAAAAACTGGCTTCCGCCAAACGCATCAACTCCGCCGCTGACGATGCCGCCGGGTTACAAATTGCCAACCGGCTCAGCAGCCAGAATAATTCTACCCGCCAGACTGAACAAAATGTGTATGACGGTTTGTCGCTGGCCAATCTTGCCGACCAATCACTGCAAGGCGTTACCGACGGCCTGAATGAAATTGGCCGGCTGGCGGCGCAGGCTGGCAGCGGCATTCTGAATGCAGATGACAGAGCGGCGCTGCAAAAACAGGTCAATGCCATCAGCGCTGGTATCAAAGATCAGATCGCCAACACCGAATTTGCTGGCACTAAACTTTTCACCAGCAATGGCAGTATTGCGCTTGGCGGTGAAAAAGCGCAGCTGAATCTTAAAACCACAGATCTCGCCAAACAACTGACCGACGGCGGTGTGTTTAACATCGACCTGACCAGCGCCGCTGGGGCAGAACAAGCGCTGGCAACAGTGAAAAACTCCGCCAGTCAGATTGATAATCAGCGCACCGATATTGGCGCCACCGCCAATGCGCTGACATCGGCTGCCCGCAATCTGTCCAATCAGAATGTCAATGAACAGGCGGCGCTCAGCCGTTTGCAGGATTTGGACTACGCCAAAGCATCCAGTGAGAGCGCGATGGGACAAATTCGCGAGCAGGCTGGTATCGCGGTCGCGGCACAAAGCCGTATCAGTGCGCAGCAGGCCCTTCAACTGCTCGGCTAACCTTTTGACTCCGGTGGCTTTGTGAAACGCTGTTTTTTTGACGCTACTGTCAAAAAACCAGCGTTTCTTGCTTGCAAGGCCGCCAGTGCTTTGCAACAATGTCTAAAAAGGCTGACAGCAGAGCCCCATGAACCCACGTTTATTTATTTTGGATCAACAGGATAGCCGGGCACAGCGCCTGAGCGTGATCCTGAGCTTTATCAACGAACCTCATCAGGTGTTGAGCGAGGCCGCGTTACAGGCTGAGCTGGAGTCCGATCCAAAAGCAGTGGTGTTGCTGGGTGCTTTAACCTCTCAGCAGCATGAGCAAATACTGCAGACTTACCCGGCCTGTGCCTTCCTGTTGCTGGGGGAAACCCTCAAAACCTTATTACGTCATGCCAATGCCATTGGCCTTTTGACCGAACCTTTTGCGTATGCCTCCCTGACTCAGCAATTGCGCGACTGTCAGGAATACCACAGGCTGTTACCCGGTTTACGTCAGCACGAAGCGCATCACCGATTTGTCGGCATACACGCGGAGGTATCCCTGTGCCCGAAGGTTCT
>CBINNO010000127.1:0-10807 GCA_966252055.1 uncultured Rheinheimera sp. | reverse complement strand
GCTGCTGTCGATTGCCCGGCCGTCGATAGCCCGGCCGGCAAGGCCTGCAGCAAAACAAAGAGTCCGGCCAGCACCAGCAATTGCAGCGCGGCCTGTAACCCCAGCTGTCGGCGCAACTGACTGCGTTGTAACTGATGCAGCTGATCATCCGCCGCCGCCAGATCAGCCAAACGGGCACGCCAGTGGCCGGTGGCCAGCAAAGTGGTCAGCAACTGCAGATTTTCCAGCAGCAGGCCGCGGCGCTGCCCCTGCAAAGCCACGTCGCTGGCCGCCAGCTGCGCCAGACCGCGGCTGCACAGCCACAACAGCAGGGCAAAACCGGCCAGCAAAACGCTCAGCGGCAGCAGCGCCGCCGGCAGCCACAGCGCCACGACCGCCAGATAAGCGGCTCCAAGCAACAGCGCCCAGCCCAGTGGATTGAGCAGCCGCAGCGGCAGCTGGTCCAGCAAGTCGATGTCGGCCACCAGCCGCTGCAAACGCTCACCGGCTCCCAGCTGCAGCTGACGAGCCTGACTTAACCGCACAAATGCCTGCACCCGCAATCGGGCCAGCAACTGCAGCACCAGCGCATGCGACAACAAGCGCTCGCCGTAACGTCCGGCGGTGCGGACTATGGCAAAAAAGCGGATCAGCGCGCCCGGTCGCATGTAATTAAACAGACTGCCGGCACCCGCCGCAGCGGCAGCACTGATAAACCAGCCGGAACTGGCCAGCAGCAGGACGGTGGCCGCCAGCGTGGCAAGCCCCACCACAAAACTGAGGCTCCACAAGGCGCGCTGCGAGCGCCATAAATCCCGTAAACGTAACCGCGCCACAGCTTTCATCCGGCCTGCTCCCCGCTATCAGGCAGCGCCAGCTCGCTGGCTGGCGGGCCTGAATGTGTGGCAGCATGTCGGCCGGCACATGGAATGTGCAGTTGGCTGTCAGCACCAGAGACCGGCACAGCCGGCGCTGCTGCATCAGGTTGCGGCCTGTCCCGTCGCGTAACCGACTGCAACCGGCCATCAGCCAGCCACACAGTGCCATCGGTGAAATCAAGAAACTGCGCCTGATGGCTGGCGATCAGCAAGGTTCTGCCCTGGCTTAAAAGAGCCAGTAAAGCGCAGAGTTCGGCACAGGAATCCTCATCCAGCTCAGCAAAAGGTTCGTCCAGCAACCACAACGGCTGGTCCGCCAGCAGCAAGCGCGCCAGACACAGCCGCTGCTGCTGACCGCCCGACAAACCCTGCCCGAGCTCCCCCAGCCTCAGCTGTAATGGTTCCGGCCCCAGCTGCCTGAGCAAACCGACCTGCGCCAGCGCTGCCAGCAGGGCTGCATCGGTTAACAATGGCCGGCCGAGCCGCAAATTTTCCGCCACAGTGCCAGCCAGCAGTTCCGGGGTCTGCGTCAGATATCCCGCCTGAGGCCAGAGCGCGGCGCGGTTGTCTGCATTGACCGCCCCGCCGGCAAACTGATACTGGCCGCTAAAGGGTGCAAAACCGGCCAGCAGCTGCAACAGGCTGGATTTACCGCTGCCGCTGTCACCGCTGACCAGCCAGCGCTCGCCGGGCCAAATGCCAAGCTGCGCCAGCTGTAATCTCGGTTGCGAGGCACTGCCAAGCAGGATGTTTTGCAACCCAAGCAGCGGCTGCGCGGGCGCCGCGGCCGGCAACTGCAGATCTGGTGCGGCTGCAAGTGCGGGCGAGGCCGCCGGCCCCCACAAATCTGGCGCACCGGCCGGCAGCGCCGGCAATTGCCACAAAGGCGCCAGCTGCAACGCCGCCGCTTCAGCCTGCGCTTTGGCATGGTAGTCATTGCCAAGCTGACGCAGCGGCTGATAAAACTCCGGCGCCAGCAACAAGATAAATAACGCCGGCACAAAGCTGACCGGCACCAGCCCCTGCGCCCATGGCAACTGACCAATCAGCCCCAGCCCCAGATAGAGCGCCACCAGCGCGATGGCCAGCGAGCTGAACAGCTCCAGCACTGCCGTTGACAAAAATGCCAGCCGCAGCACCTCCAGCGAACTTTTGCGGTAACGCTCTGCGCTGTCAGCCAGCTGAGCTGTGGCCTGTGGCACGGCATTGAGGCGTCGCAGCACCGTCAGCCCGCGCACAAATTGTGTCAGCCGCCCGCCGAGCCGGCTCAGCTCACTGAGTTTGGCGCTGCTGGCTTTGCTGGCCTCGCGCCCCACCAGAATCATAAAAAAAGGCACCAGCGGCGCGGTCAGCAAAAAAAGCGCGGCCGCCAGCAGGCTATGCAAAGCCACGGCGGCCAGGATCAGCAAAGGGGTCCACACCACCAGAAACAGCTGCGGCCAGTAACGGCTGATATAGCCGTCCAGCGCGTCGACCTGCTCGGTCACCCGCGTCGACAAAGCGCCGTCCGTGCCAAAACGGCTGCGGGCCGGCCCCTGCCCCGCCAGTTTGTTTAAAAGCGCTGCCCGAAGCTGCGCCCGGCAATTGCGGCTGGCGCTGGCCGTCCATTCATCTTTGATGGTGAGACAAGCCAGCCGCAGCACAAAACAAAGCGCAAACTGCCAGAGCCAGGAGCTGGCCACGGGCTGCCGGTGCAGCAAAGCACCGGCGATTTGAGCCAGACACCACAGCTGCCACAACAACAGCGGTACCGACAGCGCGGCGGCCAGCACGGCCAGCGACAACGTCCGCCGCTGTGGCGCCAGCCACTGTTGCAGCAGGCTTCTGGCGTTATTCAGACCGACTTTCCTCTTGCAAAGCGTCGGTCTCTTCAGCGTAACCGTTCAGCTCCAGCCACATCGCATTGATGATGCCAAAGGAACAGGCCAGCAAGACTCCTAAAATCCAGGCGAAATACCACATAACATCAACTCCTTATCAGTTAAGCCGCCTCAATACAGCGAATGGCTGTTGTCACGGATATGCTGTTCATTGATACGGCCAAACATCTTGACGTAACACCAGATGGTATAACCCAGCACAACAGGCACAAAAATACAGGCCACCACAAACATCACCTGCAAAGTCAGCTGGCTGGACGTAGCATCCCACATGGTCAGACTGTGCGACGGATGGGTGCTGGACGGCATAATGAACGGAAACATGGCAAAACCGCAGGTCAGGATCACACCGGCCTGTCCCAGCGAGCTGCTGATAAAAGCCAGTGCCCCTTTGCCGGCTTTACTGCAAAGGCCAGCGAGCGCAAAAGCCGCCACACCCAGCGCCGGCGCCAGCCACAACAGCGGATAGTTGTTGAAATTCGCCAGCCAGGCCCCTGGCTGCATTTCCGCTGTTTTGTTGATGACATTGTTGACCGCATGATGGTCCAGCGCGCTGGTCACCACAAAACCGGCAATACTGCTGTGCAGCCAGACACCTGCCAGCACAAACAGCAGCGCCGCCAGCAAACCAGTGATAAAACCCATGTTGCGGCTGCGCGCCAGCAACTGGCCTTCGGTTTTCATTTGCAGATAAGTGGCGCCCTGCGTGACAAACATCAACAGCGCCAGCACGCCGACCAGCAAGGCAAACGGATTGAGCAACGCCAGGAAAGTGCCGGTGTAGCTGACCCGCAGCAGTTCATCGAACTGGAACGGCACGCCCTGCAACAGGTTGCCAAAGGCCACGCCAATCACCGTCGGTGGTACCACAGAGCCCACCGTAATGGCCCAGTCCCAGTTACTGCGCCAGGCCGGATTGTCCAGCTTGGAGCGGTAATCAAAGCCGATCGGCCGGAAAAACAGCGCCGCCAGTGTCAGCACCATCGCCAGATAAAATCCGCTGAAAGACGCGGCATACACCGGTGGCCAGGCGGCGAAAATCGCGCCGCCGGCGGTGATCAGCCACACCTGGTTGCCATCCCAGTGCGGCGCCACTGTGTTGATCAGCACCCGCCGCTCTTCGTCGTTTTTGCCGACCACTTTGAGCAGCGCGCCGACCCCCATATCAAAACCATCGGTCACTGAGAAGCCAATCAGCAGCACACCCACCAGCAACCACCAGATAAATCTCAAAAACTCATAATCCATGTTACACCTCTCTGACGCGGCCGGTTTCCAGGTCGTATTTACCTGTATGCAGGGATGACGGGCCTTTGCGGGCAAAGTGCTGCATCAGCCATAACTCAATCACTAAAAACACCGTATACAGACCACAAATCAGCAACATACTGGTCCAGATCTGCGCTGGCGTCAGGCCGGACGCCGCTAAGTGCGTCGGCAGCACTTCACCGACCGCCCAGGGCTGACGGCCATATTCAGCGACAAACCAGCCGGCTTCACAGGCGATCCACGGCAGTGGCAGACCCAGCACGGCTAATTTCAGGAACCAGCGTGGTTTTTGTTCCAGCCGTTTGGCGCTGAACCAGAACGCCAGCGCAAAAATCAGCAGCAGCGCAAAACCGCTCGCCACCATGATGCGGAAGCTCCAGAACATCGGGCCCACACGCGGAATAGACGCGTCGACCGCCTGCTGGATTTGCTCCGCTGTGGCATTGGCGGGGTCCTGGGTATAGGCGGTCAGTAACAGGCCGTAGCCTAAGTCTTTTTTCACCGCATCAAAGGCCTGCACTGTGGCGGGCGAGGTGTCACCGCCGCGCAGCAATTGCAGCAGGCGGTAAGCTTCCATGCCGTTGATAATACGGGCGCGGTGCTGCTCTTTTAAATCTTTCAGGCCACTGACCGGCTCGTCCAGCGAGCGGGTCGCGACCAGCCCGAGCGCATAAGGAATTTTCACTGCATAGTGAGTTTGCTGGCTGTCACTGTCCGGCACGCCAAACAGCGTAAAAGCGGCAGGCGCCGGGTGGGTATCCCACTCGGCTTCGACTGCCGCCAGTTTGACTTTTTGCACGTCGCCCAGCTCATAACCGGATTCGTCCCCCAGCACAATCACCGACACCGAAGACGCCAGGCCAAAAGCGGCGGCAATGGCAAAACTGCGACGGGCAAAGGCCAAATCGCGCCCCTTAAGCAGATACCAGGCCGAAATCGCCAGCACAAACATCGCGCCTGTGACATAACCGGCCGACACGGTATGGACAAACTTGACCTGCGCCACCGGGTTAAACATCACCTCGGCAAAGCTGGTCATTTCCATCCGCATCGTCACGTAGTTGAATTCAGCGCCAACCGGGTTCTGCATCCAGCCGTTGGCGATCAGGATCCACAACGCCGACAGGTTGGTGCCAAGCGCCATCAGCCAGGTGCTGGCCAGATGCTGCACTTTGCTTAAGCGGTCCCAGCCGAAAAAGAACATGCCGACCAGGGTGGATTCGAGGAAAAACGCCATCAGGCCTTCAATCGCCAGCGGCGCGCCAAAAATGTCGCCGACATAATGCGAATAATAGGACCAGTTGGTGCCGAACTGGAATTCCATGGTCAGGCCGGTGGTGACGCCGAGCGCAAAGTTAATGCCAAATAACTTGCCCCAGAACTTGGTCATATCCTTGTAGATCTGCTTGCCGGTCATCACGTAAACCGATTCCATGATGGCGAGCAAAAAGGTCATGCCCAAGGTCAGCGGCACAAATAAGAAGTGATACATTGCCGTCAAGGCAAACTGCAGTCTCGAGAGTTCGACGATATCCATCCACCGTCTCCTGTGCGACGATTAAACCCAACGCGGGCGAACCCGCCTCTTTACTTTAAAAATTACTAATATAGAAAAGTCCTTCAGTCCCTGAGGTTGCAGGCTGTTGGCAACCTGACGGACGGTGGGCGCTGTTGCCAGCGGCGTTTGTGCCAACCACCTTAAAATATGCAGAACAGCTGACAACCACCGGACACTCCTTATCGGTCTGTTTATTGTGCGCCGGCCCGTGGTGAAAAACCTTGATGCGTATCAAGTTATGCGGTGACGCCAGCGGCCGTCAGCTGTGGCAAATTGTCGCAACATCCCAACAGAAGGCGCCGCGATTTAGCAGGTTAGCGGCTGACCGGCAAACCAGCATCCAGCCAGGCCTGAAAACCGCCGGCCACTGAATACACCTGCGTCAGCCCCATTTGCTGCAAACTGGCGGCGGCCAATGCCGAGCGGGCGCCAGAGCGGCACATCAGATACACAGGTTTGCCAGCCAGTTCAGTCAGTGCCGCCAGCGGTTCACAAAAATGCATCACCGCCGGCAATTGATGAATTTTCATTTCCAGCACCCCGCGTGGCAGGTTGACGGCCTGCGCGACATGGCCGTCGCGAAACTCGTCCGGTTCGCGGACATCCACCAAAATGGTTTGCGTATCTGCCAGCGCCTGTTGCAACTGTTGCACCGATGTTTCGCTGATGCGCTCACGCGCTTCTTGCACCAGCTGTTGTGAAGTTTTCAGCATGTTTTCCTCAATCAGGTAAATGGTTATGCCGGACGATTCAGTATTGTTGGCCTTCGGCTGTTTTGCAAAGTCAGTCAACTCACTGAATCATATAAAACATTAGAGTAATCTAATTAAACAAGGCCGGTAAAGCCACTGGCAGGCAAAGCCGGCAACAATCCACTGTGGCTGGCCAAAAAACGTAACCTGCGCATGAAATAGCGCCAATGCAGCGCGCGGACGCAGCCAGTAGTGTGTCAGCAGTTTTTCCAAAGCGACGGCCGCTGGCCAAGCAGGCTGTGCCGGTTGTTCGCCGTTTTTTCGCCGATATTTTGCAGGATTTGCTGATGAACCCACTTGAACAACTGCGCCAGATCACCACTGTAGTGGCCGACAGCGGCGACCTTGACGCCATCCGGGCACTGCGCCCGACGGAAGCCACCACCAATCCTTCCCTCATGTTGCAGGCCAGCCAGCAACCGCAATACCGCGCGCTGTTGTTGCAGGCCTGCCGTGCCCATCCGGACGATGTTGAAGCGGCGGCCGAGCAGGTTACTGTCAACTTTGGCGCTGAAATCCTGGCGCTGATCCCCGGCCGCGTCTCGACCGAAATCGATGCGCGGCTGTCGTTTGACCGCGCCGCCAGCGTCGCCAAAGCACGCAGCATCATGGCGCGTTATCGGGCCAAAGGCATTGATGCCTCCAGGGTGCTGATCAAACTGGCCGCCACCTGGCAAGGCATTCAGGCCGCAGCTGAGCTCGAACGCGAGGGCATTCACTGCAACCTGACGTTGCTGTTCAGCATGGTGCAGGCGCGTGCCTGCGCCGATGCCGGTGTCACGCTGATTTCGCCTTTTGTCGGCCGTATTCTTGACTGGTACCGCCAACAACAGCCGGATGCCGATTTCAGCGACGAACGCGACCCCGGCGTCATATCGGTGCGGCGTATTTATCAGTATTACAAAGCGCATGGCATTGCCACTGTGGTGATGGGCGCCAGTTTTCGCAGCGTCAGCCAAATTCGCCAGCTCGCCGGCTGCGATTTGCTGACCATAGCGCCGGACCTGCTGGCGCAGTTGCAGGCAAGCACTGCGCCGCTCATGCGTATGCTGCAGCCAGACACGGCCCGCGCGGCCCCCCGCCCCCAACCGGTCAGCGAAAGCGAGTTTCTCTGGCAACTGAATGACGACGCCATGGCCAGCAGCAAGCTGGCTGAAGGGATCCGTAAATTCGCCGCCGATCAGCTGAAACTGGAACAACTGCTGCAAAACCTGATGGCAACCAAGGAGCACAGCCATGTCTGAGCGCGACGCACCCGAACAAAAGACACCTGCACACAAGACCCCAGCACAGGCGACAGCTGAACCGCAGACACCCGCTTTGCAGCAACGCTGCGCCAACGCTATCCGCGTGCTGGCGATGGACGCGGTGCAACAAGCCAATTCCGGCCATCCGGGCGCGCCGATGGGCATGGCCGATATTGCCGAAGTGCTGTGGCGGCAGTTTCTGCGGCATAACCCGGCCAATCCGGCTTTTATCAACCGCGACCGTTTTGTGCTCAGTAACGGCCATGGCTCGATGTTGCTGTATGCGCTGTTGCACCTTTCCGGCTACGACCTTGGCATCGACGACTTAAAAGCCTTCCGCCAGCTGCACTCGAAAACGCCGGGCCACCCGGAATACGGCTACACACCAGGCGTGGAAACCACCACCGGACCGCTCGGCGCCGGCATTGCCAACGCAGTCGGCATGGCGATCGCCGAAAAACAACTGGCCGCCCGCTTTAACCAGCCCGGTTTTGCCGTGGTTGACCACTACACCTACTGTTTTCTCGGCGACGGCTGCCTGATGGAAGGCTTGTCACATGAAGCCTGCTCGCTGGCCGGCACACTCGGCCTTGGCAAACTGATTGCGTTCTGGGACGACAATGGCATCTCGATTGACGGCCATGTTGAAGGCTGGTTTACCGACAACACGGCGCAGCGCTTTAGCGCCTACGGCTGGCAAGTGCTGGTGGTCGACGGCCACAACAGCCGGCAAATCGCCGCAGCCATCGAACAAGCACAGCAGGAAGCCGACAAACCGACGCTGATCTGCTGTAAAACCGTCATTGGTTACGGCAGCCCGAATAAAAGCGGCAGTCACGACTGTCACGGCGCGCCGCTGGGCGCTGCTGAAATCGCTGCCGCCCGCCAGTTTTTGCAGTGGCCTGAGCCACCTTTTGTCATTCCCGCCGAGCTGTATCAGGCCTGGGATGGCCGCGCCGCCGGTACCGCGCTGGAGCAACAATGGCAACAGCTGTTTGCCAGCTATCAACAGGCGTATCCGGCGCTGGCCGCTGAATTCAGCCGTCAATTGATTGAGCGGCGCTTACCTGCTGATTTTGCAGAAAAATCAGCAGATTTTGTCCGCCAGTGTCAGGCGCAGAGCCAACAAAGTGGCACTGCGATGGCCACCCGCCGCGCCTCGCAGCTTTGTATCGGCGAATTTGCCGCGCAGTTGCCGGAACTGGTCGGCGGTTCGGCCGATCTGGCCGGCTCTAATCTGACGTTATGGCCCGGCAGCCGCAGCATTTGCCGCGACGACGCCAGCGGCAATTATCTGTATTACGGCGTGCGCGAATTTGGCATGGCGGCCATCATGAACGGCCTGACGCTGCACGGCGGCCTGCGCTGCTACGGCGCCACTTTCCTGATGTTTATGGAATACGCCCGCAATGCGATCAGAATGGCGGCACTGATGAAACTGCCGAATATTTATGTCTTTACCCATGACTCCATCGGCCAGGGCGAAGATGGCCCGACCCATCAGCCAGTCGAGCAGCTGACCAGCCTGCGCACCACGCCCAATCTGTATTGCTGGCGACCGGCCGATCTGACCGAAACTGCCGCGGCCTGGCGCTTTGCGCTGCTGCAACAGCAGGCACCGACGGCGTTAGTGCTAAGCCGGCAGAATCTGCCTGCGCTTGCGCGCAGTGAGGCCCAGCTGGCGCAGCTCGAGCGCGGCGCTTATCTGCTGCACCAAAGCCCGACACCTCCGGCGGTGGTACTGATTGCAACGGGTTCTGAAGTGGCGCTGGCACAACAAACCCTGGCGCTGCTGCAGGAGGCCGGTGTTGCAGCCAATCTGGTATCGATGCCTTGCTCCCAGCTGTTTGACCAGCAGGATGCCGCCTATCAGCAAGCCTTGTTGCCCGACGATGCCTTGCTGGTGGCGATTGAAGCGGCACATCCGGATTTTTGGTACAAGTATGTCGGCAAACAAGGCCTGATCATCGGCCTTAACCGGTTCGGCGAATCCGCGCCCGGCCCGGTGCTGCTGGATTATTTTGGTTTCAGTGCGCCTGCTGTCCAGGAAAAAATCCTTGCCCGGCTGCAGGCCTGATCGCATCACCGACAGCCGGAGTCGCCTCAAAAGTGCAAAGCGCTTTGCTTTGCACTTTCCTCTTGAGCTGCACCTTTCCCCGTCAAACTGGATACCCATGAATTGGAGGGAGGTAAAACAGGCCTGCCACCTTTTAAGCGATGACTCCAGCCGGACGCTTTGGCTGAATCGACCCGGACCACCAGATGGTAGTGATTCGACATGAGCGCAAAGGCAGCAATATCAATAGCAAACATCTGTGTGAGCAGATGCAATCTGTCTAAAATCCAGCCAAGGCGGTGCTCAAAGTTGTAAGTCTCTGCACTGCCACATAAAAATGCACGCCTGACACAACGGCTAATCAGGTGGTAATAGGGTGTTTCGCAAAGTGCGATTTGTTGCTTACGTGGTTTCGGCATGGCGTCATCCTGACAGTCAAAATCCTTGGTCTTTAAATCTGGTTGCAAAAAGGTTAATGTCAAGGCAGTGATTGAAATGAGTGGGTGTCTGGTTTTCATCGATCAGTCGACATCAAAAAGTATGGGTGTCCAGTTTTACCTGCACTGTGTGGTTTTAAATTGGTGGATGTCCGAGATTTGGATTTGCGCCGGTGAATTTAGGTGCTATGGGTTGGCTATTTTCGCCAGGGCAAGATCACGAACGTTTTGTGAACAATTAGCCTAAAAGTTGCAGCGTTCGCAGGTTTATGATCAGATACTGCCTTTTGAACCAAGGCTACCACAATGCGCACCGATTCGTTCACCATCCATTTTTCAGCGCTTGAAGACTCTCGTCAATCCGCAAAAGTTGCTTATCCATTGTTTGATATACTTTTTTTGACTCTGTGTGCTGTCATGACAGGGGCTGAAGGCTGGGAAGATATCGAAGATTTTGGTATCCATCGACTCGATTGGCTGCAAAGACGCGGCTTTTTTCCCGACGGCATTCCCGTTCACGACACCATTGCACGAGTCATTTCTCAAGTCGAACCGAAACAATTCCAACAATGTTTTGCCAATTGGGTGCAAGACATCTGCCAACGCACTGACGGCCAATTGATCGCTATCGACGGCAAAATGCTCAAAGGCAGTTGGCAGCCGGGCGAGCGCGGCTCTGCTATTCACATGGTCAGTGCGTTTGCGTGTGAAAATTCGCTGGTGCTTGGGCAGGTCCAGACCGACAGCAAAT
>CBINNO010000126.1:0-10858 GCA_966252055.1 uncultured Rheinheimera sp. | reverse complement strand
GATTTGTCTCTACAACGTGCTGTTCGACAGCCAGTCCAGTTTTAATCAGAATTACCTGATATTGCTGTTATCTGAAATTTTGCTGTTTTCCTATCTGGCTGAAGCCTTTTCGTTGTACCGCGATTGGAAGCATTCGGCCTGGCGCCGTATGCTGCAAACCCTGTTGCTGGTGCAATGCCTGACCTTTGTGGCGATCCCGGTCCTGCTGTTTTTTGTCAAAGAAGGCAGCTCTTTCTCGCGGGTGATCCTGTTGATCTGGTTTGCAACGGCCATTGTGTTGATGCTGGGCTGGCGGCTTGGCAAAAAACGCTGGCGTCAGGCGCAGATCCAACATGGCGCGCATTTGCAGCGGGTGGCCATTGTCGGGCTGACCGAACGCGGCGTTCAGCTGTATGACGAGTTTAAGTTACAACAGGACGATGGTTTCGTTTGTGTCGGCTTTTTTGATGACCGCAGCTCAGAGCGCGTCGCAGCGGCCCATCGCGATTTATTGCTGGGCAGCGTCAATCAGGCTGTTGCGCTTGGTCAGGCCGGTGAATTTTCCCGCTTGTATATCTGCCTGCCGCTGCATGCCGAGCAGCGCATTCAGCATATTATCGGGCAGCTTGGGGATACCACCCTGGATGTGTATCTGGTGCCGGACCTGCTGACAATGAAGATGATGCAGGGCCGGCTCAGCACAGTGGGCGACATCGATACCATCAGCGTTTTTGAGTCGCCACATCTGGGGCTGCAGCGGTATCTCAAGCGCACTTTCGATGTTATTTTCAGTGTGACTGCGCTTATATTCTTGTTTCCACTGTTTATTCTGATTGCGCTTGCGATTAAGCTGACATCCAGAGGGCCGGTTTTTTTCCGGCAGGACCGCTACGGGCTGGATGGCCGCAAAATCGGCGTACTTAAATTCAGGTCGATGAAAGTGCTGGAAAATGACGCCGTGGTGGTGCAGGCGACCCGGCATGACCCGCGGGTGACGGCTGTCGGACAATTTCTGCGCCGGACATCGCTGGATGAATTGCCGCAGTTTGTTAACGTGCTGCTGGGTGATATGTCGGTAGTAGGCCCCAGGCCTCATGCGGTGGCGCACAACGAGCAGTATCGCAATCAGGTGGCCTTTTATATGCTGCGGCACAAGGTCAAACCCGGCATCACCGGCTGGGCGCAAATTAATGGCTGGCGTGGCGAAACCGACACGCTGGATAAAATGGCCAAACGGGTGGAATTTGATTTGTATTACATCCGCCATTGGTCTTTGTGGCTGGATATCAAAATTGTCATCAAAACAATTCTGAAAGGATTTAGTGGTCAACATGTGTATTAGTGAAGGAAGCGCAACAATGAACAAACTCAGACTGAACAGCCTGGCGGCCGTGGTGCTCGTGGCGACTGTCAGTGCTGCACAAGCTCAGGAGCAGGCGGCGGATGCATCACAGGAAGGGGTGATCCGCACCGAATCAGGCATCGATTTTATTCCAGGCCTGTTAACCGCACTCCAGCATGATGACAACGTGATCCGTGACACCAACAGTTCAATTTCCAGTTGGGTGGCCACAGTAGCGCCGACGCTCAAAGCCAATCTGGTTGATGGCGTCAACACTTACACTGTGTCTGCTGCGCTAAAAGATGCCCGTTATTTCAGCAGCAGCGAGGATAACTACACCGACGGCTATCTGGAAGCCGAAGCACGCTTGTCGCCTGCCAGTGCGCATCAGCTGAAACTGAAAACCAGCAGCAGCTGGCTGCATGAAGACCGGGGTACCGGGGTGTCAGAGGGCCGCGGTCAGCTGCAAAACGAAGAAACTCAGTATCAGGCGCAGAATGTCGCGGCCGAGTATGAATACGGCAGTCAGGGTTCGACCGGCAAACTGCGGGCGAATACCCGTTATTTTGATAAAAAATACAACAACTTCCGTGATGTGACGCAGTATCGCGATTTTGACCTGCGCCAGCTTGGCGGCGGTTTTGTTTATCAGATGCCGGACGCTTATAAACTGGTGATTGAGGCCAGCACGGCCAATATTAATTTCAAAACCACTGATTTAAGTGGCTCGCGCGACAACACCGACAACAACTATCGCTTGGGTGCCGAGTGGGAGATTAGTGCGCTGACCACCGGTATTCTGAAGCTCGGTTATCAGAACAAAGACTTTGAACTGGCCAACCGGGAAAACTTCAGCGGATTTGCCTGGGAAACCATAGTCCAGTGGCAACCGCTGACCTATTCTGGTTTTGACCTGGCAACAGGCCGGCGTGCCAAAGATGTGGACGCACTGAACGTCAATGCCGACTACATTATTGAGACCAGTTACAGCATTGGCTGGAATCACCAGTGGAGTGAAACAACTACCAGTAAGCTGGCCTATGAATACCAGACCGATGAATACAACCGGGTGATTCTTGCCAGTATCAGTACGGCCCGTAAAGACAAGATGAAGGTGCTGACAGCGGAGCTCAGTCATCAGCCGGCGCGCTGGCTGACCGTCAAAGGTTTTGTCAATCTGGAAGATCGCAGCTCTACGCTCGGAGTGATTGAATACGACCGCACCGTCTGGGGCCTTGAACTGAAGCTGACCCTGTAAGGATTGATGATGTTGTTCAGATACTTGTTAGTAGCGGTGCTGTCATTGGTGCTTTTGCTGCCGTCAGCGCCAGTGCAGGCATGGCAACAAAGCGGCCAGAACAGCAGCGCGGACAACTATGTGCTGGGTCCTGGCGATGTGATCAAAATCAAAGTGTTTGGCGAGCCAGAACTGGATTTGGAGACGCAGCTGACCGACAGCGGGACGCTTAATTACCCGTTTTTGGGCACTATCAAAGTGACCGGCATGACGCTGAAACAAGTGGAACAACATCTGTATCAGGGCCTTAAAGGCGACTATTTCGTCGAACCCAATGTGTTTGTCGGCATGGTGCAGTACCGGCCTTTTTACATTCACGGTGAAGTGAAAAAACCAGGTGGTTATCCGTACCAGCCGGGCATGACCGTCGATCAGGCGGTCGCGCTGGCCGGGGGCCTGACCGAACGGGCGTCGCGTGAGAAAATTTTTGTCGCCCGCGAAGGGGACAAGTCCAACAAAGAATCCGCCAAACTGACCACCCAAATCAATGCTGGCGACACCATCACCATAGAGCAGAGATTTTTCTGATGGCCGCTTTAGAACTCAAGCCAGCACAAAATGATGAAGTGATTGATTTACGGAAATATTTTCAGGTCTTGTCGCGCGCAAAATGGCGCATCCTGTTGCTGGCGGTACTGGTGGCGGCGCTCAGCGTCGTGGTGGTACTTAATCTCAAGCCGGTTTACAGCGCCAAAGCGACCTTGCTGATTGAAGCGCAGCAGGCCAAAGCGGTCAAAATTGATGAAGTTTATGGCATTAACTCGGCGCAGCAGGAGTACTACCTGACGCAGTTTGAGATCCTCAAATCGCGCAGTATCGCCGAGACGGTGATCGACGGCCTGCAACTGGCACAACATCCGGATTTTATCGCCACGCCCGGGCTGAAAGAACGAGTGCTGGCACTGGCGCCTTTTCTGGCGCTGGCTGAGCCGGCGTTATCTGATGAAGAGACAATTGCCAGAGCACGGGAACAGCTGGTGCAGGCATTTACCGAACGCTTGTCGATAGAGCCGGTGCGCAAAACCCAGCTGGTGAATATTTTGTTTGAAAGCCATGATGCAAAGCTTTCGGCTGCGGTCGCCAACGCGATCGGCGAGGCTTATATCGATGGCCAGCTGGCCGCCAAAATGGGCATCACGCAAAAAGCCAATGACTGGCTGGGCGGTCGCTTGGGCGAGCTGCGGCTCAAGCTGGACGAGTCGGAAAAAGCGTTGCAGGAATTTCGTATTCGGGAAGGGCTGGTGGATGTCGCTGGTGTGCGCAGCCTCGGCAGTCAGGAACTGGAGCGGCTCGGTCAGGACGTGACGCAGGCCCGCACCAAAAAAGCCCAGATCGACGGTTTTGTCCGGGTGGTGCGTCAGTACGGCGCTGACAATATAGCGCGGCTGGAATCTTTGCCGGAGATCACTGCTCATCCGGGCATCCAGAACGTCAAAAAAGAAGTGATCTCAGCCGAACGTAAAGTGTCGGAGCTGAGCCGCATTTACGGGCCCAAGCATCCAAAACTGATCGCCGCTAAATCTGAACTGGGCACAGTGCAGCAAAATCTGCGCGAGCAGGTGCAAAAATTACTTGAAGGCATCAGTGAAGAAGCCGATGCGGTCAGCCGGAATCTGGCGTCGCTGGAAGCCGAAATGCAAAGAGCCAAAGGCCAGTATCAGGATTTAAGCGGCAAAGAGGCGGAATATCAGCGTCTGTCGCGTGAAGTGGAAACCAATCGCCAGCTGTTTGACACCTTTATGGCGCGGCAAAAAGAAACTGAAGTGACCGGCGATTTTAATTCTGCGGTCGCCCGTTTCACCGACCGGGCTGTTGCGGCGACTGAGCCGATTAAACCCAAACGCAAGCTTATCGTGTTACTGGCTTTTGTGGCGGCGCTGGGTTTTGGCGTCATCGTGGCCTTTGTGATGGAATCGCTCAATGACACCATCAAAACCACCGTCGATGTCGAAGCGCTGTTGCAACAACGCTCGTTGGGCATAGTGCCCAAAGTAACTGCCAGAAAAGAGCTGGCGCAGCTGAACCGGACTTTCTTTGACAGCAATGAGCGTCAGTTTGCCGAATCGGTCCGCTCCATCCGCACCAGTTTGTCGTTGTTGTCGCTGGAACGGCCGTTGCAAATTGTCGCCGTCACCTCGTCGGTACCGGAAGAGGGTAAATCCACAGTGTCGAGCAATCTGGCGTTTGCCTGTCAGCAGCTGGAGTCGGTGTTGTTGATTGACGCGGATATGCGCAAGCCAACGATTGCCAAACGCTTTGGCTTGCCAGCGTTTCAGCCGGGGCTGGCGAATTATCTGGCAGAAACGGAGTCGCTGGCCGATTGCATCGTCAAAGACGAACAAAGCGGCGTCGACATCATGCCGGCCGGCAGTATTCCGCTCAATCCGCTGGAATTATTATCAAGTCCGCGGCTGCAGGCGCTGCTGAACGAACTCAAAGGCCGCTATCAGAAAATCATTATCGACACGCCGCCGGTGCACGCGGTCAGTGATGCGCTGCTGTTGTCGCAATACAGTGACGCCGTGGTGATGGTGGTCAAAGCCGACGCCACGCGCAGCGGGCTGGTGCAGTTATCGCTGTCAAAACTGATCAATGCCCATGCGCGGGTGGTGGGCGTGGTGCTCAATGACCTCGACCTGAAACTGGCAGAGCGCTATTACGGCGGTTATGGTTATTATGCCTATTACGCAGAACAGAAAGAGCGCTGATGATCGACCTGCATTGTCACATATTGCCGGCGCTGGATGATGGCGCTACCGACCTGGCTGAAGCCATTGGGTTATTACAGCTGGCTGTCGCGGACGGCATCACGCAGATGGTGGCAACGCCGCATATCAATCCGGGTTATTTTGACAACGAGCCGCAGCGCATTACGCAGGCTTTACAGCTGCTGCGTCATGAAGTGGAGCGGCTGGGCCTGAAGATTGGTCTGGCAGCAGCTGCAGAAGTGCGGCTGACCGACCAGCTGATGCCGGCACTGGAAGCCGGTCAGCTGCCGTTTCTGGGGCAGTGGCAGCAACAAAAAGTGTTATTGCTGGAGCTGCCGCCCAGCCATATTCCGGCCGGTACGGATGCTTTGCTCAAATGGCTGGCCCGCCATGATGTGATTGCGATGATTGCGCATCCCGAGCGCAACCGCGACGTGCAGAGCAATCCGGCGGCACTGGCGCCGCTGCGCCGGGTGGGGTGTTTATTTCAGCTGACCGCCAGTTCACTGCTGGGCGATTTGGGTAGCCGTCACCAGCAATGCGCTGAGCAACTGGTGCAGCAACAACTGTTTCATGTGGTCGCCAGTGACTGTCACAGCCTGAACCGGCGTCCGCCCAGACTAAGCGCCGCCTGCAAACGCATTGCCCAACTGGTCAGCGAAGATTACGCACAGGATTTGTCGGTCCGCCATCCGGCGACTATCACCGCAGGGCTGGATTTCGGATGTCACTGACATCAGCGCCACGGCAGGCGGTCCGGTTGTTGGCTCTGGGTTTACTGGCTGTGACGGTGCTCGCACTGCTGTTGCTGGCAGGCCGGGCCGGTGTTGCCAGTCTGTATTATTTCCCGGCGTCTTTTGCCCTGCAGCAGTGGCAGAGCCAGCAAAATGCCGACCCGACGGCACGGCCAGCGCAACAACAATTGGATCAGGCGCTGTTGCAGCTGACGCAGGCGGTCGCGCTCCAGCCAGAAAACCCGCACTATTGGCTGACTTTGGCCAAAGTGAACGAATGGGCCTGGTACAGCGGCGTGATGGACAGTCGCAGTGTCGCGCAAAACGAAGCCATTTATCAGCGGGCTATCGCGCTTCGGCCAGACTGGCCGCTGGCTTATGCTGATTTTGCGTATTTCAGAGCCGCCGTGCAGGGCCGGCTCAGCGACAGCTGGCTGCTGTTGGAACAAGCAACCGCCAAAGGGCCTTATTTGCCGCAAGTGCAGCAAAAATGGCTCAGTATCGCCTTTAGCCACTGGCCGCAGCTGAGCGTGGCGCAAAAAGCGCAGATCTGGCAGCGGGTTGAGCTGGGCGTGCGTGGGCCATTGCGCGCCGTGACCCTGCAACAAATCAAAACTTTTTCTATGCAGCGGCAAAGTTGTATTTTCCTCAGCCGCCGGCTTGCTTCAGAAGCCTTCTGGCCGCAGCTGCGTCCGGTGCTTTGTCGCTAAGATGCCAAATCAGCAGTTGCACCAACAGGTGCTGGGAGTGCGGGTAAGAGCACAGGCGTTGCAGCCACTGCTGAGTGCGCTTGGCGAGCGCGTCAGCCAGCGTTTGGCCACGCCAGTCTATCTGGCCAACGTGCACATGCTGATGGAAGCGCGCCAGTCTGCTGCATTTGCCACTGTGCTGGCCGACTCTGATTATGTGCTGGCCGACGGCAGGCCGCTGTGCTGGTGGCTGCGCTGTGTTTATGGCCAGCACTGTGAACAAATCCGTGGCGTGGATTTGATGAATGCGCTGCTGCAGCAGGCAGCATCGAGCCAATGGCGGGTGGGTTTGTATGGCGGTCAGGACGCTCAGCAACTGGAAGCGCTGGCCGCGATGCTGCGCCGGCAATGGCCACAGTTGCAGCTGGTGTTTCTGCATGCGCCACCTTTTGAAACGCCGGCCCGTTCAGATCCGGCGGTGCTGGCGCAGTTAGAAGCAGCCCGGCTGGACGTGCTGCTGGTCAGTTTAGGCTGCCCGAAGCAGGAGCTCTGGATCGCCGCCAACAGCAGCCGGTTACCGCCGCTGCAGGTCGGCCTTGGTGCTGCCTTTGATTACCAGACAGGCCGGCTCAGGCAAGCGCCGCGTTTTATGCAGCGACTGGGGCTTGAATGGTTTTTCCGCTGGCTGCAGCAACCCATCCGGTTAAGCGGCCGCTATCTGCGGCACAATCCGGTTTTTTTATGGCAATTGCTCAAAGCGTGCTGGCAGGCGCGCCGCAGTTAAAGGACAGTTGACGTGAGGCGATGTTGATCGCCCGCTACAGGGCTTGCACAAACGCTGGGCTGGTACTTGCAGCAGTCTGAGGTCCGCCAGCGTCGCATCGACACCGCGGTGTCAGCAACTGGCATTCATCCGCAGCCTTGACCCTTAGCATTGACATGGATCCGAGGCTCCATCAGACTATTTCAAATCAGTGATATAACAGGATTTAATCAATGTTTATTCCCGTCATTATGGCCGGCGGTTCCGGGACCCGCCTGTGGCCGCTGTCCCGCGGCAACTATCCCAAACAATTTCTGGCGCTGACCGGTGAACAGACCATGCTGCAGCAAACGCTGCAACGCCTCGACGGGCTGGCTTATCAGCCGCCGCTGTTAATTTGTAATGAAGATCATCGTTTTATAGCGGCCGAGCAGCTGCGCCAGCTTGGCATCCATAACGCGACCATTTTGCTGGAGCCGGTTGGACGCAATACGGCGCCGGCGATAGCGCTGGCAGCACTGCAGGCGACCGCACAGGGGCAGGACCCGCTGTTGTTGGTACTGGCTGCTGACCATGTGATCCCGGATCTCGCCGCCTTTCAACAAGCAGTGCAGGCCGCAGAGCAACTGGCCGCCGATGGCAGTCTGGTCACATTTGGTATAGTGCCGACCCATGCAGAAACCGGCTACGGTTACATTCACCGGGGGCAGGCCGCAGGTGCAGCCTTTGCGGTGCGCAGCTTTGTCGAAAAACCCGACAGTGCCACAGCGCAGCAATATCTCGACAGCGGCGAGTATTACTGGAACAGCGGGATGTTTATGTTCCGCGCTTCGCGTTATCTGGCGTTGCTCGGGCAGTATCAGGGCGCGATGCTCAGTGCCTGTCGTGAGGCGATGTCTGCGCTGGCGGCCGATCTGGATTTTGTCCGGGTGAAAAAGGCCGCTTTTGAAAGCTGTCCCGATAATTCTATTGATTACGCCATCATGGAACCACTGAGCCGTGACGAGCCTGGCGCTGTCAAAGTGCTGCCACTGGCTGCCGGCTGGAACGATGTCGGCGGTTTTGCCGCGCTCTGGCAGGTCAGCGCGCAGGATAGCGGCGGCAACGTGCATCAGGGCGATGTCTGGTCGCATGACAGCCATAACTGTTATGTGCGCAGTGAACAACAATTGATTGCCACTGTCGGGGTCGACGACTTGGTGGTGGTCAGTACCAAAGATGCGGTGCTGGTGGCGCATAAAGACAAAGCGCAGGATGTGAAACACATAGTCCAGCAACTTAAAGCCGGTCAGCGGCCGGAAGTGACCTTCCACCGCGAAGTATACCGGCCCTGGGGCAAGTACGATTCTGTCGACAGCGGCAGTCGTTTTCAGGTGAAACGGATCACCGTTAAACCAGGCGCCAAGTTGTCGGTGCAGATGCATCATCACAGAGCCGAGCACTGGATAGTTGTTTCTGGCACCGCCAAAGTGACCATCGATGGCAAGGATCAGTATCTGACTGAAAACCAGTCGGTTTATATTCCGATCACCGCCGTCCACGCCCTGGAAAACCCCGGCAAAGTGCCGCTGGAGCTGATTGAAGTGCAGTCTGGCTCTTACCTTGGCGAAGACGATATTGTGCGGTTTGCAGACAGATATGGGCGGGCCTGAGATGTATCGTCAAATCAATTGTGTGAAGGCTTATGATATTCGTGGCCGCTTGGGTGATGAGCTGGACGACGATGTGGCGTATCGCATCGGCCGCGCTTTCGCGCAGCATCAGCAGGCAAAAACTGTGGTGGTCGGTGGCGATGTGCGGGCCACTTCGGAGTCGCTGAAACTGGCGCTGGCAAAAGGCTTGATGGATGGTGGCGCCGATGTCATCGACATCGGTATGACCGGCACGGAAGAAGTGTATTTTGCCACTTTTCACCTCGGCGTCTGTGGCGGTATTGAAGTGACCGCCAGCCACAATCCGCTTGATTACAATGGCATGAAGCTGGTTCAGCAAGGCGCCAGGCCTATCAGTGGCGACAGCGGCTTGTTTGACATCAAAGCGCTGGCAGAGCAGGGGGAATTCGCCGAGCCCGCGCGTCAGGGGCAATATCGCCAGCAGTCGGTGCTGGAAGCCTATGTCAGCCATTTGCTGACGTATATCCGGCCCGACTTGCTGCAGCCCCTCAAACTGGTGATCAATTCCGGCAACGGCGCGGCCGGCCATGTGGTCGATGCGCTGGAAGCGCGCTGTCAGGCGCTTGGTGTGCCGTGGCAGTTTATCAAAGTACACCACGAGCCCGATGCCACTTTTCCCAACGGCATTCCGAATCCACTGTTGCCAGAAAACCGGGCAGACACTGCGAGCGCGGTGCTGGCCCATCAGGCCGATATTGGCATCGCGTTTGACGGTGATTTCGACCGCTGTTTCCTGTTTGATGAGCAGGGGCAGTTTATCGAAGGTTATTACATTGTTGGTTTGCTGGCGGACGCGTTTTTGCAGCAGCACAGCGGCGCCCGGATCATTCACGACCCGCGCCTGACCTGGAACACCATTGACCTGGTAAAGAGCGCCGGTGGTGAGCCGGTACAGTCGAAAACCGGCCATGCTTTTATCAAAGAGCGGATGCGGCTGGAAGATGCGGTGTATGGCGGCGAAATGAGTGCGCATCATTATTTCCGCGACTTTGCTTATTGCGACAGTGGCATGATCCCCTGGCTGTTGGTCGGTGAACTGATGTCAGTGAAGAAGCAGCCGCTGTCGGCGCTGGTGGCGGCCCGTATTGCGGCATTCCCATCATCCGGCGAGATCAATTTCACCATCGCCGACCCCAAAGCAAAACTGGCCGAGATCCGCGCTTTGTACGAGCCAAAGGCCGCAGTGGTCGACACCACGGACGGCATCAGTCTGGAATTTGCCGACTGGCGCTTTAACCTGCGCAGTTCCAATACCGAACCGCTGGTACGGCTTAATGTCGAAAGCCGCGGCGATGTGGTGCTGATGCAGCAAAAAACAGCTGAGCTGTCAGCGCTGCTGGCCAGCCATTGATGCCCATGATCACAGGTCGCGCTTGATGAGCAGTCCAGAGTTAGCCACGGGCGATATCCGCCAGGACAGCGCAATCCAGAAACTGCTGGAACGAATGCCGCCTGCGGTGCAACAAAGCTTCACGGAAGAACAACTGGCACATTTGCGGGTGGCGCTCGGCGCCCGGCAATGGGGCCGGCACAAGCTCGACTGGCGCGGTACGCTCGGGTTTGGCCGCTGGCGTTATTATTACGTGCTGGTCGCTGGTCGCAACCTGCGTGACGTCGCGCGGCAGGGCCAGCTGAGCCTGCTGATGCAGTCTGTGCTGTTGTCGCTGTTGCTG
>CBINNO010000125.1:0-10946 GCA_966252055.1 uncultured Rheinheimera sp. | reverse complement strand
ACTTTCTGGCCGGTGGCCACCTGAATCACGAGCATCAGACTGTGCAGTTTCTGCACTTGTTGTCGCAGTTTGAAAAACCACTGGTGGCGGCCGTCGAAGGGCTGGCTATTGGCATTGGCACCACCTCTTTGCTGCACTGCGACCTGGTGTATGCCACCGCAGATGCGCGTTTCCAGTTGCCATTTACCGCACTGGGGCTATGTCCGGAAGCGGCATCCAGCCTGTTGTTACCCAAATTGGTTGGTTACCAGCGCGCCGCGCAGTATCTGTTGCTGGGAGAAGCCTTTAACGGCGCTCAGGCTTATGACATGGGGCTGGTCAATCAGCTCAGCGAGCCGGCTGCTCTGCTGGCTCTGGCGCAGCAAAAAGCCGCGGTGCTGGCGGCCTTGCCGGCAGAAGCGGTTTTGCAGTCGAAAAAATTATTGAAACAGCCGATGCAACAACAGGTGCAGCATGTGTTGCATCAGGAACTGGCTGTATTTGAACATCTGCTGCACAGCGCAGATTGTAAAGCCGCGCTGCAACGATTTTTTCAGCGCTAAAAAAACAGGGGCTGCCTGTGGCAAGCCCCTGCTTCAGATAAAACCTCTGTTTCTGAACGGCGTTGACTGCGTGCAGGCGCCCGTCAGATGCCGGTGCGGGCAAAGGGGTCATCTTCAATTTTGCTGACCAGCCATTTGCCCCGTTCTTTGACCATCTTCACCATCCGCATGTTGACGACTTTATTGCCGTCTTTGACACCGGTGAAAATCAGCATCACATCGGCTTTGTCGGTGTAAAACTCGCGTACATTTTTATTGGTGTCTTCGATGGTAATGGCAACTTCGTCAAAGCTCATATTCAATAAAGTACGGCCGACTGCTTTGCCAGAAGCATAACCGTCCAGCACCCGTTGCAGGGTTGGCACTGACATCGAACGGGCTTTCTTCAGATTATTATCAACCAGCACGGCTTTAAAAAAGTCGACGGCTGTTAATTCGGGTGAATCTGTGGCGGTGGCTGCGGTGCCGGTGGTGGTTTTGCTTTCGGAGTCGCTGTCGCCACAGCCTGTCAGCAAGGCGACAGGCAGCATCAGCACTAAAGTCAGTAAAAAGGGCGCAGAGTAGAAGGATTTCATCAGCACTTTCCAGCCGGAATTTGCCGGCAGTGTGCAAAAAATCTGCGGGGCTGTAAAGCAAAAATATCCAAAAAGAAAAGGCTGCCGCAGCAGCCTTTCAGAGCTGACATGATGCTCAGGCTTGCAGTTCCTGCTCGGTGAACACATCGGCAAACAGCGGGCTGGACAGGTAACGCTCGGCCGCCGAAGGCAGGATCACGACAATGTTCTTACCGGCGTATTCCGGCGATTCGGCCAGTCGTTTGGCTGCAACGACGGCGGCGCCAGAGGAAATACCGGCCAGAATACCTTCTTCTTTCATCAGCCGGTGTGCCATCGCGATGGCTTCGTCATTGCTGACGGTTTCAACTTTATCAATCAGTTCCAAATCCAGATTGCCCGGAATAAAACCGGCACCAATGCCTTGGATTTTATGTGGACCTGGTTTGATTTCCTGACCGGCCAGCTTTTGGCTAATAACCGGTGAGTCGGCAGGTTCGACGGCGACCGACACCAGCGGATGTTTTTGCTCCAGCTTGATGTAGCGGCTGACGCCCGTGATAGTACCGCCAGTGCCGACGCCGGCGACAAAGACGTCAATGTTGCCGTCCGTGTCGTGCCAAATTTCCGGGCCTGTGGTGTCAAAGTGGATTTGTGGGTTGGCCGGGTTTTCAAATTGCTGCAGAAGCAGGTACTTGTCCGGATCAGACGCCTGAATTTCTTTGGCTTTTTCAATGGCGCCTTTCATGCCTTTCGGGCCTTCGGTCAGCACCAGATTGGCGCCCAGCGCTTTTAACAGTTTACGACGCTCGAGGCTCATAGTGGCCGGCATGGTCAGCGTCAGCGGATAACCGCGGCTGGCGGCGACAAAGGCCAGCGCAATGCCGGTGTTGCCTGAAGTTGGTTCGATCAGTTCTTTGCCGGGGCCGAGCAGGCCTTTTTTCTCCGCATCCCAAATCAGTGCTGCACCTAAGCGACATTTGACGCTGAAACTCGGGTTACGGGCTTCAATTTTGGCGTAGACATTGCCGGTGGTGACTCGTTTTAATTTGACCAGCGGGGTGCGGCCGATTGACAATGAATTGTCTTCATAAATGGTTGCCATATAAAGCTCCAGACAAAGAGAAAGGCTCCAGCATAGCGCGGGACGCTGAAAACGAAAGAAGCGTTTTGATATAAGTTATAGCGACTTTTAGTTATAAGAAGAAAACAGGCGGAGCCACCCGATGCAGTTTCAAAGCAATGCAAATTATATTGTCACTCCCGAGCTGGCGCTTGCGGTCAACGCGGCAGTGACTTTACAAAAACCTTTATTAATCAAAGGCGAACCTGGCACCGGTAAAACCGAGCTGGCCAAAGCGCTGGCACGCTCACTGGACACTGACTTGCTGCAATGGCATATCAAATCCACTACCAAAGCACAGCAGGGCCTGTACGAATACGACGCGGTGTCCCGGCTCAGAGACAGTCAGCTGGGCGACGCCCGGGTACATGACATTGCCAATTACATCAAACCCGGCAAGCTGTGGCAGGCGTTTACTGCGCCGAAAAGACCGGTGTTGCTGATTGACGAAATCGACAAAGCCGACATTGAATTTCCCAACGACCTGCTGCATGAACTGGATCAGATGGCCTTTGACGTCTACGATACTGGCCAGACGGTGCGGGCGCAGGTGCGGCCTGTCGTGCTTATTACCTCCAACAATGAAAAAGAACTGCCGGATGCTTTTTTGCGCCGCTGCTTTTTTCACTATATCCGTTTCCCGGATGCAGACGCTTTAAGCCGGAGTGTTGATGTGCATCTGCCGGGCATCAGCTCTTTGTTGCTCAGTCAGGCGCTGGAGAGCTTTTTTGGTCTGCGTGAGCTGTCGGCGCTGAAGAAAAAACCATCGACCTCTGAGCTTATCGACTGGCTGCGTCTGCTGTTGGCCGAGCAGGTGAGCCCGGAACAGCTGAAACAGAGCCGCGAACAGGGCGGCCTGATGCCGCTGTTCGGCGCTTTGCTGAAAAATGAGCAGGATGTGGCACTGGTAGAAAAACTGGCATTTATCGCCAAAAGAGCCGGCCGCTGATGCTGAGTACTTTTTTCCTCACGGTGCGCCGGCACGGCATCAAGGCGGGCCTGGGTGAATACCTGGATTTACTGCGGGCGCTGCAGGCCGGTCTGGTGTTTGCCGATCAGGAGCAGTTTTATCAGTTGGCGCGGCTTTGTTGGGTCAAAGACGAAACCGACTACGACAAGTTCGACCGTGCCTGCGCCGAGTATTTTGACGGCGTCGCTGCGCTTGATTTACTGAGCGAAATTCCGCCGGACTGGCTGGTACCGGGCTTGTTGCGCGAGCTTAGCGATGAACAAAAAGCGCAGTTACAAAGCCTCGGTGGGCTTGAGCAACTGCTGGAGAGTTTTCGCCAGCGGCTCGCCGAGCAGCAGGGTCGCCATGCCGGTGGCAATAAATGGATAGGCACTGGCGGCAGCTCGCCTTTTGGCGCTTATGGCTTTCACCCGGAAGGGATCCGGTTGGGGCAACAAGGCGCAGGCGCCCGCCGGGCGGTAAAAGTCTGGGACAAACGTGAGTTTCAGTCTTTGTCCGCTGATGAAGAGCTCAATAACCGCAGCCTGCAGCTGGCGCTGCGTAAACTGCGCCGTTTTGCCCGCAGCGGTGCCCAGAGTGAACTGGATTTAAACGAAACCATCAGTGCCACTTCGCGCCAGGCCGGCCTGCTTGATTTACGCTTTGCCCGCGAGCGTCACAATGCGGTGAAGCTCCTGTTGTTGCTCGATATCGGTGGTTCAATGGACGATTACATCACTGAATGTCGTCAGCTGTTTCAGGCGGTGCGGGCAGAATTTAAACATCTGGAAATTTTCTATTTTCACAACTGTGTCTATGAAACGCTGTGGACCGACGAAAAACGCCGGCAGCAGCATCAGCGCGCGACGCAGGAGGTATTGCACACCTATGGCGCGGATTACAAACTGATTTTTGTCGGCGACGCAACGATGGGGCCTTATGAAATCAGCTATCCGGGTGGCAGTGTTGAGCATTATAACAGCGAGGCCGGGGAGGTTTGGCTCAAACGGCTGCTGGCGCAGTTTCCGCAGACGGTCTGGCTCAATCCGCAGCCGGAAAATTGGTGGAGTCACTATCCGTCCATCGAGCAGATCAAGCGTTTGCTGAATGGGCGGATGCATAGCCTGACTCTTGAGGGTTTGACCAGTGCAATCAATCAGTTAAGACATAAATAGGCATGAAACTGAACCGCTTGCCGGCCTCTGAACCGCTTGTTACTATCAGGTAAATCTCTTCGCTGGACCCCGCCATGTTAGAACGCGCAAAACAGCTGCCCGCAGGGGCTCCGCCTGCCGGTGAAACCGGCACCCCGCTGACCCGGCAGGAAAGCCGGGAAATCGTGACACCCTATGCCTTTGAAGTCTGCCCGTCTTTGCTCGGCGTGCCGACCGCATCACCGACCCGACGTGGTGTGGCGATGGCGATTGATGGCATCATTATTGCCGGGCTGGCTAAAGCCAGCCTGCTGTTTGTGCTGCCGGTGATGGTGTATCTGATGTGGTTTCGCCTCAAAGCGCAGCGTTACGCGCATGTGGTGATATTGCTGTTGTTGACGGCTATTTTGGCCAGCACCGCCACGATAGCGCCGGATCTGCTGGTAGAGCAGGACCAGGATGCCCGCGTGGCAGGCGCAGAGCTCAGTGCTGAGCAGGCCATCGGGCTGGCGGCTGCTGCCGGCCGGCTGCAGCAGGAAAAATGTCAGCTCGACTGTATGAGCAAAGAGTTTCGCAAAGTGGCGCGTAATCTGAAGCAGGCACGGGTTCCCAAAGACAAAGCGGTAGAAATCCTCGACGGCCTGGCGTCTGGCAGTGACTACCCGGCTGAACAATGGCCGCTGCTGCGTGACAGCTTATTAAAGGATTTCCCGCTGGAAGCGCCGGCCTTACCGGTGGCGAAGCCTGTACCGTCGGCAGAGCAGCCGGCAGCGCAGTCGGCAGCGCAGTCAGCAGAGCCGTGGTACATACCGGATGAGCAGACCCACAGTGTGATTGAATGGGTTAAAGGCATCTTGTCCGATGTCGGTATTGGTTTTGGCTGGGCGGCGTTTTATTTCACGGCGACTGTCGGCTGGTGTCATGGCCAGAGTATCGGCAAACGGTTGACCGGCATCCAGATCATTCAGCTCGATGGCAAAGAGCTGAACCTGCTGGCAGCTTTTGCCCGTCAGGGGGGTTATGGCGCCGGTATCGCGACAGGTCTGGTCGGCTTTGTGCAGATTTTCTGGGACCCGAACCGTCAGGCTATTCAGGATAAAGTGTCGTCGACCGTCGTCATTCGGCTCGGCCAGCCGAAACGCCCGCTGACGCACTGAACCTGTCCAACCGGCGGCTGACGCAGACTGTCATTGGTGGCGGCGCTGCGTTATACTGCCGGCCTTATTCACCCATCGGACCAGTCAGCACACAGAGGCTGCGGTCGGCGCCCCCGGGTGCTTTGGAGAAACAATGAAACAAGTGCTGATCACCGGCTCCGGTGTGTTCACCCCGGCAGAAACTGTCACCAATGAAGAGCTGGTCGCCAGTTATAACCAGTATGTTGACCTGTTTAATCAGGAGCAGGCCGAGGCCATCGCCGCCGGCGAGGTTGAAGCGCTGGAATACTCCAGCTGCGAATTTATCGAAAAAGCTTCCGGGATCAAGTCGCGTCACGTGCTTTACAAAGAAGGCATTCTGGACCCGAATATCATGCAGCCGGTGTTTGCCAAACGCGGTGAAGACGAGCTGCCGGAAATGGTTGAGATGGCGGTCAAAGCGGCCACCGAAGCCTTGGCACAGGCCGGCAAAACGGCGGCCGATGTGGACCTGATTATCTGCGCTGCTTCCAATATGCAAAGGCCTTATCCGGCTTTGTCAATTGAGCTGCAAAAAGCTTTAGGCGCCGGCGGTTATGCCTTTGACATGAACGTGGCCTGCTCCAGCGCCACTTTTGCTATCAGTAACGCCGTCAATGCCATTCGTGGTGGCACCGCCTCTGTGGTGTTGGTGGTCAATCCGGAATTTGCTTCGCCGCAGGTCAATTACACCTCGCGCGACAGCCACTTTATTTTTGGCGATGTCTGCACCGCGACCATCATTGAAGCGGCGGACACGGCCAGCGCCGACAATGTCTATGAAATTATCGGCATGCGGCTTAAGACTGAATTCTCTAACAATATTCGTTGTGATGTCAGTTACACCGACCACTGTTACCCGGACTTGGACCCGACCACGCCGTTTTTCCGCCAGCAAGGCCGCAAGGTGTTTAAAGAGCTGTTACCGCTGGTGGCGGATGTCATCGAAGGCGAAATGGCCGCTTGCCAGCTTGAGGCCAGCGATCTGAAGCGCTTGTGGCTGCATCAGGCCAATATCAATATGAATATTTTTGCGGTGCGTAAAATTCTCGGCCGTGAACCTGAGCCGGGCGAAGCGCCGCTGGTACTGGATACTTACGCCAATACCGCTTCTGCTGGTTCCATCATTGCGTTCCACCAACACAAAGAAGGACTGCAGGTGGGCGATCACGCCGTGTTGTGCTCTTTTGGCGCCGGCTATTCGATTGGCTGCCTGATGCTGAAGAAATATCGCTAAGCGACAAGCTGTCAAAAAACGCGGCCCCGGCCGCGTTTTTTATTGCTTTAAGCAGGTTGGCGCGCTCAGAGACGGATCAGCGAATTCTGCTCATAAGACACTGGTGAGGGCACATAATCGTCGGCTTGCTCGTCGTTACGCCAGTCAGCAGCGCCCAGCCGGTAACGGAACTGATAGCTGCTGTCGGTTGGCAGCGTCAGCGTCAGGCTGAAATCACCATTTTTTTGTTTTTTCATCGCGTTGTCCTGCCAGTCGTTAAATTCACCGACCAGCACCACCGCTTCTGCACTTTGTGCCTGCTCAGCCGGGACCACAAAGGTCACTTTACAGGCAGGTTTGGTTTTCAGGTATTGCTTACTGATTGCCATGACAGGCTCCTTATGCTGAATAATTCCTTGGCTGCGCCAGCGTAAAAAAGCCAACGACAGCATGCGTTAAAGCGGAACTTAGCATAGTCCTTCTGACAACAACATGACAAAAAAGCAGCAAATCCGCTGCAAACGTATGCGGTAATGCCGGTTGAAAGTTAACCAACGCAACCACATACAGCACTGGCGCCAGCTGGCGTTGACCCTTGGCTGTGGCGGAAAATCGGTGGGGGACAGCTGATTTTTTTGACGTCGTCTGCCGTCACCTCAGCAATGATGAATGCTGAAGCAAAAAACTGCAGCAAAAAAATGGGGCGATTGGCATCGCCCCAGCGGGTTTTAACACTCGATAATGTTGACCGCGAGGCCGCCACGCGAAGTTTCTTTGTATTTGCTTTGCATGTCGCGACCGGTGTCCCACATGGTCTTGATCACTTTATCAAGCGACACTTTATGCTCGCCGGTGCCGCGCAGTGCCAGCCGGGACGCGTTAATCGCTTTGACAGAGCCCATGGCGTTGCGCTCGATACAAGGGACTTGCACCAGGCCGCCTACCGGGTCGCAAGTCAGGCCGAGGTTATGCTCCATGCCAATTTCGGCCGCGTTTTCGACGTTATCGACCGAGCCACCGAGAATTTCGGTCAGCGCCGCTGCCGCCATTGAGCAGGCCACACCGACTTCGCCCTGACAACCGACTTCAGCGCCGGAAATCGAGGCATTTTTCTTGTACAAAATGCCGATAGCTGCAGCGGTCAGCAGATAGCGGGTGTAAATATCCGGCGTGACCGGCTGGATAAATTTGTCGTAATACATCAGCACGGCCGGAATAATACCGGCGGCACCGTTGGTTGGCGCTGTGACCACCCGGCCACCGGCGGCGTTTTCTTCGTTGACCGCGAGCGCAAACAAATTGACCCAGTCCATCACTTGTAACGGATCGGCGCTTTTCTCCGCACACAGGCGCCGGTATAGCGCCGGCGCGCGCCGTTTGACTTTGAGGCCACCCGGCAGAATGCCTTCGGTTTTCATGCCGCGTTGCACGCAGTTGTACATGGTTTGCCAGATAAGCCCCAGCTCGTCTTTGATTTGTTGCTCAGAGCGCAGCACTTTTTCGTTTTCCATCATCAGAGCGGCAATCGACAAGCCATTTTCTTTGCACAGCTTCAGCAGCTCGGCACCGCTGTTAAACGGAAAAGGTGGCGGATTGTCGGCGGCAAACTGGCTGGCGGCTTTTTTCTCGTTGGCAAAATCTTCGGCTTTGACGATAAAGCCGCCGCCAATCGAGAAATAAATTTCGCTGAACAGCACATCTTTATTGGCATCGAGCGCAATCAGCTCCATACCATTGCTGTGTTCTTTTAAGGTTTTACGCCGGTGAAACACAATGGCGCCTTCGCGCGCAAAGCTGACGGTTTTGCCGTTGGCCATGCTGATTTGCTGGCGCTCGTCGACTTGTTTCAGGATGTCGGGAACGGCGTCCGGATCACAGTTTTCCGGCAGAAAACCGCACAAGCCTAAAATGACGGCTTTGCCGGTGCCGTGACCGACGCCGGTCTGGCCGAGGGAGCCGTAGAGTTCGGTTTTAATGCTGACTACCTGGTCCAGCTTGCCGCTTTGAGCCAGGTGTTCGGTAAAGAGTTTCGCGGCGCGCATCGGGCCGACGGTGTGGGAGCTGGACGGGCCGATGCCGATGCTGAACATGTCAAAAGCGCTGATAATCATAGGGTCGTCTTATAGTTGCTTTGATGAAACGGGTCGATTGTACCGGAACTGCCGGCGTTCTGTAACTGATGCTGTCACTGGTCAGTGCTGCTTACAAAAAGTGCTTCAGCGGTCTTTTCCGCGCAGTTGTAACGAAAGCTGATACAACATTTCGGCGCTGGCGCCCCAAATCAGCTGGCCTTGCCAGGGAATAAAATGCAGCAGCTGGCGGCGACCGCGCAGCTGCCAGTGTTCGCTGTGCCGCCGTTCGGCCGACAGCGCCTGCGCCAGCGGGATCAGCAGCACACTGTCCACTTCACTTTGTTGCAAGTGCAAAGAGGGCAGCTCTGCCAATAGCCCAAGCCAGGGCTGCACAATAAAGCCGGTTGAAGTGTTGATGGCGGGCAGCCGGCCGAGCAGGCGGACTTGTTCAGGCCGGATGCCGGTTTCTTCAAAGGTTTCGCGCAGGGCCGCCTGCGCACTGGCTTCACCTGCTTCGATACGCCCGCCGGGGAAACTGAGTTGGCCGGGATGGTGGCGCAGCTGCAGCGACCGGCGGGTCATCAGCAGCATCCAGCGGTCGTGCTGGTAAAATACCGGCAATAACACCGCGGCATTCGCCGGCCGCGGCTGCGCCAGTGGCGCCGCGGGTTGCTGCAGCAGAAAACGGCTCAGCCAGTGGTCGGTGTCGTCAAAGCCTGGCATCAGTGTGCATCGCTGGCTGATTGGCTGGCTGATGTTTGGCTGGATAATTTGGGGTTGAGCACCGGCAGAATACGCGCCACTTTGTCGTAGGTTTCCTGATACTCGTCAGTGCCGACTGAATCGGCGACAATGCCACCGCCAGCCCAGCAGTGGATGCGGTTGTCAGCTGCCACCAGGGTCCGGATAGCAATATTGGTATCCATATGGCCATGCTGGCTCAGATAGCCAATCGCGCCGCAATAGACACTGCGCCGGTGCGGCTCCAGCTCCTCAATAATCTGCATGGCCCGCACTTTGGGCGCGCCGGTGATTGAACCGCCAGGAAAGGCGGCCCTGAGCGCATCAAGTGGCTGATAAGGGTCAGCCAGTTCAGCGCTGATGGTACTGACCAAATGATGCACCGCCGGAAAAGATTCAATGGCAAACAGCTTGGGCACCCGCACAGTACCGGCTTTGGCCACCTTGCCTAAGTCGTTACGCAGTAAATCCACAATCATCACGTTTTCAGCGCGGTCTTTGGGTGACTGCTGCAGACTGGCAGCGCTTTGCGCGTCGGCCTCTGGCCCGGCAAAACGTGGCCGGGTGCCTTTAATCGGTTTGGTTTCGATGTGTCTGGCTTTGACTTCGAGAAAACGCTCCGGCGAAATAGACAGCACCGCGCCTTGTGCCAACCGGATAAAAGCCGAAAATGGCGCCTGATTGGCGGCGCGCAGCTGCAAATACGCCTGATAAGGGTCGCCCTGAAAGGGGGCGCTGAAACGCTGCGCCAGATTGATCTGATAGCAGTCACCGCTTTGCAGATACTGCTGAATTTTGGCAAAACGCGCCAGATATTCAGGCTGGCTCAGATTCGCCTGCCATTGGCCCGTCAGATGAAATGACGATGCTGTGCGCTGTTGTTCAGTTGCCTCCAAAGGGCCGGCGTGCGCGTTATCGGCAGCTTGAAAAATTGCCAGATAAGCGCTCACGGTTTTCTCGGCATCACCGCGGCTGTCGACATACCACAGCTGGCGGCTGGCTTTATCCAGCACCAGCGCCTGCGGATAAAAACCAACCGCGAGGTCTGGCAGCGGGATGTCAGCACACGCCTGTTCTGGCAGGTTTTCAATAGTGCGGCCCAAATCGTAGCCAAAATAACCCAGCACACCGCCGACAAAGGGCAGGTTCGTGCAATTGGCGTCAAGCGCGGGCAGATAACGCTGCTGCAAGGTGGCCAGCAGTTCGAACGGGTCCGCTTCAACTGCGGATGTGTTGCCGCCGGCGTCTGTCACACAAGCGCGGCCATAGGCTGTCAGCGTGGCTAAAGGCCGGCAGACCAGCAGGTCATATCTGCTGTTGGGATGATTTGGGCTGGCGGAATCCAGCAACATGGCAAAAGGTTCGCTGGCAACCTGACTGAACCAGGTGGTCAGGTCGGCCGGCGCCTCGATCCGGTCGC
>CBINNO010000124.1:0-10967 GCA_966252055.1 uncultured Rheinheimera sp. | reverse complement strand
CCGGCGTCAGCTCTTGCAGCAGTTCCAGCGTGAAACGGCCGCTTTGCCAGTCCACTGCAACCAGCCGCGCGGCGCTGAAATCAAAATAAGCCCCCACTTGTGGATACAGCGCTTTAAACAGGCTTTCTTTGGCAGAAAAGATCAGCGTCAGCAGGGTTGGGTCCGGAGCCTGCAGCCCACCCACCAGGCGGTGTTCAGCGTCAACCAGCACTGAGCCGGCGATGTCACGCGCTACGGACGGGCTTAGCAAAGTTTCCAGATCAATGCCGAGGACCGGGTGCTGCGCCTGATGCGCGACCAGACAAATCGCCCGCTGGTTGCTGTGACTGAGCGCACCGGTAAAACCATGTGGCCACAACGGGTTGCGCTGGGGGCCAATACCGACCGTCGTGGCCGGCGCCTGCAGCGCCAGCAAGGACTGTCGCGCCAGAAAACGCCCGGCAACAAATTCAGCCTGGCGTTTGACCACGGCGGAGCGAAGCGGGGCCGGCAATGCCTCACCCAGCAGCGTGACGGCGAGCGTGTCGTTGTAACAGTTCGGGTCAAATTCGCACTGAAAACAGCTGCCGGCAAAACCATCGAACTGCTTTTCCTGCAGGTTTTGGATAAAAGCGCCGGGCAAAGCAGAAGCGGTTTCAGCAGAGTGGGTCGCGGCTGTGGAGGGCTCGAAATGTATCAATCTGTTGTGTTCCCAAAGCGATAAATGTGCGCGGGCCTGTGCTTTGACGAGCTCTGGCACTCTCCTGTGCGCGCTGTTGTATTGGCGCCAGACAACACAGCTGATAAAAGCGCACCCGCCGGCAAAGCGGCCAGTCCTGGTGGCTAAGCGACCTAACTTACTGAAGTGATGTGATCTGGTCAATTGTCTGCTGCAACCAAAGCGCAACATGGCATCCGCGCGACCGGTGGCTGAAGTGTTGTCGCAGCGCCGATAGGTCACGCAAAGCGGACTATAGTTGCTGTTCACTCTTGTCTTTTTTACATGCATCGCAGCGCCAGTGGCCGGCTTGCACCGGACGACGGCTGTCCATTCAGGGAGGTGGTTATGCAAACACATCAGTTTCAACGGCAGACCAAGCGACAACACAGGGCTATGCAGGTCTGGTTGCCAGCGCTGTTGCTGGCCGGCTGTCTCAGTCTTGCCGGCTGTTCACCGGAACCGGCCGGCGGTCAGGCAGGCAGCGGCAGTCAGCTGGGTGTCAATGACCCGACCCATCCTTGTTCTTACGCCGATGCCGAGCGCATTATCGCGCTGACCAACATGGGTTATGTGCAAGGCGGCAGCATCGACCTGAAAGTCGATTTTGGTCAGGACGCCGCGGCCGGCACTGTCAGTGCAGAAGCCCATGCCGCGGCGTTGCTGCGTTATCAGGGCTATCTCGCCAGCTTAAAAGAAAAAGGCAAAATCTCCGACGAAGCGCTGCTGAAAATCATGGAGCACGCCAAAGCGATGGACCGCTGCGGTAAAACATCGCCATGAGCGTCTGGCGGCCCGGGTTACGCTTGCGCACCGGCTCATGCTCGTTATGGCTGGGGCTGATATTGCTGCCGGCTTTGACCGGCCTGAGCGTCGCGGCGTCGCCGCAGGAAGCGCCGGCAACGGCGCCCGGTCGCTGCTACGACACCGACCAGGTGATTGGCGTCTGTGCCGGTGGCCTCAGTAAAACCACTTATCGGCAGGTCACAGTGACGCTCAATTCGGTGCGTCATGAAACCCAGACCAAAGTGGTGGGGGCGCTGGTTGACGTGCTGGCGAAGGACCCGCAGAGCCAGAAAATTCCGGTGCTGCAGCTGCTGGATGGTTATTTTAAATGTGTCAGCGAGATGGTGGGCATCAGCCAGTTGCTGACCGGGACTGCGCTTGCTACCAATACGCCGGCCGCCAACACGCCAGCGCCGGCTCCAACCACACCAGCGCCAACCACACCTACACCGGCGCCAACCTCACCCGCACCAGCGCCAACCCCGGATGACGCCGCGCTGGCGGCCAGTCAGCAGGTACTGCAGCAACGCATCGCAGCCACCGCAGCGGCGACCCAAAGCGCCATCAAACAAACCTTTGGCGAGGTGGCGATAGTGCCGGAAAAAATCCGTCAGATGAATTCGCTCGACATGGCCGGCAGCCTGGCGGCCAGTCAGGCGCTGCAGGCGTTGCCCAAAGCGGCGCCGGGCAGCAAAACCCGGCTGGAGCTGTTTAGTAAAAGCAGCCAGTTAGACCCGTCTTTTGCCCACGAAAAACTGTTTCAGATCTTTCGTGATCAGGGCTTTGTCATCGACGACGCCACGCTCAGCACTGTGGCGGCGCAGTCCGCCCGACAGTTGGAGCTGGTGCGCAAAAGCCCGGTCAACCGCTGGCACAAAGTCAATGCTTTGTGGTTCAGCAGCAGCCAGACACCGCTCCCCCATGTCAAAGCGGCTGCGCTGGTGCTGATGGCCGCCGGCGCCGAGCTCTACAGCATCCAGCCGTTTTGCCCAAAAAGCCCGCGTTTTAACAAAGATTTGATCCAGGTCGGCGCTTTTCCCGGCGTGCGGCGTCAGCAGCCTTATACGGCGGCAGAAGTACTGGCCGCAGGCATGGACAGTTTCGCCCGGCTGGACCCCTGCCACTGAAGTTGTGGCGGCGCGTCAGCGCAGCAACAGGTCGCGAAAATGGCTCGGCAGCAGCCCGGTCCAGCGTTTGAACGCGCGGCGGAAATTGTGTTCATCTGAATAGCCCAGCAAAGAGGCCAGCTGCCGGTTGGAATAAGGATGCTGGCTGACCAGCTGCTGGGCTCGCAGGTGGCGACAGTCATCCAGCAACTGGCTGTAACTGCTCTGATGTTGCTGCAGCAACCGTTTCAGCGAGCTGCTACTGAGGCGAAGTCCGGCGGCCAGCTGTAGCTGGCTGTCGGGCGTCGGCAGGCTGCGGCGCAATTGTTGCTGGCAATATTCGAGCAGACCGCGGCGGCGTGGCAGCAACTGGTTCTGCTGGCGGCAAAAACGTTTTAACTGCAAAAAGCGTGGCCTGTCGGCGCCACGAAAAGGCAGGTCCAACACCTCGATGGGTAACAACAGCGCTGCCACTGGCTGATTGTAGTGTACCGGTTGTTGCCACAGGCTGTCGCTGGCTGTCGGATGGCGCGGCGCTGCCTGCGGCAGTTCAATCTGGCAGGGCGGGCAGCCCGGCAACTGGTGCCGGATCAGCTGCAGCAGCAAAGACAGCATCAGCTGAAACATAAAATCGGCCTGGCCCTGTAAGCCGGCGGCGGCATGCAGCTCGATGCGCAGCGTCTGGTCGCGCCAGGCTATGCGGGCATAGACAAAAGGCATCAGCTGGTGGCGGTAATAGCTGAGGCAGCGCAGTGCCTGACGCAGGTTGGCGGCACAATCGAGCAACTGACACAGGGGCAGATTGCTGTGCTGCAGCACAGCGCTGGCGGTCAGGAACGGCAGTTCCGGGCTTTGCAACTGCTGACAGTTTTTCAGCAGGGTCAGCCAGGTTCTCAGGTCGGTGCGATGTTGTGGTTTGTGTAAATCGGCTTCAAACAACGAAGTGCCGCTAAGCAGCCGGTGGGACTGACCGCCACGACGCAGCGCCAGCTGCAGCAAATGCGGGATCACCGCCTGCGTCAGCAGCACTTTATCGTCATAGCCAAAAGGCGGTTGTTTCATGGCAGCACGCCAGCCATGTGCGGCTGCGGGTGCTGCTGTTTCTGTTTGTGCTGGCGCAGCAGGCTGGCGGCCTGACGCAGCAGCGATTCGGCATCCGACTGCGCGGGCGGCACCGCCAGACCGACCACCATCAGCGCAGGTTCCTTGTGCAGCTGCTGCCATTGCTGCTGCAGATGCAGCTGCAGCAGTTCGGCGGCGCTCGCCGGCGTGTCGGGCAACAGCGCGACAAAACAGTCGCCGGCCAGCCGGCACACCAGTTGGTGCGGCCGCAGCTGATGGCTGAGCAGTTCGCTCAGGCGCACCAGCAACTGGTCGCCAGCAGCCACGCCGTGCTGACGGTTGTAACGGCCAAAGCCGGCCAAATCGAGCATCAACAGCGACAAAGGCCGGCCCGACTCGCGGTGTAAACCAAGCTCGCGGCTGAGCACCGCATGCAGATATGCCGGGCCGTAGAGCTGGGTCAGCGGGTCTATCAGCTGATGATCCCGCAAAAACAATTCCCGCCCCTGCAACTGGCGGTTGATGGCTAATTGTTCACGATGCCAGCCGACCAAACCTATGGTCAGCAGCACCATCCCAAGCGGTGCCGGCAGCGATTCCAGCCAGCTCATCACCCGGCTGTCGGGCGGATACGCCAGAAATTCGTCCAGTAAGTCGAGGCTGTAAGAAAATGCCAGTAAAAAGCTGCCGCTGAATAACCAGTTAGTCACAGGTCCAGGCGGCCGGCTGCTGACCACCAGACACAACCAGCCGCAGGCCAGCGCCAGTGTGGTCAGTTCCCCCAGGCAGTCCCAGCCGTCAAGCAACTGGCGGGATTTGAAGTTGCCAAGCTGCAGCGCCAGCGCTGTCGCAGCGGCCAGCAGCAACAGGCTGAGCATAATTTTGGTCAGATGAGGTCGCCACATCCCAGGTCCCTCCGTGGAAATTACGCGGTGGCAGGCCGTGCCGAAGTGGCAGCGGCTTCACCGCAGGCAGTTGATTTTGCAAAGTATTGATGACAATCAGGTGACAGCTGTATGACGCCATAAGCAGGGCGCTGAGCTTTACGGACCCGGGTCCGCAGCGCTCAGCTGAGCTGATTTATGGCCCCTTGGTTGTCATATTGGCCGGGCAGACTGTGGCGAGTTTTTTACTTGCCACGAGAGTTGTTATGAAAGCTATCCGTCATCGTTCTTTTCACAAAACCCGGCTGGCGCTGGCCGTTTGCCTGGCGGCTGCCAGCTGCAGCCTGCCGTTGCACGCTATGATCCAGGCAGATTTAACGGTCAGCAGCACGCCGTTAACCAGTCCGTCGTTACATGGCCAGCTCAGCAACGAGCGCCATCAGCTGCTGCAGGGCGCAATTATCCGGCTGGCCGGCAGCAATCGCGAGACGGTGACCGACGCTGGCGGCCGCTTCCGGCTGGACGGTCTGGCCGACGGCGACTATCAGTTGGAAGTGAATTATCTCGGTTATGGCCAGCACAGCGTGGCGGTGCAGGTGCGCCAACGGCAGGGCCAGTCGCTGCAACTGATGCTGGTGCCGCAGGCCGACATTGAAGTGATCCGGGTGACCGGCCAGCGTGAAGGTCAGGCGCGGGCGCTGAATATGCAGCGTTCGGCCGACAATATTAAATCTGTGGTGTCGGCTGACTTTCTCGGTCGTTTTCCGGATGCCAACGTGGCGGAATCAGTGCAGCGGCTGGCCGGCGTGTCGATTCAGCGTGACCAGGGCGAAGGCCGTTACGTCAACGTGCGCGGCGCACCGCTGGAATATGCCAATGTGACCGTCGATGGTGTGGTGGTGCCGTCACCCAATGGCGCCACCCGTGCCATTGATTTGGATACCATTCCGTCGGACGTGATTTCAGCGCTGGAAGTCACCAAAGCCCTGACGCCGGATTTAGACGCCGACGCCATTGCCGGCAATATCAATATCGTCACGCAGGGCGCGCTCGACAGCAAGCAGCCCTTTGTGCGCGGTTCGGTGGCGGCCGGCCGCAATCAGAAAGGCAGTGGCGATGTGCGACACGGCGCGCTGACGCTGGGCCAGCAATTTGCCGAAGGTAAAGCCGGCGTGCTGTTATCCGGCACCCACAGCAGTACGGAGCGGGTGACCGACAACGTCGAACACGTCTGGAGCCGGCAGGACAGCGGGCAGTATCTGCCGACCACCACTGAATTTAAAGACTATGAGCTGACCCGCACCCGCAGCGGTTTGTCGGGCCGTATTGACTGGCGGCCTTCCGATGCGCACCGGTTGTATCTGGCGCAGCACTATTCCCGGTTTGAAGATGATGAATATCGCGACACCCTGACGCTGACGCTGGAACGGTTCAGCGCTGGCAGCACCAGTCAGCAAGGTGTGGCGGGCCGCACCACTTTTGATAAAGAACTGCGCCATCGCAAAGTGGAAAAAACCATTAAAAGCACGCAGTTAGGCGGCCAAAGTGTGCTCAGCGACTGGCAACTGGATTACAGCGCCGCTTATTCCAGCGCCACCGAAGCCTATCCGAACCGCGATTATCTGATTTTCCGCGAAAGCAGCAGACCGGCGCTGGCTTTTGACTTCAGCAATCCGGACCTGCCGCAGTATCAGGTGCTGGACAGCAAAGGCGCGCAGGTGCGCACAGACTTTAACTTTCCGGCCGGTCAGTATGCGTTTCGCCGCTATGAGCGCCGTTTTGGTGAAGCCAAAGAAACTGAGCAGGCCTACACACTCGATTTCAGCCATATCGGCAGCTGGGGCAACATTGAAAGCCGCTGGAAACTGGGCGCCAAAGCGCGGCTGAAAGACAAGACCAATGACGAAGATCGCAAACGCAACGCAGTCGGCAGCGGCGGCCCGGCTTACAGTGCGGTGATCCGCGACAAAGAGTCCAGGCCCTTTGGCGGCACTTACCACAATGGCGCCAAATACCGCACCGATTTTGTCGATGCCTACAGCGCGGTGTATGAAAATGCGCAGTACCTGCCATTGGTGCCTGCCTCGACGACGGCAGACTTTGACGCCAGTGAAGACATTCTGGCGCTGTATGCAATGAATACGCTGAGCTGGGACAGCACCACGCTGGTGCTCGGTGGCCGGCTGGAGCAGGCTTCGACTTCCGGCAAAGCCGCCTTGTTTGACAACACCACCAGCCAAATCACGCCGCAGCAGGCCGACAATGACTATCTGAAGTTCTTCCCCAGTGCCCATCTGCGCTATGAAACCGACAGCGGCGTGATTTTGCGCAGCGCTTACAGCACCGGCTTAAACCGGCCGAACTTCGCCGATTTGGTGCCTTATTTTATCGTCGAAGAACGCAGCAACGGCGGCGGCAGTATCAGCGTTGGCAACATTGACCTCAAAGCCACTTATGCCCATAACCTCGACCTGATGGCGGAATATTATCTGGAACCTTTGGGCCATCTGGCCGGCGGCTTGTTTTACAAGCAGCTGAAAGACCCGATTTTTAAAGCGCGCAGCACCCAGACCAGCGGTGAATATGCCGGTTTCCAGATGACCCGACCAGAAAACGGCGACAGTGGCCGGCTGTACGGACTGGAACTGAACTGGCAACAAACGCTGGACGCCTTACCGGGGGTTGGTGTGATGCTGAACTACACGCTGGCCGGTTCCAGTGCCGATTTGCCGTTTGGCATCGGCAAAACCGACTTGCCGGGCACCAGCCGGCACACCTACAACGCGGCGCTGAACTATGAAAATTACGGCCTCAGTGCGCAGCTCGCTTACAACTACCGCACCGAGTATGTCGATGCGCTGGACACGGCGGATCCGGGCCTGAACATCTTCTGGGACAGCCGCGGCACGCTGGATTTCAGCACCAGTTACAAGCTGAACACACAACTGAGCATCTACGCCGAAGCAACGAACCTGACCGACAGCAAGGCTATCCGTTATCAGGGCGATCGTTCACGGGTGTTTGAACACGAGCAGTTCGGCCGCGCCTGGCAGTTGGGGCTGCGCGGGAATTTCTGAACCCGATAATGAGCAAAAGCAGGCCCGCCGGGGCCTGCGATTGTTATGAAATTTTTTGATCCGTGAGAATTTTTGTCAGTGAGAAATTTAATGTCCAAATCACGATATTTGTCGCCGCTGGCCGCCGCGCTGCTGTCGGGCGGCCTGCTGGCGGCGGTGCCGGTCGTGGCCGCCACGCCGCAAGCCCCGTTGGCCAAACACTATTCGATGGTGCCGGAGCACCTGAGCCGTTATCAGCCGACCGCTTTTGCCGACCGCATCATCCTGTTGCCAACGGCCACACCGGCCAGCAGCCAGACGGTGAACTGGCGCACCAACGCCGGCGTGGGCGGCGACGCAACTGGGCTCGCCCAGGCCGAAATCGCGCTGGCCCAAAGCGGACCGGGTTTTGTCCGCACGGCCAGCCTTGTCAGTGGCCGCAGCCAGCGATTAGTCACAGAAAACGGCCTGGCGCTGCAACACAGCGTGACCTTCAGCAACCTCAAGCCGGACACTTTGTACAGCTACCGCGTCAAAGGGGCCGGCAGTTGGAGCGAATGGCTGCAATTTCGCACCGCGGCGGCTGAATTTAGGCCTTTTTCGCTGATTTATTTTGGCGATGCGCAGAATCACAACAAATCGCATGTGTCGCGGGTGATGCGCGAGGCTTTGCTGGAGCGGCCACGCGCCCGGCTGATGGTGCATGCCGGCGATTTGATCAGTCAGCGTGACGGCAATCATGACAACGAATGGGGCGAGTGGTTTGATGCGCTGGGCTGGCAGGGCGCCATGATCAATCAGTTCATCACGCCGGGCAATCATGAATACAGTGACGACGACCACGGCCCGGCAGTGCTGGCGCCGCAGTTCAGTACTCAGTTCAGCGGTTTGCGTAACGGCCCGGCGCCTTTAGAGGACACCGTTTATTTCACGCAGTATCAGGGCGTGTTGCTGATTTCACTGAATTCGACGGCCGCGGTGAACGATGAAGCGCTGGCAAAGCTGCAGGCCGGCTGGCTGGCGCAGGTGCTGCAGCAGCATAGTAAAGCGGCAGCGGACCAACTGCGCTGGATCGTCGTGACTTTCCACCATCCGATGGTGTCGGTGTCAGAAGGGCGCGACAACGCCCGCTTGCGTCAGTACTGGCAGCCGGTGTTGGATCAGTATCAGGTCGACCTGGTGCTGCAGGGCCACGACCATACCTATGGCCGCATCAGCAGCGCGGCGGCGCAAGGGCAGCCCAATGGGCCTGTATATCTGGTATCGGTCGCCGGGCCGAAAATGTATCTGTCATCGGCCGCGGCAAAACGCAGCATGCAGCGGCTGGCCGAAGATACCCAGCTGTTCCAGCTGATTGATTTTGAAAACGATACGCTGCGCTATCAGGCGCGTACAGCCACCGGCGAGCTGTATGATGCCTTTGTGCTGAAAAAAGACGGCCAGGGCCACAAGCAGCTGCAGGAACAGGCGACGCTGCCGACCAGCCGATGGTGTCAGACGCCGCTCGCGCAGCGTGAAAAAGCCAGTCGCTGCTGGAACGGCACCGAATTTAATCTGCCGGCCAGCCCGGCGGCGCAGTGACAAAGGAGTTCACCATGATGAAATCAGCTCTTTCGGGCAAGCCCTTGGCGGCGCTGACATTGGCGGTGCTCGGCGCATTGTGGCTGTCTGGCTGTCAGCAATCCACAGCAGCAAGCAAAGCGCCTGGTTCTGCTGCTGTCGCCGGCGCGGCAACTAAAGCTGGCGCGGCAAACACTGCCGACGCGGTCAGCAGTGCCTGGCTGCTGACCAGCAAAACGCCTTATCGGCCACAGCAGGACTGGCACAGTTACAGCGCGGTGCCGGCTGGTTTTACGCCGGTCAGCATTCAGCATGTGGCGCGCCATGGTTCCCGCTTTTTGTCGGACCGCAGCGACGACGTGCTGATGCTGCAATTGCTGGCACTGGCGCGCCAGCAGCAGGCGTTAACGCCGTTGGGTGAGCGCTTTGCTGCGCTGATGCACCGACTGCATCAGGCCCATCAGCCCAATCAGTACGGCGAAATCTCGCAGCTTGGCGTCGCCGAGCATCAGGGCATGGCCGCGCGGTTGCTGGCGCGTTTTCCGCAACTGTTCAGTGCCGCGCAGCAGCAACGGCTGCGTTTTGCCGTGCTGCATTCCGGCCGCGAGCGCGCCGACCAGAGCGGTGAGGCCTTTGTCGGCGTGCTGCTGGCGGCCAAACCGCAATTAGCGCCGTTGTTTGATGCGGCCAAAGCAGATCCGGCCAACTTGTATTTCAACAAAGCCGAAGGCAGCGAAGGTTATGAGCGTTACCGCGATGAAGATCCGCGCTTAAAAGCGGTACTGACGCAGCTGGCCAGTGAACCGGCACGTCAGCAAAGCGCAGCGGCGCTGCTAGCGCGGCTGTTCAGTCCGGCTTTTGTTAGCCAACTGGCCAGCGGTGCTATCCGGCTGACGGTGCCGGACGAGGATGATGAAATTGCCAATGTTGCCGATGCCGCGGCGGTGATTTACAGCCTGTACAGCATCGCCAGTAACCTGACCGGCGAGGGCCCCTTCGATTTTGCCGATTTGTTGTTGCCTGAGCACTTACTGCCGCTGGCTGAACTGGATGACGCGGAGTCTTTTTACGGCCGCGGCCCCGGCTTTGCCGGCGAAGATATCACCTACCGGCTGGCGGGCCGGCTGGTGGCGGATATGCTGCAAAAAGCCGAAACACCGGCGGGTTATCTGGCAACCTTTCGCTTCAGCCATGCTCAGGCGCTGATCCCGCTGGCGGCTTACCTGGGCATCCCGGGCGCCAGTGAAGCCCTGCCAGTTGAAATGGCTTATTCCTACCAGCACAGCCAGTGGCGCAGCAGCCGGGTGTCGCCGATGGCGGCTAATGTGCAGTGGGAAGTGTACCGCGATGCGGGCGGCACTATGCTGATCCGGATGCTGCACAATGAACAGGAAAGTCAGTTTAAAGCCAGTTGTCAGCCTTATGGCAGCCACCGGTATTTTTATGCGCTGACGGAGCTGAAACGTTGCCTGCTGCCACAGCGCAACGGATGAACATGGACAAGTGAGCCCTGAGCTGTTTTTAGCTCAGGGCTGTTGCCGTGCTCAGGGCTGTTTGTTCCGCTCAGGGCTGTTTCATGCCAGCGCCAGGCGCAGGGCAAAACCGGTAAATAACAGGCCAAGCAGCAGATTGCCGGCCTGTCCCACTTTGGGTTGATGGCGAAAATAACCGGCAATAGCCGCACCGGCATACACCAGCACCAGCAGGTAGAGCAGGCTGACTGCTTCGAGCACCAGCGCCAGCACCAGATAAGGCAGCCAACTGGGGCTGAAGCTGTAGTCGATAAACTGAATAAAAAACGACAGATAAAACAAAA
>CBINNO010000123.1:0-11083 GCA_966252055.1 uncultured Rheinheimera sp. | reverse complement strand
AACGCTGATACTGCTGCCGGTTTTTACTCCAATTTGCAGCAGGTGGCTGTGCAGCTGGTTGACCTGTTGCGCCAGCTCACGGGCCCATTGCCGGTTCGGCTGATTGGCGACAGTGATGGGCAAGGATTTTTGCAGCTGTTCCTGACCTTGTTCGTTAAACACCCGCAGCAAGGCGGTTTCACCGGTGTTGCCAAGCTGTGCGGCGGTCAGGTAGGCGCCTTTGTCCTGCCAGTCGGGCGTGCTGCTGTCGCCGTTGATAAAGGTCAGATCTGAGCAGTTATAAAAACCTTCGCCGACGACATCCTGCCGTTGCCAGCGGGTATACAGCACGGCTTTGCCGCTGCGCGCGGCTGGCAGTGGCAGGTCAATTTCGTAATAACCGGCGTTGACGGCGACATCATTTTGCTGATGCAACAACGTCAGTTTGGCCCAGCTCAGCGCTTCGGTCGCCGGGTTAAAATCCGGGTTACTCAGATAAAACTGCCAGAAACTGGGGTTGTGCGGGGTGGTCGCGCGAAAACGCAGCCTGAGTGTACGGTTGGCGGCCAAGTCCACTGTGGTGGTCTGCCAGTGCGCAGAAGGTAAATCCATGCCACTTTTGCGGCTGTCGCCACCGGCGCATAATAAACCATCTTTGACCACGGCTTTGACCGCCAGCAGATTGTGGTAGTCCGCCACATTGCTGGAGTATTCATGGTACTGGGTCAGCGCGTAACCGCCGGATTGCTGATAAGAGGCACGGCAGGCGGCATTGGGCATGCCGGAGCCATCGGCCGGCCACCAGTAACCGCCGTCGTCTTTACAGATTTGCTGACGCGCTTTGGGGTATTCGACATAACCATGCGCCTGCACCAGCTGGGCACTTAGCAGCAATGCGAAACTGAGCACAAGTTTTTGTGAAAGCTCAAACATATTGATTCCTTAGCCGGCGCCATGAGACACCGGCTGTTGATGGGAAAACTCAGGGCCGGTCGCAGACAAAACGCCAGCTGCCGTCAGAACCCGGTACCGACTGGGTCCACCAGTTGGCGCGGTAGATCTTCTGCTGGTGGCGGATATAGTCACCGCCGGCGGCATAAGTGCCACGCGGCCAGGCCGGATAATCGACCACAGTGGCTGGCACTCCGGCGCAGCTGCCGCCGTTGTCACCGCCGTCGCTGCCACCACTGATAGTGCCGGCTGGTAACTGCGGATACTCCTGCGCTAACGCAAAGTTCTGGCTGCCGACACTGACCCGCCAGTTCGACGGCATCGGAATGGGCAGATAGTAGTTCAGCGTGATGTCGGTGCTGGCATTGGCGGCCAGCGGGCTGTGCGCCGGTAAAGTCAGCTCGACCCGGTGGAAGTCGTTTTGCAGACCGCCGATATTACTGCCGCTACTGTTGCTGCCGCTTTGAATCACTTTGGTGCCATAACCGCTCTGGTCGCTGAAGTTGTCGCCGGTTGCCGTTGGCACGTCAAAGCTGATTTTGGCGCCGCCCGGAATGGTCTGGCCGGATTTATTGGTCAGCGTCAGTTTCGGGTTGATGGGGTAGTTCGAATCGCCCAGTTTAAAACCGCCAACTTTGACCTGCAGGTCCAGGCTGTGCGACGGCAGTGCTTTCGGGTCGCGTTTGTGGCCGTAGGGGCTGGCTGATTTGAACGTGTTGTAGAAAATACTGGTCAGATCGTCGCCGATAAAGTATTCGCCTTTGCTGCTGTCGTAGCTGTAGTCACCCGCCAGTTCCCAGAACATCACCCCGCCGATGCCGCGGCTGACAATGTAATTGGCTTTTTGCTGAATACTTTCTTCATCTTCAATCGACAGGAACACTTTTTTGCTGTCGTTCCACAGCCATGGCGCCACCAAGGTGTTGTCGTATTGATGGCGGTATGTGCCGCTCAGCTGGTGCGTCGGGTTATTGACCGGGTCCAGACCGTAGGCACTGAGATAACTGCCGAGTTTGCCGGCCTGCAGGTTACGGGTGTGCCACAGCGGGTTAGAACCGGCCGGCACTTCAGCGCCCAGCGTGTTTTTGTCATGCCACAGGTTGTCGATGCCCAGTGCGCCGTTGCCACAACGGTTTTGTGGCGAGCCACCGGTGCCGGGTGGGCACTGGCTTTGATTGGCCTGCGCCGCTTTCCCCCAGAGCCCAAAGCTGCCGCCGGTCACATCACGCCAGCCGCGGCTGTAATAAGGCACACCGATATTGATGCGCCCCGCCTGCATGGCGCCACGGAAGTAGTGGAAAGCCCAGTCGGTGTTGAGGTAACCGATGCGCTGATACTGGCTGCTGTTGTAGTAGTTCCAGGCGATCAGTTCACTGTCGCGGCCATCATCAAACAAGGCGGCGTTCGGGCCGACATGATCGTTCCAGGCACCGTGCAGGTCGTAACTCATGATGTTGACGTAATCCAGATACTGAGTGACCGGAAAGACTTCCATACCACGCAGCAGATAACCCGACGATGGTGACGCAATGGTCAGCAGATAATGTTTGCCGTCGGTTACGGCTGCGGCATCCAGTTTTTCCCTCAGCGTTTTCATCAGCACCTGATAAGAGGCCATCAGGCCGGCGCGACGGGCGTTGGAAATGGCAAAGTCATCCGGATTACCGGAATCTTTCATGCTGGACGGATATTCGTAATCGATATCGGCGCCGTCAAAGCCATAAGTGCGCAGGAACGCCACCACCGAATCGGCGAAGGTGTTGATACCGGCGATATTGACGCTGTTGTCCGGGTTGGTGGTCATCGTGTAAAAACCGCCGCTGGCGACGCGGTTGCCGTTGTCGTCAAAATAACCGCCGGTCTCGGCCCAACCGCCAATCGAAATTAAAGTTTTGACGCCGGGATGCTGTTTCTTGAATTTATTCAGCAGGTTGAAATGGCCCTTGTAGTTAAATTGCGGGTCCATTTCAGCGCCGGCCACACCTGGCCATTCCATATTGGTAGCGGCATTGTCGGGTGCCTGCGGGTTACCGATCGACACTTTGTTGCTGGCATCGACATGGGCAAAGGCGTAGTTGATATGGGTCAGTTTGCCCCACGGAATTTGATGTGCCAGATAGGCCGGCTGTCCGTTTTTACCGGTGCGCCAGCTGGTGAAATAACCGATGACCCGGCGTGGATGGTCGGCGCCCATCAGCTCGCGGCCTTGCTGGTCGTACACGCTGCAATAAGGCACGTCCAGACCGGCAGTCTGATACAGACCGTCTGGCCGGCAGGCCGCATGGCCGGTCGGATTGGCCGTGACGCTGAAACTGACACTGCTTTGGGCGCTGGCGCCCTGATCATCAAACACTTTGACGGTCAGGGTCTGATTGCCGGCCACGGCCGTCCAGCTGGTGCTGTAAGGGGCGGCGGTTTTTTCGGCCAGCAATGTGGTGCCAAGCAGAAATTGTACTTTCGCCACAGTGCCATCGGCATCGGCCGCATTGGCGCTCAGCAGGATGGTTTCACCGGCGTTAAAACTGGCATTGGCCCCCGGCGCTGTAATGCTGACCGTCGGTAGCTGATTGTTGCTGCCGGGCGTCACGGTAAAGCTGACGGCACTGCTCTGGCTGACAGCGCCTTTGTCGTCAGTGGCGCGCGCCAGCAGCGTATGGCTGCCGGCCACTGCGGTCCAGTTCAGGCTAAAAGGTGCAGTGGTATCTGTGCCGGCCAGTTGGCCATTTAGCAAAAACTCGACTTTGCTGACGCTGCCGTCCGGATCGCTGGCATTGGCGCTGAGGGCGAGTACGTTGCCTGCCGTGAAAGTGGCGCCGTTGGCCGGCGCACTCAGGCTGACTTGCGGCGGCTGATTAACGACGCCGTCACAGTCGCCCAGCTTGGTCCATTCCTGGTGGGCATTTGAATATTGCGCCGGATTACGGTTCTGATTCCACCAGTTGGCTTTGTAGGCTTTTTGCTGGTGCTGCACCTGATTGCCGCTGACATAAGCTTTGCTGGCCAGCCAGTTTTCCAGTTCACTGCAGTTGATTGCATAAGCCTGCTGGCTGCCCAACAGGGTCAGCATCAGCAGGGAGAGTGGTTTTTTCATTGTTTTGTTTCCTGTTGAGTGGTTTCAGGGCAGCAGATCGACCTGAAAATAACGTTGGACGCAACGGCTGTAATCGCCGCTTTGCAGCGCGCTGTGTGCAGTCTGGTAACCGACCAGTTTGCAGGCGAAACTCTTGCCTTCAGGCCGGTTCGGGTAATAAGCCCAGTCCATGTCCCAGTAGATATTCAGCGCGCCGGCGCCGTCAGTGGTGTAGGGCTGTTGGTTCTTGCAGCCCAGCTGCGCTGCAGTGCCGGCAGGGACGCCGAGAGCAGCCGCATGCTGTTGGTAGTAGGCAATGCGATTGAGGCTTTGTGGTTTTTCATAACCATGACCGCATTCAATGCCGCCGTTGATGATGTTGGTGGTGGCACCAAAACCCGGGCTGATGCCGCGGCTCTGATCGCTGGCGTTGGGTTGCCAGCTGCCATCCAGCACCGACCACATCGAAGGTTTAGGTGAGGCCGGATACATCATAAAAAACACCGCAGAGGCCAGGTTCAGCCAGCTGTCGGCGACTTGCTCAGGGTTGTTCAGCAGGATGCGGGCATCGCCAAACATCGCCTGACTGAAAGGCCCGTAGTTGTAGTGATAGCTGAGCTGTTTGGCGCCCCGGCCGTAGTATTTTTTAAAGCGGCCCTGGCCGTCTTTGCCACAAGGCCAGATCTCGGTTTGCCAGCCTGGCATCGCGCATTCACTGTTGTAACCACAGCTGCTGTCGTTGTCCTGACAACCGGCCTCAGTGACAAAATACAAGCCCTGGCGCCACTCCTCGATTGACGAATTGCGGTCATGGGCGCCGGTTTCCTGGGTGAAATGGGCGAACATGGTGGCTAAGGCGCTGCGGCAAATCGCATCCGGATCGCGGCCGTCGCTGAAATCCCGACAAAAACCGCTGAATTTGCCGACCGCTTGCAGAAACTTCTGATAGCTGTAAGCGCTGTTGGCCATGGCAAAATGCTGTTGCCACTGGGCTGGGCCCAGCAGGCGTTCAACCCGTCTGACGTTCTCCGGGTTGGCCGCGCGACCGGCCGTGATGGCGGCCACTTCGCTGTTGGGTCTGGTGGCAATGTTGGCGCGGGTCAGCGCAAACAACGGGCTGGCGGTCAGCGCCTGCTCGGTCGCATTCAGCTCCGCCAGCGACATGCTGTAACCGCCACCGGGCGTTGGTTGTGGGCCTGTCGCTGGCGGGTTACCGCCGGGTGGGGTGCTGCTGTCGCAGCGGTTGTCACAAGGTCCCAGTGCCTGCCACGGGCTGTTGGGCGTGGTCGGCAGCTGGTTTTGCGTCCACCATTTTGCCTGATACAGCTGGTTCTGGTGATGGGCCTGCTGACCCGCGGTGTACACCTGGCTGGCGCTCCACGGCAGGATGGAAGTATCGGCCTGCGCTTGACTCACCGCTAAAGCCACAGTGATGGAAAGCAGGGACCATGAAGGCTGCGGCAAAGCGCCAGCGGCGTTGGATAGTAGCTGTTGCATAAGATGCTCCGGGAAAAAGGGCTGCCGGCCGGATGGGAGAAGGGGCCGACAGCCTTGGTCATTACTGTTGCGGGTGCCCCAGCCCCTCATGCATCGCATTGAGGATATGGCCGTTGTCACCATCCAGTTCCCAGGCAAAAATGCCGCCTAAACCGTACTGGCGGATCAACTCGCCTTTGGCACGTACGGAGCGCTGCGTGTCGAAGCTGACCAGCGTTTTATTGACCGGATGCCAGACATAACTGGCTTTGGCCGTGTCATCCCACAGCAGGCTGAAGCCGTTGCTGCCGCTGCCGTTGACGCCGCCCATCATGCTGCTTTCGATTTTTTTGTAGTCTTCAATGCCTTTTTCCCAGCTGCCGGCGATGCCTTCGCCACCGGTGCCGCTGAATGGATTGCCATTTTGCGCATTGTTGACGGTTTTCCAGCCACGACCGTACATCGCCGCGCCAATGGTGACTTTGGCGGCCGGCACCTGACGGGCCAGCATATGTTCAACCGCTTCACGCACGCTGAAACCGGCGATGGGCGAGTTTGGATTCGGGTTTAAACCCGTCATATGACCCAGGGTGCCATTCCAGGCGCCGTAGTAGTCATATGTCATCAGATTGATGTAATCCATATAAGGATGTGCGGCTTCCCAGTTGATTTTGCTGAGTTTTTCCACACCGCCACTGACAGCTGCAGTCAACTGATAACTGCGGCCGGTCTGCTGAGACAAGGTATTGAGTGCCGTGCGCAAATCGCGCATCAGCAGCACAAAATCTTCACCATCCTGTGCGCTGCCGAGTTGTTCGTTGGCACCGCCGCCGCCGGGGAATTCCCAGTCGATATCAATGCCATCAAAGAAATCGTAGGTTTTGATAAAACTGACGATGGAAGCAACAAAAGTGGCGCGGGCCTGCGAATTATTGCCGACAGTGTAGAGTGGATCAGATAAAGTCCAGCCGCCGACTGAAGGCAGAATTTTCAGATGCGGATTGGTCTTTTTCAACCGGTACATCTCGGCAAAAATGCCGCGGATGGGCTGGTCCCATTTGTCGTTTGGATAAGATTTTTCCAGTGCGGCAAATTTGTCATGCACCACGACTGTGTAATTAGGCTTGCCCTGACACTGCGCGGCTAAAGCACTGTAGCCTTGCGGATTGTCGCGGCGCAGCGATTCATTCGGGCCGCAAACCGGAATAAACCCATAAAACAGGTGGGTCAGGTTTTTCGCCGGAATGTCGTATGCATGGTAATTGCGGCCATAAATACCCCATTCGACAAAGTAAGCACCAACCATTTTGTTGCTGCTGTTTTGGTAGGGTTTATTGTTTTGCAGCAATGGCTTAGGCCAGCCAGCGAAATTCAGCTGGGTCCAGGGATCAAAACCGCCCGGCGTACCCGGTGACCCTGAACCCGTCACGCTGATCACTTTTTTATCACTCTGACTGCAGCTGCGTTCAGCGCCCTGCACGTTGCAAAGGGCAACTACGTATTCATAGCTGCCGGCCGTTGTGACGGTCACGGTTTTATTGCCACTTTGGGCATTCTGACCGTTGGGCGTCAGAGTGGCAGTGTGCACCACAGTGCCATTTTGCAGCAGCTGCCACTGATTGCCGTTGGTGCCCCACCACATATTCCACTGAATGGGGATATTCACGCTGCCGTTTTGCAGCGTCAGATTGGTTTCCTGCCAGGCCAAAGTTGGCTTGGCTGGGATTGGTGGCGCGGCGTACGCCGGTAACTGTACTGCCCAAAGTGCGGCGAGCAGCCAGCCCAGCGGGCGACGGCCGGGGGAGAAAATTGTTGTTTGCATCTGTTGTCCTGCCTGTTGTTTTGTTCTGAGTGTCATGGTCGTGACGACAATCAAAGCGGGCAGTGACACAGACGGTGAACCGAAAAACAGCGCTGAACGAACAGTGCTGGTGTTAAATTCGGATCTGCTGAGACGCTGCAACCGTCCTTGTTGCGTCAGACGTCATTAACATGAAACAAATGACAGCGTTGTCAAAATCGCAAATGCAACAATTGCGTGATATTAAAGTGATTAATTTTTGATAAGTGGCCAGGCAGGTGATTTTCCAGCAGTTTTTGCGGGCGACATTTGAGCGGGTCTGCGGATGCAAGAACCGGACAGCCGAGCCTGTCCGGTCAGTCTGAGGTGCTCAGTCCAGAATGATATGTGGTAAAAAACGGGAACTGTCTTTGGTGATCAGGCTGTTGTCTTCCCGGATGCCGATGCCGGCGGCACTGTCACCGACCAGCCAGGAGCCGATCAGCGTGTAGCTGTCGCCAAACTTTGGCAGTGGCTGAAACGCCTGACGTACATAACCGCTGTCATGGTAAGGCCCTTCGACCTGCAGTCGTTGTCCCTGATGATCAACCAGTTCGATGTTCGCGCCTTCCCGCGAAAACAGCGGTTTACGAACCCAGCCGGCGGGCAGGCTGTCTTGTGGTTTGTCATCAAAAAACGCCGGCAACAGGTTGGGGTGATTGGGATATTTTTGCCACAACAAAGGCAAAATACCTTTGTTTGACAACAACATTTTCCAGGCAGGTTCCAGATAACAGGTTTTACTGGTTTTCAGATGCGCGCCAAAGTCTTCGCGCAGCATAAATTCCCAGGGGTACAATTTGAACCAGGTTTGCAGCGGGAAGTTGGCGTCATCGACCAGTTGACCTGCCACTTCACCCACTTGCTCCAGCGGCAAAAAGCGCGCATCGATGCCAGCCTGAGTGGCGATATCCATCAGATAATGCACAGTGCCTTTGTCTTCAATGCTGTCGCTGACGGCACTGAAATACAAAGGCTGCAGCAGGTTCAGTGACGCGAAGCGGTGCTCCAGCTGATCCTGCAGCGAGTTAAACTGATCGGCGCCAGCCGGCAGTTTGCCGCGCACCAGCTGGTCTTCCAGCCAGACCCACTGAAAAAAACCGGTTTCGTACAGCGAGGTCGGCGTATCGTAGTTCAGTTCCAGCAATTTAGCCGGACCTGTGCCGTCGTACACCAGATCCATCCGGCCGTACAAATGCGGCTGATGGCTGCGCCAGCTGTCCGCCAGCCAGTCCCAGTATTGCGCGGGCACATCGAGCTGCCTGAGCAGTTGTTCGCTTTGCAGAATATCTGGCAGCAGCGACATTGCCATCTGGTGAATTTCTTCAGTCGGACTTTCGAGATCCTGCTCAATCTGTCGCAGGCTGAACTGGTAATAAGCCGATTCGTCCCAGTATGGTTCGCCGTCAAAAGTATGGAAGGTAAAACCGACCGACTCGGCGTAACTGCGCCAGCCAGGCCGCTCCGCTATCCTTAGCTTTTTCATAGAGTTAACCGCCGTAGGTTGATGATTTTTGCTGCTGCTCAGCGCGGCGTTGCGCCTGAGCGCCAAAGCCGCCGCGTTTGGCCATCTGGCCCGGTTGCAGCTGCATTTTGGAAGGCATCACTGCGACGGGGCCGGTTTGGCGGGCCACCGGCTGATTATTTGCTGTGCGGAAAGTCGACTGGTCATCGCGCGATTTATACAGCGGTTGTGTCTGGACCGGTTGTTTCATGCCGCTGCTGCGGTTGAGCATTTGCCCCGCCAGAAACCCCATCATCATCGGCATAAAAAAGCCGGAACTGGCCTGAGCCTGCGGCTGCTGGCAGTTACCGGCACCGAAGTCGGTTTCGCATTCTGCCTGAGTGCTGTATTTCGGTGCGACTTGCTGATGAATACTTTCTGCTTTGGCGAACTCGGCTTTGCATTCGGCCGGGTTGTAATAAGCCGCACATTCTTCGCTGTCTTTGTAAACGACGGCCTGCGCCGGTTCTTCACGGGCACAACTGGCGAGGAAAAAACCAGTCACCGGCACCATCAGCACCAGCGCCGCTTTGCGGCTGCGTTTTGGGGTGGTGTTCATACTTCCTCCTCAGAATGTCATGCTGGCGGCATTGATGAGGCCGACGGCCACTGAGCAACCCGCCGAGAAAATCCCGGCGGCCAGTTCGCCTTCACTGATCCGTTGTGGTAACTGGCGCACCGTCAGTCTTACTGCGACAAAAGTCAGGATCTGGATCACCAGGGCTAAAGCGCCCCAAATCGCACAATCTGCCAGCGAAATCGAATGTTCAATCGCGCTGGATAACGGCAGCGCAAAACCGAGCAGAGCACCGGCAAATGCCACTGCGGCCGCCGGATTATTGGCGCGGATCAAACCGAACTCGTCATGAGGTGTCACCCAGCTATAAAGCCGGCAGAACAGCAACACCAGCAAAATGGCCAGCACAAAAAAACTGAGGAACGCGGGTAAGCCGGCGATCGAAGCAAGAATAGAATCTGTCATGGGGCTGTCCTTATAAATGATGATTCGGATACCGGCCTATCATCCTGAAAATTCTTGAAAAACGCAATGCACAGGCGGGCGGGCATTGCGAAGCTGTGTGGTCTATGCTGAAAAAGTTATCTGAACAAGCACAATAAAAAGAGGTGTTGTAATGCTGAATCAATATAAAGTCCGCAGCCGGTTGCTGGTGCTGGCCATATTGCCGCTACTGGCGTTGATCCTGATGTGCCTGCTGTCTCTGTACGACATGAGATTGCTGGCTTCCGGTGTGGACAGCTTGTATCTGGACCGGGTGAAACCTTTGCAACAGATCAAGCAAGTGTCGGATGCTTATGCCGTCACTATGGTCGATACCCTGCACAAGCACCGGGCCGGGATGCTGGACGCCAGTCAGGCCCTTGCCGCGTTAAAAGCCGCAGAGCAAGACGCGGATCGGGCCTGGCAGGCATATCAAAGTACCCAGCTGACGGCAGAAGAAAGCGCGCTGCTCAGTCAGGCCGAGCTGAAACTGAAAGACTGGCAGCAGCAACTGGCGATCTATCACGCGGCGCTGCAGCAGGACCAGTTAAAAGACCAGGCGGCCGGCGCTTTTAATGCTGAACTCTATGCGCGGGCTGATCCACTCAGCAGTGCACTGAACAAACTCATCGATTTGCAGTTGGTGGAATCGGCGCGATTTACGGAACAGGCGCGGGAGACACTGAGCAGCACGGTCTGGTTATTTGTTGGCATTGTGGCGTTGATGGCGGTGGTGCTGATTGCATTGTCGGCCGTGGTGGCCCAGTCAATCCAGCGGCCGCTGTCAAACCTGCAGTCGACTATTGTGGCGGTCGGTGAGCGGTCCGATTTAAGGCTGCGGGCCGAGGTCACAGGGCGGGATGAAATCGCGGAAACCGCGCTGGCCTTTAACCGGACACTGGGCCGGGTTCAGCAGTTCTTCACTGAGCTCAATAGTGCGGTGATCCAGCTGGCAGCGGCGTCGGAAGAGATGAGCTCGATCAGCAATCAGGTCAGTAAAACCGCGTTTGATCAGGAGCAGCAGGCCAACATGATTGCCACGGCTATCAACGAGATGTCGGCTGCCATTCAGGAAGTGGCCTCCAGCGCGCTGGCTACATCAGAACAAGCCAATAAAACCGATGAGCGGGTGCAGTCGGGTTATCAGCAGGTGACTGCCAACATTGGTGCGATTGAACAGCTGTCGGAAGTGATCGATGGCGCCAGCGGGGTGATCACGCAGCTCAACACCGAATCAGACAAAATCAGCCAGGTGCTGGCGGT
>CBINNO010000122.1:0-11135 GCA_966252055.1 uncultured Rheinheimera sp. | reverse complement strand
GCGATCAGAGCACCAATCCGCTCCAACGAGCTGAAATGTGCATAGATAGCCGGCAGCACGCCGAATTTGCGCAGCTGCAGGAATTGTTCGTCTGTCAGCGCATCAAATTTTTCGCGGTCAATCACATAAAAACCGTTCAGGCGACGCTGATTGCCGGCCAGATCACGATATTGCAGGCCATCGGCTTTCATCAGACCCATTTCGACCAACTGACTCATGATGTTACGGCTGGTCCCGTTGGCTGTGATGTACTCTTTGAAGTAGTTGTTGATGTTGTTCAGGTAATCGGTGGCCTGACCTTCGGCATTGAACAGCGCTTCACCTTCGGTCCGGCTGACGTTGTTGGCCTGCTCATTGACACACAGCACTAACTGTTCGTCAGATGCTTGCGCCAGTGTAAACGGATAAGCGCTGAGCGCCGCCGGAATGTACTGGCCTTGCCATTCGCCGTTGGCCATAAACAGGTTCTGTCCTTCCTGCAGACCGAATACAGCCACCGGGCTGTACACTTCCTGATCACCGGCTTTTAAGAAGAAAATCGGGTAAAAAGGGGCGGCTGCCGGGAATTCCTGCAGCAACAGTGGCGCAAGATGGCGGCCTTCCATCGGTTCAGCCGAATAAGTTGGCAGAACACGTAAATCTTTATGTTGGTCCAGAGTCAGGGCGACTGGTTGAGCGAGCATGTTACATCCTTTGATCTTGGCTTGGCGCCGGCATCAGACGAAGAGAAGGGCCGGCTGTTATAAGGTCGTCAGCACCATACTATAAAAATATGACAAAATGCCAGCGCCGTTTTTCAGAAAAAAACACTGCTATGCCGCGCTGTGATGCAGTTGATTGCACTGGCTTGAGTAAGCGTCTGAATTTATGAATAATGCCGCCATGCAAGGCCGTCAGGCCTGTTGTGAGCTGATGGAAGGATTTTCCCGCTGATGTTAAACACTTTGTGGCAACGCCGATTGCCGGCCCTGATGCTGTTGGTCCTGCTGACGTGTCTGGTGATCTCGCCACAACTGCTGGTTCTGCTGCGTGGCCAGGCATTTTGGAGCTGGTGGTGGCAGGGGGTGTTGCCTGCGTTGTTGCTGTTGACGTTTTTATTGTCCCTGCATCGTCAGCCTGGCAAAAGTATCTGGCTCTGGTTGCCTTTTGCGCTATTGGTGCCGCAAGAGATTTTTTATCAGTCGACTTATGGCAAAACAACGGACGCCCATGCGCTGGCGATAGTGGCAGAAACTGATTTGGCCGAAGCCGCCGGTTATTTGTCCGGACTTGGCTGGCTGATCCTGGCCGCTTTGCTGCTGATAGTGTTCACCCTGGTCCTCACCAGCATCATGCTGCAAGCCCGGCAAATATACTGGCCGCGTTATCTGCGCCCGCTGATTTGGCTGGCGAGCCTGGCAGGCCTTGGCTGGGGCGGCGCGCAGGAGCGGCAATATGCCATTGATTATCCGGTTAAAGCACAAGCCGATGCGACGCAAACTGCGCTGAGCCGCCGGCCTTTACCGCAAAGCCACAACCTGTTTTATCAAAGTTATCCGCTCAATATTCTGCTGGCGCTTAATGAATACCGTGTCCAGCAACAGGCGCTGGCCCAGGTTGCTGCGCGCAGTGCCGATTTTCGGTTTGGCGCCGCCCAGCCCGAAGTGTTGGGGGAGCGGCAGATTTACCTGCTGGTGATTGGCGAAACCCTGCGGCCGGACCGGTTGCAGCTCAACGGCTATCCACGCGAGACCACGCCTTTGCTGGCACAAGTGGACGGCCTGGTCAGTTTTCGCGACATGGTGAGCCCCTGGGCCTGGACGCGGATGTCGGTACCGGTGATTTTGTCACGCAAACCAGCGTCAGATCAGAGTTATTACTTCGCTGAAAAATCGCTGGTGGCGGCTTTTGGCGAAGCCGGTTTTCGCACTTACTGGTTGTCGACGCAAAGCCCGCTCGGTGTGCACGATTCGTCAGTGGCACTGCACGCAAATGAGGCCGATGAGGTGCAGTATTTAAACCCTGTCGGTTATAAGAAAGAGGGTTTTTACGATGAAGTGCTGCTCGATGCACTGGCGCGGGTGCTGGCGCGCGGTGAGCAAAAACAGCTGATTGTGCTGCATACACTGGGCAGCCATTTCAGCTACACCGACCGCTATCCGGCGGCTTTTGACCACTTTCAGCCGTCTGGCAAAGGACAAAAAGTCAGTATGCATGAACGTGCCAACAAAGCATTACTGAACAATGCCTATGACAACAGCGTCCGTTACACCGACCATTTGCTGGCCCGCTTGATTGGCCAGCTGCAGGCCCAGCAGGCGATCAGCAGCCTGCTGCTGGTGTCCGATCACGGCGAAAACCTGTTTGACGGGGATTGCGACCAAAGCGGACACGGACACAACAATGAATTTGATTACCGGGTGGCCGCCTTGTGGTGGGGCTCCGCGCAGTTCCGCCTGCAGTATCCGGAAAAAACGGCCCATTTGCAGCAAGCCGCGACGATGCCGGCGCTGACCAGCCAGACCTTTCATACCATGTTGCAGCTGGCGGATATCCATTATCCGGCCCAGCAACCCGCGCTCAGTCTGGCCAGCGGGACCCGCCTGTCCAAACCGCGTTTGTTATCGACTGGGGTCGATTTTGACAAAGCTCCGCGGCTGGGCGCTTGCCGCGCGCTGCCGCTTCACGTGGCGCCCTGACTGTCATGAAGTTGTCATAATAACGACATAAAATAGCCTTCCAACAGACATTTAAATGCCATCAAAAATTCATTTGATTGCCATTTAGCTGTCACTGACCGGTTTTTCGCTGTTCGGACCTTGCAAAATAGCCGAACTGTTTATACTGAAGCCATCTGCGTTGTATGACGTTCTTCATGAAAAAGAAGGGTTTATCTATGTTCGTAAAAAAAGCTACGGCCACACCACAAGTCGCGCTGACCGCTCTGCTGCTGGCAATGAGTGCGAATGTGCAGGCTGATCCATTGACCATTTACGGCAAAATTAACGTCACGGCGCAAAGTTCGGACGAAGGCGAAGGGCGTTTTTCCGAGTTGAAAAGTAATTCGTCGCGTTTTGGTGTGAAAGGGGATTACGCGCTGGAAGATGGTCTGACGCTGATTTATCAGCTGGAATGGGAAGTGGACCCTTCAGATGAAGCCAACGAGAAGAATATCAAATCACGCGACCAGTTTATTGGTTTAACCGGCAGTTTCGGTACTGTCAAAGCCGGCCGCAATGACACGGCGCTCAAAGTGTCGCAAGGCAAGCTGGATTTGTTTAACGACTATGAAGCCGACCTGAAAACCTTGTGGAAAGGCGAAAACCGGATGAGCAACAGCCTTGCCTACATTACGCCAAAGTTTGCCGGTTTCTCGCTGATGATCAGCCATATCATGGAAGACTCGGCGGAAGGTAAAGATGGTCAGTCGGTGGCGCTGATGTATGGCGACGAAAACCTGAAAGATTCAGTACTCTATGCCTCGGCATCGCTGGACAATGATGTGAACGGTTACGACACCAGCCGCTTCTTTGTGCAGGGCAAAGTGGCCGGCGTCAAGCTGGGCGCAGGCCTGCAGCAGCAGGAAGTGATGACCGGCGGCAAAAAAGAAGATGGTTATCTGGCGAATATCGCCTATCCGCTGAATAAATTTGAACTCAAAGCACAGTATCAGACACTGGAAAAGCACGACGGTTACAGCCTGGGCGCCGATTACAAACTGGGTAAAGACACCAAGTTATTTGCCTGGTACAGCAGCTTTGATTTTGACAACAAAGCCGACAGCGACTATGTGGCGATTGGTTTAGAACATAAGTTTTAATTTGGTTGGCTGCCTGGGCTGTCGGTTATACCAAAGTGGCTGGCAGTAACGGCGGGGGAAACCTCGCCGTTATTTTTTGACCGTTACATACAGCCTGAGATGAATGTGATATCTCACAGTGCGTCACGGCCCGGTAAACCCGCCCTGTCGATGTGCCTGACGGGCGGTACTGAGTGGCTGGTGACAGCGTATCTTTAACCTTTAGTTAGCCGAACGTACATAACGGGCATAGCCGTGCACAGTCAGCGGCGGTTTCAGGCTAATATCGCCGTTATAAAAGTCAACAATCCACATTTTATCGATATCGTTGTCCGGGCCACGGGTGGCTGTCCACATCGGTATAGTGGTCAAATTCTTCAATATATAACCGTTGCTGAAAATACGGGTATTAAATGCCGGTACAGAACAAGTCACTTCCATGATCGAAGCCAACTCATTTTTATTTGGCAGGCGCCAGTCGGTGTAGCCACCGGTCCGCTCTCGCCCGCTGTCAGCAATGATTCTGGGCCAATCAAAGCGCTGGGGAACACCCAGACAATATTCTCCACTCCAATTTTCTCCTTTGTGGCATCGCATCCACATTAAACCGGTTCTTGTATCGGTTACAGTGCCATCTGCATGTTTGATAAAGACATGGTCAGGTGTGCTTTGCAGAATTCCGACGACGCATGCATAGCTCGGGACACTGCTAAATAGCAGACCGGCGACGACTGCGGACTGGCATAATCTACTGAGCTGATTCCTTAGCTGACGGCGTTCAGCCGTGTGACGCCGCGTTGTTGTTGGTGTTGTATAACAGTGATGAAAGGCCATGGTTAATTTCCTTGACTGACCAGACGAATAGCATTGGCGGACGATTTGTCAGCCGGACCCGATGAACCATCATTAAAATTGACTGTTCTCATTTTGCTGCCGCGAGCATAAGACTGTGTCCAGTAGGCGACTGGTAAAGTCTCCGGGAAAAACTGACCGTCGATGGCTGGTTTTTGTTTGGCATTGTTGACGATGCCCAGTAGTTCCATGAGAGTTGGTAAACGCCAGTCATTCCGGCCACACAATTTCAGCGCATTGACTGCTGTCGAATAGCCTTCACTGTCGCAACTGGAGCCCTGACAAGCACCGGCGTTTTTGACGCCCGGGTCTTCGCCTGCCACTCGTGTATTGCTGCTGTACCAACTGTAGGTGTTGGTTTGATGCTGCAGACCCGGGGTGGTTGTTTTAACCTCCCAAATCAAACCAGTGTGATTGTCCCGCACACATGACCAGCTGGTGCTGTCGGATGCTAATGGCAGTCCTTGTTGGTCGAGTTTGGTAAAATCAAAGCCGGCGTCTCCCTGGCCTGTTTTGACCAATTCGCCTTTTTTAGCCTGTGCATCGCGGCCATGTGCGCCGTCCTGTAAATCAAGCAAAGATAAACAATCATTGCCAAAACATTTGTCCGCGCCGGTATCGTTTAATACAGTGCTGCCGACTGGGTCGTCGCCTAAAACAAATACTACACGGGCATTGCAGCTAGATTCCGCTTTGCTGATGACAAACTGATTGCCCTCAATTTTGCCGCATTCCGGAGAATAATTTACCGGGACTGCGCGTGGTTCTGGCTCAATCTGGAACACAACTTTTTCGCCATAAAACACGGTTTGACTGGCAGGGTAAACGGTCCCGCCTTCTCCGGCGCTGATGTTAAAGACGATTTGTCGCAATCTGGTGCTGACTTTGAGTTCACAACTTTGACGGACCGGCTGGATCAAAAATTGGTAATAGCGCCCACTTTCGCCGACCGGGCTGAGCGTTCCGGCGCAGCCTTCTGTTTTATCGAGCGTTAATGACGGCTCATTGATGCGAATATCCATATTTATGAAGCCGTCATGCTTTACTTCAAACTTTTCAGCCGGTTGATTCGCGATTGACAGGGTGATCTGATAAGTCTTTGCTTTGAACTCGGCGGTCACGGTGCAAGGCGATGCTACGCTGCCAGTTGTATATTGGTTGCCGTTGAGTGTTCCGTTGCAACCGCTGACGCCAGCAATTTCATACCCTTCATCAGGTGACAAGGTAAAGCTGGTTGATTGACCGCTGGCAACTTCGGTCGAGCCGGGCGCCACTTTGCCACCCTGGCCTGCGAGTGAGGTGACGGTAAATTTGGGCGTGGGGACGACATTCTCTGCTGGCTCACCAGAACCACCACATCCACTCAAAGTGCCCGCCAGCAATATGGGGGTTGCTGCAAGCAGAGTCCTTATTTTGTACATTTCTCATCCTTTCATTGAAAAAATGCCGAGACAATTACCTGTTTCAAGGATAAGTGTCAATTTTTAGGCTGCATTTATTAACACACTGTTGTTATGTTCTATCTGTCCAAGCGAACTGTCAAGGCAGTTATGTCGGCTGGTCCGGGCGCTTCTGACAGCAGAGGGACGCCATCATATGTACAGCGGGTAGCGGATAATCTGAGTGGATTTGAAAGACTGAACAGAGTCGCCGGTACCGCGCATTGGATGTCTGTATTCGGTTCCAGCAAGAACTGACCAGGTTGTCAGTGATGATAAATAGTCGCGGATCACTGCCGGCTATAGTAACCAGCATGTATAAGCCGGTAGCCTTGCAACAACAGATAGCGAAGTGCGGACACATCGCCGTAATAACAGGCCAGTGACAGCAGTTCAGGTTGCAGCACGCACTGGCTGGCCGGGAGACACAGAATTAAATCGGTGCGGCCATGCTGCAGTTGCTGGGATTGATAGTCCGTCAGAGCCATCTGGCCTCTCCACCTGTGGCGACATCGTCCGAGTGTAGCCACAGGGGGATTTCAGAGCCAGCCTTTGCGTTTAAAGAACAGATAAGGCGTAATACCGGCAATCAGCATCAGCCCAAGCGCCAGCGGATAGCCGTAGGTCAGATTCAGTTCCGGCATATGCGCGAAGTTCATGCCATAGCTGCTGGCGACCAGCGTCGGTGGCAGAAAAATCACGGAGACCACCGAGAAAATCTTGATGATGCGGTTTTGCTCGATGTTGATAAAACCCATTGCCGATTGCAGCAGGAAGTTGACGCGCTGCGAAAACGATTCATTGTGTGGCAGCAGCGATTCAACGTCGCGCAGTACGTCGCGTGCCTGTTCCAGCTGTTCGGCCGGCAGCCGGGCTTTGCGCAGCAAAAAGCTGATGGCGCGCTGGGTATCCATCAGACAGAGCCGGACTTTCCAGCTCATGTCTTCCAGCTCGGTCAGCTTGGACAGTGATTCCTGAAAGGCCTCATTCTGTTTGCCCTGCAAAATCACCTGGCTGATGGCTTCCAGCGCCAGCGAGATCTCTTCAATGCTGTCGGCCAGTTGTTCGATTTTGACTTCAAATAAATCCAGCAGCAGCTCGTAGGCATTGGCACTGACCAGACTGGCCAGGCGCGAGCGCATCCGGTACAGCCGGAACACCGGCAGCTCACGTTCGCGCAGCGTAAAAAGCCGGCCATCGCGAATAGTAAAGGCGACCGTCGTGGTGGCGGCGCGTTCTTCCTGATAAAAAAACAGCGAGTGAATATGCAGGCCGTCTTCGTCTTCGAAAAAACGGGCGGACGCTTCGATGTCATCCAGTTCGGCCCGCAGCGCCAGCTGCTGGCCAAATTGATCACGGACAAAGTTCCGTTCGGCTTCATCCGGCTCCTGTAAATCAAGCCAGACCGCTTTCTGAGCGTCTTCTGCGGTCAGCAGCTCAAGACGGCTCAGCTTTTGTTGTTCAATACTAAAGATCCGCAGCATCTGGTTACTCCGTTAATTTAGCCGGAAGATCCCGGAAGAACACAGCGCGAGGAAAACCTTTGTGGTGGCAACATGCCGGTCAGACTGCGACTGACCCGGCAAAACAACAGGGGAGGCGGCAGACTGAATTACAACAAAGAAGGTCGACTGGGTATGTCCAAGGAAATGCAGCCTCTGGCAAAAAGTGATGTTGATCTTAAAGAACCTGTAAGGGGCAGGTCAAGTTGAAGCTGGTCTGAGTTGCAGATAAAAAACTGATTGAATGCGATTGATATTCTGTTGATATTTTTCTGATATGCGAATTGCAGGAAATGGCCTGTGCCATGATTTGGCTCCTTTGCAAGTAAGTAAAGGGAAGGGATAAATTATTCACGCTATGGAGAGTAGATATGTTCAAATTAAGGTATTTAATCAGCTTGCTGACGTTTGTAGCCGGGACATCTGCTGCAGATGGGGGTCTTACGTTGTGATGGTTGTTCGACATACGCTGAAAGAACTCAAGTAAAACTGGCCGGGGATGGCTACTTTTATGTTTTTGACATGTCAGAACGGCAAGTGAACAAGTACTACAACGAATTCGACGGGGAAGCGATAAGATATTTTGTTACCAGCGTCAATACACCAGCTAGTTGACATCCGCATATAAATAACTTTATTGAGCACTTAACCGTTATGATGCGTTAGTCAAAGATAAGCCAAGACTTTTGAGAACAGTTCTTGACGAAGTCATAGGTTTGCAGCCTCAAAATCGATATTTTAATGGATTAGTACAATTAGCGTCGCAAGCGACGAATTGCAGCAATGATCGGGCTAATGATGCAAAAGCACATGATTTTTAGTTATAGTTCCCTGCGAAGAAATGTTTACAAAAAAACAGCGCAATATTGCCCTGAAATTCAGAATGTGTTCAATTTTTGGAATAATTTAGTCAGTCATGTTGATTTTAGCGCTGGTGGTGTGGGTGTAAACACAAACATTTTTGCAATTTCACAAAGGATCATGTTTGCAGATGCTGCGACTGTTGGCGTAGTAGCTAACCCCGACTATCTGACGTTTGATATTGTTCCAGGTTCAGCAGTGGATTGTAACGGTAATAACATCCCTCTCCCCAGCGAGCCGTTGGTTGGCGACTATAGTTTCACCACTGCTGATGGTGCACGCCGCTTTTCTGATTATGCATAGTATTTTGGTGCAGCAGTTGGTAATTACCCGGTTTGTAGTGCGACTTCACAAGCTAAATGCACTTGGAATGGTATTACAAAAAGATATAGTTGTAATTTTATTTGTTTATAGGAGGTCTTGTGCTTATCGGTATCGTATTGCTTCTATCGTTCGTACATTTAACTTTTGCAATAGCGGTTTATTTAGATGCTATCAAGCAACCACGGTTATACGTATTGCCAATAATCTGGTTTGTGGCGACTTTGTTGTTTGGGATGTTGGCGGTAGTTGCTTACAACACCAGTAAACACAATCAGCCTGAGCGGAGATTTTAAAAACAGAACCGCGGGGTAGCGTCCATGCTAACCGCCGCGGTTCTCCAACCGGTTTAGTGTGACCCTCAGCGGGGATTAGAACTTCTGGCTGTAGCTTAAGCCGACACTGACCCCTTCTTCCCGCGTTTGCAGAATTTCACCCTGCTGCAGAATTTCGGTTTTTTCATCCAGCAGGTTTTTCACGGCAAACTTCAGGCTGCCTTGTGGCACCAGATTGTAGCTGTATGTGAAATCCAGCGAGTTAAACGGCTGCTCGTAGGCATCATCTTTACCATCGATACCGGCAAAAGCGATGCGTTTGCCGAAGATGTTGTACGTCAGCGTGGCGCTGTGCGCTTCGTTGTCAGAATCGTAACCAAGCTGGAAGTTGACCACGTATTTGCTGTGGCCTGTTAATGGCCGCACCAGGTTGGTCAGGTTTGACTCACCGAGCGCCTGCATCTCTATTTCCGATTTACTCAGCGTCAGGTTGCTGTTGATAAAGAAGTTATCGACAAACTGGCCGAAGCTGCCGTCAAACATGTCGAGTTTTTGCAGCGCTTCGGCTTCCAGGCCGTACACTTCACCAGAGACAGCGTTACGGAACGACATCAGCAGGTTGCCGTCTGAGCCTTTGAGTTCAATGGCTTCAATCGGATTGACCATGTCTTTGTAAAACACGCCGATGCTGTAGTTGCTGCCGGAATCCAGATAAGACTCAAAGCGCAGGTCATAGCCTTTGATGTCGGTGCTCTTCAGGTCGGCATAACCCATCACTTTAAAGTCGGTAATGGGGTCGATAAACAGCACGGGCGTCACTTCACGGAGATCCGGCCGCACCACGGTTTCGCTGAAGCCAAAACGCAGCTGGGTCTCTTCGGTACGCATCCAGGTCACTGACAACGCCGGGTACAGGTCATCCTGCTGGATTGGCATTTTGCTGATGTCGCCCTGCACCGCGCCGGTCGATGGGTTCAGCGGCACTGACACCTGGCGGAAATCCTCGTAACGCAGACCCAGATTGACCCGCCATGTGTAGTCGTAAGTCGCTTCCATGCCCAGATATACAGCGTCAATCATCTGCGCTGCTTTGTAGTCGTCCGCATCGCCGGTTACATCGGAGATTTGGAAGCGTTTGGCGGCGTTTTGAATGTTGGCGTCAGAGAACACCTGGCTGTAGGCCTGGCTCAGGTCGTCGTTGCTAAAACCACGGGTGTCGAATTTATAACGGGCAGTGGTTGCATCACGCTGACGTTCGAAGTAGCTGTAGCCAGTGCTGAAGGTCCACTCGGTTTTGTTGGTCGACAGCGGGTACTTGGCGTTCCAGCTGAAGTTCTCCGTGTTGTCCTGCATGTTGCCGAACTGGTAAATCACCGCGTTGTCGCTGCGACGCATGGTTTTGCTTTGCAGCTTGCCGGCGTCATCCAGCGTACGGACATAGAGATATTCCACTTCACCGGGCGCGTTGCGCTCCGCTTTGGCGTCGGTAAATTGCCAGTCGAAGTCCAAATCACCTAAAAATTCGAGTTTGTGTTTGCCGCGGATCTGATTACTCAGCATCGAGCGCTCTTCGTACAGGATGTTGTAAAACTCGTTTTCGCGGTTGGCCTCGTTGATGGTTTCAATCGAATCACCGACTTTGCGTTTGACGCGGTCTTTAGTGTCCTGCAGGTAAATGCTGGATGTTTCAAAGCGGTGGTTGTTGTCCCACTCCAGACCGAAGTTCAGCATGCCGGACAATTTGACCTGATGTTCAGTGCGCAAAATGTCGTCATAACGGTTCAGCGGCGTCAGTTCAGTGCCGGTGGTGATGGAGTAATAACGTTCCTGATCTTTGCTGTTTTCGGACGAGCGGTCGTAACTGACACCGGCCATCACGCCAAACACTTTGTCGGCGATGTCAAAGCGGTTGCCCCACGACAGGCTGGCATCATAAGCCGGGCCCAGGCTCTTTTCGTTGACATCCAGCTGGCGGTTCATTTCCAGCCCGAGGTTGCGGTTAATCAGTTCAGCTTTGGCCAGGTTGTCGGCCGTGACGCCGCCAAGCCCTTGGGCGATTTTGACTAAATCCAGCGAGCCGTATTGCGCGACAGCGGCTTTAAACGGG
>CBINNO010000121.1:0-11145 GCA_966252055.1 uncultured Rheinheimera sp. | reverse complement strand
GCTGCACTTTCTATCACATCATCCAGCGCGCCGGCGCACTGTCACAGCGTGCAGAGACAACAAAAAAACATTCAGCCGGCATTTATTTTCCCAATGATTAACTGTTGCTGTCCTGTTATCATTTTTGTGTTGTTACCGAAAAGGAAATTTAAATGAATCATTCAACGAAGAAGCTTGTCTGTGCACTGCCGCTGCTGATCCTGGCCGGCTGTACCGCTACCGAATCCTCCCGCACTATCGAAGCACCAAAGGTCAATGCCGCTTATCAGGCCTATCAGGGGCCAAAAAGCAAACTGGTGGTCGGCAAATTCCAAAACCGTTCGAACTTTCAAAATGGCATTTTTAACGGCGAAATCGACCAGTTAGGCTCACAAGCCAAAACGATTTTGCTGACCCACTTACAACAAACCAATCGTTTTATCGTGATGGACCGCGCCAACATGGCCGAGTTGTCACAAGAAGCCCAGTTTGCCGGCGCCAAACAAAATGTGATCGGTGCGAAGTATGTAGTGACCGGCGATGTGACCGAATTTGGCCGCAAACAAACCGGTGACAAACAACTGTTTGGCATCTTAGGCAAAGGCAAAGAGCAAATCGCTTATGCCAAAGTGGCGTTAAACATCGTCGACGTGGAAACCTCGGCCGTGGTGTTCTCGGCAATGGGCGCCGGCGAATTCAGCCTGTCTAACCGCGAAGTGATTGGCTTTGGCGGCAGTGCCGGTTACGACGCGACGCTGAACGGCAAAGTGCTGGATCTGGCCATGCGTGAAGCAGTCAACAACCTGGTCAACGGCATCAACAGCAACCAATGGCAACCTCAGTGAAACGGACGACATGAAAACAATAACAGGACTGTGCGCCGCCTTGCTGGTGGCGACTTTAGCGGGCTGTCAAAGCACCAAGCCGTTGTATCACTACGGCTCTTATCAAAGTAACGTGTACGAATTTTTTAAAAACGAAGATGGTTCGGCCAGTAACGAAATCGCCGAGCTGGAAAAAACGCTGCAGGACAGCGCCGCCAGACAACAACCGGCCGGGCCTGGTCTGTATGCCCACCTCGGCTATCTGTATATCCAAAGTGGCCAAACCGACACCGGTATCGCTTTTTTGTTAAAAGAAAAAGAGTTGTACCCGGAATCCGCGCAATACATCGATTTTCTGCTGAAAAATGCTAAGGCGAGCAAATCATGAAACAGCTGAAAACAGTCGCCGCCTTTGCACTGGCCTCTCTGCTGGCCGGCTGCGCCAATACGCAGCCTCCGATGGATTACAGTGCCTTTAAAGCCAGCAACCCCAAGTCTATTCTGGTGTTGCCGCCGATTAACCACACCAATGAAATCCTCGCGACGTACGGCGTACTGGCCAATGTCACAGTGCCGCTGGCCGAAGCCGGTTATTATGTTTTTCCGGTCGCGCTGGTTGATCAAACCTTTAAAAACAATGGCCTGACGGTCCCCAACGACATCCACGCCGTGCCGACCCAAAAACTGACCGAAATCTTCGGCGCCGACGCAGTGCTTTACATTGAAGTAGAGCAATACGGCACTTCTTACACCGTGCTGGCCAGCGACACTGTGGTCGTAGTCAATGCCCGGCTGGCCGACGCCAGAAGCGGCCAGTTACTGTGGGAAGGCAAAGCCAGCGCAGCCAGCAGCGAACAGAGCGGCGGTAATGGTGGCGGTATTGTTGGCATTTTAGTCGAAGCTGCCGTCAAACAAATCATGGAAACTGCGATGGATGCCGGTTTTGACATTGCGGCCATTGCGTCAAATCGTTTGTTGTCACCCGCCGCGCACAATGGTCTGCTGTACGGCCCGCGCTCACCCCATCATGGCAAAGATAAACCGGTGAAATAACACCGCCTGATTGGCTGAAACTCAAAAAAAGCCCTCCTTTGTGCGAGGGCTTTATTTTTATACGCCGGTCAGACTTTATTCAGCCGGTCTTTGTTGCACCAGCGCTAACGCTTGTTGCAGCGCCTGCGCGGCCGGTACTTTGAGGTCCGGTACCACGCCGCGTTGCTCAAAATTATCGCCACTTTTTGGAAACAGCGGCCTCGCCAGTGGGATCCGCACAAAGAGCCAATCCGTCACGGCCATAGCGCCGGTGTAATGCGCCAGGCCTGCGCTGGTTTCGCCAATCACCGTCGCCCGGCCCTGCTGCTGCAGCGCATAACTGAAAAGCTCCGCGGCACTGGCCTGGCTGGCGGATTGCAGCACATACAACGGCATCTGCAGCTGTTTGTGCAGCAATACCTTCGCCCTGACGTCTTCCGGCTGCTCCGTGCTGCGGCTTTCCAGCTGCCAGAGCAGCGCATGTGCCGGCACAAAATGGCTGAGCAGATGACGCACCAGCTCTGGCGAGCCACCGGCGCTTTCGCGCAAGTCGATAATGAGCGCATGAGTTCGGCTTAAAAACTGCAGCGCATCAGACGCCACCGCAAAAGCCTCATCAGCCTGCACGAACTTGTTCATCTTCAGATAACCAATGTTGCCAGGCAGGATCATCAGCTGCTCAAAGGCAAAATTATTGCGCCGCTTTTCATCGGTTTCATGCAGGACATGGGTGACTTCGCCGTAGTTTTCCGTCAGTTCCAGCCCCAGATGACCGTCTTTGCTGACAGCACGCAGCCAGTCGCCGACTTCATCAATCAGCTGCGCCTTGCTTTGCAGATGATCAAAACTGCCGGCCGCTTCGGCTTTGCGAAGCGCATCCGACATCGTCGTCGCCGTCTCTGGCAACACATAATGCGCAGCTAAAATATCGGCCAGTTGCGCCAGCGCCATCTTGCGCTCGGCCGCAGTCAGGCTTTGCGGTATGGCGGCAGTTTTTGCCGGGTTCTCAGCAACAGCTGTTGTGGCCGCGGGCGCCGTTTTGGCAGCCGCCTTTTCAACCCGCGCCGGTTGTGCGGCGGCTGGCAGCCCAACAGCTTGCAACACGATGATCAGGCAGAGCAGCAACAGCACCAGCAGACGCCAGCGGCTTTTCACAGGCGTTTTTTGTTTAAAATTTGACATAAATACCTCTATTGATTGGAAAATTGAATTTTTCAAATGCAACAGAAGTGTTCAGTGACAGAGCTGCCTCTTGCAGCAAAGATTGGCGTCACGCCAAAGCGCAAGGCGAAAACTGCGCCTGGGGCCCGCGCGGATAAACCAGGCCAGTACCAGCACCACCGGCAACAACAGCGCCAGCTGACGCAACAACAGCAGCACAGGTTCAGCCACCAGCACATACAGCGGTTGTTGTTTCGGGTGCAAGAATAACTGCGCACTGGCACGCTCGTTTTGGGCCTGCAGCAGTATCGGCTCCAGCTGTGCCGGCGCCTGTTGCCAGCCAGATGCATCAGCAGGGTGTGCGAGCGACGCTATTCCCCCGGATGGCTCCAACGTAAAAGCCAGCAACCATACCAGCCAGCAAGCGCCCAGCAGCACGGCCAAACGCCGGCAGAAAGCAGCCGGCAACCAGGTAGCGTCAGGCTTGGTGTGCTGAGAAACGGGCATTCGTGAGTGTCTGATCATTGGATGAACACTGGATCTGGGGTGTCAGACCTCGCTTTGCAAGGCGTGTCAGCCGCTGTTGCTGTCAGGGTTATCGATCTGCAACTGCGGCCACAACTGTGGCCAGCGTTTTGCCGTGACCCGCTGTGCAAAAACAGCTGGCCGCGGGAAATCCGGATTGACAGTCACCTGCAGCGACCAATTCAGCCCGAGGCCAAAAGGCGCAAAAAATACCAGTTCATCATCCGGCTGTAGCCGCACACCGACACAAGTCGGCTGTTCGACCCAGCGCCGGATGCCATCGCCGCAGCTGGCATAAGGAGAGTGCTGGTGTTTCAGATGCATACGTGCCTGATTGCGCACTTCAAACTGCAGCGTTGGAAATTGCTGCTGTAGTTGCTGCTCCGCCGACTGTTCGGCAGCCGTGCTCAGGTTGTCCGGCTCAAAATACACCAGATCCACGTCATTGAGTGGTGTCATCGGCTGCTGATGCAGCGCATCCCAGATGGCGTTGCGTAAAAAGCCGGCCGCCAGATACCAGTCCGGCAACTGCAGTGCCCGTGCCTGCTGCAGTATGGCCATACGCAGCGGATCGGCCCTTAACAAAGCAACGGTTTGTTGTTGCCAGATGTGGTCGTGCGGATCCATACAATCATGCTCCTTGGCGCCTGCCGGCTCTGGTTGGCGACCTTTTTGCCAAAGAACCCGGCTGCGCCTGCCGGTCTTTCGCGGATATCACCGGCCATCTTCCCCCATCGCTGTCGCCTTGTCACCCGCAACAGGCATCAGCAGGGCTCTGCAAAGGACCGCTACAAAGGGCCGCTGCAACAGACCAATCCACCGGATTTGCCGTTCAACTGGCTGTCGTGCCGCGCGGTTTTCTTTTAGGATAATTTTCAACCATAACTGCCTTTACCCCTGCAGGGACATGATGAAAAGCATTAGTCTGACTTTATGTTTATTGTTAAGCCCGGCGGCGCTGGCGGTTGACGCGGTATTACCGGAACGTCAGCAGGCCGAAGTCATCGACTCATTGCTGAGCGCCCGGCTGCATCAGTTGCTGCCAGCCCTGATGGCGCGCGAAAACATCGACATGTGGCTGCTGATCTCACGCGAATACAACGAAGATCCGGTGCTGAAAACCATGCTGCCGGCGACCTGGTTGTCGGCCCGGCGCCGCACCATGCTGGTGATTTTCAACCCGGGCGCTGGCAAAGCGCCAGAGTTTTACGCCGTTGCGCGCTATAACGTCGGCAGTGTTTTCAATAAAGCCTGGGACCCGGAACAACAGCCGGATCAATGGCAAGCGCTGCGTGAGCTGATTGCCGCGAAGAAACCACAGCGTATCGGCATCAATCAGTCGTTGCTGTTTGGTCACGCGGATGGTCTCGCTGCCACCGAGCAACAGCTGTTGAAAGACAGTCTTGGGCCTGAGCTCAGCCAGAAGCTGGTCAGCGCAGAGAGATTGGCTGTTGGCTGGCTGGAAAGCCGCAGCAAAGCCGAGCTGGCGCATTATCCGCAACTGGCACGGCTGGGCCATCAGCTGATTGCGCGGGCCTTTTCCAATGAAGTGGTGACACCCGGCGAAACCAGCACCGAGGATGTGGTCTGGTGGCTGCGGCAACAAAGCACCGCGCTCGGTTTACCGGTCTGGTTTCATCCGACAGTGTCTGTCCAGCGGGCCCGCCAGCCAGCATTTGACCACGTCACAGCCTTCAGCGCGGCAAAAGATCAAACGATTATCCAACCCGGCGACTTGCTGCATGTCGATTTTGGCCTGAGCTATTTACGGCTCAATTCAGACCAGCAGCAACATGCTTATGTGCTCAAACCAGGCGAAACGGCGCCACCGGCCGCGCTGGTGGCAGCGCTGGCCAAAGGCAATCAGCTGCAGGATTTGCTGACCAGTCGCTTTAAAACCGGCCTGAGCGGCAATCAGTTGCTGGCGCAGACGCTTAAGGCGGCTGGACAAGCCGGCCTGAAAGCCACCATTTACAGCCATCCGCTTGGCCACCATGGCCATGGCGCCGGCCCGACCATCGGCATGTGGGATAATCAGCAAGGGACGCCGGGCACGGGCGATTACCCGCTCCGGCCTGATACCGCCTATTCCATTGAACTGAATGTCGAAACGGCACTGCCAGGCTGGGACACGCCGGTCCGCATCATGCTGGAAGAAAACGGTTATTTTGATGGTCAGGCGTTTCATTATTTCAATGACCGCCAACGCCGCTTGCACCTGATTAACAGTCAGCCCTGAACCTCGCCGGCAGGTTGTCGCCCAAAGCACCCGCAGCCATATCGCGCTGGCAGCAACGACTCCCCCCGCCAGCGCGCCGATGAACACAGATGAATGCAGCGCCGGCTTGCCGTGGCCGGCACTTTCCATGACAATCTTGTCATCCGGCCGTCATCGGGCTGTCTGCCTTAAAACGCCAGACTGGCGTGGGCCTTAACAGGAATTCTGATGCGCATTCTGATAGTGGAAGATGAACAAAAAACCGGCGACTACCTGCAGCAGGGCCTGCGGGAGGCTGGTTTTAATCCAACTTTGTGCCGCAACGGCCTGGACGGCCATCACCTGGCCATGACCGAAACTTTCGACCTGCTGGTGCTTGATGTGATGCTGCCAGATGTCGATGGCCTGCGGATTGTCAAAGCCTTGCGCCAGGCCAGCCGGCCGGTGCCGGTGTTGCTGCTGAGCGCGCTCGACACTGTCGATGACAGAGTCCGCGGGCTGGAAGCCGGCGCCGATGACTATCTGATCAAACCTTTTGCTTTTACCGAATTGCTGGCGCGGGTCCGCACTTTGTTGCGCCGTGGCCAGGCTGCTCCACAACCGGACCGGCTGCAACTGGCTGATTTAACACTGGATGTCAGTAAACGCAGAGCCAGCCGCGGCGGTAAAAAACTCAACCTGACGCCAAAAGAATTTGCCTTGCTGGAACTGCTGCTCAGACGCAGCGGCGAAGTGCTGCCCCGCAGCCTGATTGCTTCGCAGGTGTGGGACATGAATTTTGATTCCGATACCAATGTTATCGACGTCGCGATCCGGCGGCTGCGCAGCAAAGTCGACGATGATTTTGACCTCAAACTCATCCACACAGTGCGCGGCATGGGCTACAAGCTGGAGCTGCCCGGTCATGACGACTAAAGCGCCGATGGCGCTGGCACGCCGGGTCATGCTGCTGCTTGGGCTGGTGGTGCTCGGCTGTGCCGCCATACTCGCGACTTTATTACAAAGGTCGATCGAGCGGCATTTTATTGAACTGGATGCCGGTGATTTGCAACTGGCGGCACAGGCCATGGTGCATCAGTGGCCGCAGCAGCCGCATCCGTCTGCCGGCGAGCACGGCATGCATCAGCACTCAGCATTGTCGGCTGCCGGTCATCATCAGCGTTTCAGTGAAATTCGTGCGCCGTCGGGCGAGCTGCTGCAAACGGCGGCCGGTGCCGATCTGCGCCCTTTGTGGCAACAGGCCCGTCCGGTGGACCAAATCACACCGGCCGCGCTGTTCCAGTGGCAACAGGCCGATGGTGCTGACAGTTTCCGTGGCGCAGTGCTGCAACTGCCGGATGGCCGCCAGGTGGCGGTCGCCATGGCTTTGGCCTTCCATCAGCGTTATCTGGACCAGCTGCTGCTGACGTTATGGCTGACCATTGGTCTGGCCGCCCTGTTGATTTTACTGGCGGCCTGGTGGGGCATCCGTCAGGGTCTGCAGCCTTTGGCCAGGCTCAGCAGTCAAATCGCCGACATCAGCACGGCCCGGCTGCAACAACGGCTGGATCCGGCACAAGTGCCCGCCGAACTGACTCAGCTGGTGCACAGCTTTAACCAGATGTTGCAGGGGCTGCAGCAAAGTTTTGACCGGCTCAGCGAGTTCTCGGCTGACATCGCCCACGAACTGCGCACGCCGCTGAGCAATCTGATCACCCAGACTCAGGTCAGCCTCAGTCAGCCGCGCAGTCTGCAAGAATACCGCGAACTGCTGTACTCCAATCTGGAGGAACAGGAGCGACTGGCACGGATGGTCAATGATATGCTGTGGCTGGCTAAAACCGATCATGGCCTGATCCGCCTGGATCCAAAGCCGGTCGACCTCGCCGCGCTTTGTCAGCAACTGTTTGATTTTTTTGAGCTGTTGGCCGATGAAAAAAATGTCCGGCTGCAATTTCAGGGGCCGCCCGGCGCCAGCTTGACCGCTGACAAAGTGATGCTGCAGCGGGCCCTGTCGAATCTGCTGTCCAACGCTATCCGCCATGCAGATCCGGGCTCAGTGGTGCAGGTCGATGTGCAGTCGCAGCCAGAACAGCTGACACTCAAAGTCTGCAATCAGGGGCCGGATATTGCGCCCGAACATCTGCCGAGGTTATTCGAACGCTTTTACCGCGCCGATCCATCGCGCCAGCGTCACAGCGAAGGCGCCGGCCTTGGATTGGCGCTGGTCCGCTCGATAGTCCAGTTGCATGAAGGCCAGATCAGCGCCAGCTCTGCCTCTGGTACGACCTGCTTTCAGTTAACTTTCCACCGAGAAATGCCGCTGGACAAGTTCTGACCGCTTTGGCACATTAAAACCGTTGTTTCTTGTCCTGCGTTGTCATCTTATTGCCATCCAAAGCTGTTGTGCTGTTCGTCAGCGCACTGCGGTTGCGGGGCTGAGCTGTCGCTGACAGGCAACACATAACGCTCAGGCTGCCATCTGCCTTCTCAGAGCCATATAACAATAATAATAAGGACGCCTGATGCTGTTCTCTGTCTGTCTGCTGCTGTGGTGCAGCGGTACCGTGTTTTATGTCTATCGCCTGCGCAGCCAGGCCCGTTACCGCAATTTCACCCAGTATCTGCGCAAAAGCTGGCCCATTTTCGCGCCGCTCAATTGTATTTTGTACTTGTTTACCCGGCCACAAGCGCGCTGCGCTTATCCGGATCTGGCACAATTTCGCCATTTGCATCTGATTAACGCCCATTACCCGGTGATCCTGGCCGAAGCCAAAGCGCTGTTTGACCAGCAAGCTTTTGCCCAAACCAATGAACCCGGCAGCCCTGGTTATTACGACGTCGGTTTTCGCACTTTCTTTAAATATGGCTGGAGTAAGTTTTATTTGTGCTGGTACGGCTATCAGCACCAGAGCGCCCGCCGGCTTTGTCCGCAAACGCTGGCGGTGCTGGCGCAAATTCCGGAAATCAAAGGCGCGATGTTTTCGCTGCTGCCGCCACATTCGCAGCTGACCATCCATTCAGATCCGCTGGCCTGCTCGCTGCGGTATCACTTTGGCCTGATGGTGCCCAATTCAGTCGATTGTTTTATCAATGTCGATGGCCAGGCCCGGCACTGGCAAGATGGCGAAGCCTTTGTGTTTGATGAGACTTTTCCGCATTTTGTCCGCAACGACACCGACCAGTACCGGCTGCTCCTGATGTGCGACATCGAAAGGCCGATGTACTGGCCCGGCCGGGTGTTTAACTGGTTTTATAGTGCGCTGGTGCGGGCGACTGTCGTGCCCAATACCAGCGAAGACAAAATTGGCAAGGCGAGTGCGTTATTTGCCCGCGTATCACCGTGGCTTGGGCAGGGCAAAATCCTGAAAAAAACCAGACCGGCGTTGTACAAAGTGATCAAGTACAGCCTGAATACCAGCCTGCTTGGCCTGGTGTTTTTGTTGTTGCACGGCGTTTATCAGGTCGTCGACGCCGTCGTCTGAACAGGCAGGCGTCTGGCCAGCGGCCAGCCATCTGCCCCAATACAGCCTTCAGAGTTTTTTCGCGCCCAGCCAGCTGTCACGGCGTTTTTGCGCCGTCCGGCCGGCTTTTTTATCCAGGCTCAGCACCAGTTCCGGGTCGGCCGCCATCGTCAGGGTCAACTGCAAAGGCTTATCAAAACGGCGTAATGTCAGCGTTAAAGCTTCACCGGGACTGAGGTTTTTCAGCGCAGTGGCCAAATCCTCTTCGGTGCGCAGCCGTACTTCGCCCAGTTGCAGCAACAAATCGCCTTCGGTCACACCGGCAATGGCCCAGGGCGTGCCGTCCCGAGCCAGCGAACTCACCCGCAGCGCATCACCGTAAGTTTCCAGCTGCAAAGGGCCCAGCCAGGCTTTGTCGGCATTTTTCGCTTCCAGTTTCAGACCAAACTCAGCAAACAAGGCACTGAAATCCGGCAGCGCCGGTGCCTGAATACTGTCACGGAAAAACGCCGCGGCGAATTCAGCGTTACCACTGACTTGCGCCAGCGCCTGTTCGATGTCAGCCAGCTGATATGGCTGCTCTGTTTTGCCAAAACGCTGCCACATCAGCTGCATCAGGGCGTCGAGGTCGGTATTAAACTGACTGCGCAGCGTCAGATCCAGCGCCAGTGCCACTACTTCACCGTAGGTGTAATAGGATAAAAAGGTATTGCCGTAGTTGGTCGGGTCGACGGCAACGCCTGCATCGACAAATACTGCCTGCTGGCTCATCGCAACAGGCCCATACCAACGCCGGCCCGGCGCCTGCAGGGTCTGATTCAACGGCGCGCTGAGCTTTTCCAGATAATCGGTCAGATTAAAATGGCCGCTGCGTTTGAGGGTCAGTTTGCCGTAATAATTGGTAAAACCTTCAGCAAACCACAACGCTTCGCTCATATTGGGCTGGCTGAAATCAAAAGGCTGCAGGCTTTTGGGCCGCAAACGCTCGACATTCCAGGCGTGAAAAAACTCGTGCGAGATGGTTTCAATCTGACGGTAGTTGCTCTGCGCCAGCGAGTTGCTGCTGCTGACCACCGTCGAGTTGCGATGCTCCATGCCGTCGCCATCAACACCGGCCAGATAGTCAGCAATAAAGGTGTAACGCTGATTGGCAAAGTCTGGCAGCTCGCCAAATACCGCCTGTTGCTGGCGCACCACGGCTTCGGTTTTTTCCAGCAGTACCTTAGCGGCCTGCTCGCTGCCCTCATGGTGCAATGCCAGTTCAATCCGGTAGTTTTTGCCGGCTGATGTTTGCCCGAAACTGAGCAACTGATGGGCGCTGATCTCCAGAGGGCTGTCCATAAAATAATCCAGATCGGCAGCACTGAAACTGCCATCGGCTTGCGGTGACAATTGAGTGGCAGCGCGCCAGCCTTCGGGCAGCGCTTTGACTTTCAGCCGGACCGGCAACGTGGCCAAAGCCGGCGCGTATAAGAAACTGGCGGGCATATTGAGGTGGGCATGCCGGCTGTCGATTTGGCTGTAGGTACCGTCGGCTCTGTTACCAAACAACAGATAGCTGACTTTCACCACGCCCTGATGACCACTGACCAGCCAGCTGGATGGCCCGGTTCGCTGCAGTTGTAAGGCCTGACCGCTGGCATCTGTCGCCTTCAGTGCATAGATATTTTTGGCAAAATCGTGGCGGGCATAACGCCCTGGCGAAGCCGCTGCCATCCTCAGCTCCAGCGGTTGGCTGTCGGCGGTCTGGAACTCAGCCAGTACCTGTAACTGATGCTGCTGACGCCCTGCCAGATCCAGCTCATAGCTGGTTTGAGCCACAGCGGGCAAAGCCAGCAACAGGGTGAACAGGGATAACTTCATAACAACACTCCGGAGCAAGGTAAGCTGATTGAGCGCAAGCTGATAAAAACCCAGTAAAACATAAGCTTGGTTGCTCTGGCAAAATATCTGCGGTTAACGG
>CBINNO010000120.1:0-11168 GCA_966252055.1 uncultured Rheinheimera sp. | reverse complement strand
GACGCGCCAACCAGTGATCGAAGCTGACATAACGGCCGCCACCAAAACACAGCAGCACCAGCAGCATCAAAAAGTAGGTGGCGGCAAACTCCACGCCGTTGTTCAGCACGACCAGCTCGCCACTGCTGGTCAGCCAGTCGTAATGACCATGTTGTTCCAGTAATTCCCGTGCGCGCGCCAGTTTTTCCGGCGCCGCCTGCACCCGCTCTGAAGACCACAAGGTGCCGTCGGCCAGCCAGCTGTTGGCATCGGCAATCGCCAGCCAGCCGTTTTGTGCATGCACCGTCAGCGCCGCCACCGCCATGGTGACCGCCAGCGCCAGTGCGGCCAGCCGGGTCAGCAAACCAAGCAGCAGCAACAGACTGCCACCAAGCTCCGCCGCGATAGCGAGCGCGGCCAGCAGCGCCGGCAACGGCAGCCCCAGCCCCCATTCGGCATTGCCAAACCAGGCAACTGTGTCGTCAAAATGCTGGTATTTGTTCCAGCCGGCCTGCGCCAGCACCGGCGTCAGGTAAAGCCGCAGCAGCAACAGCGGTAAAAAATCAAAGTGGCGGGGAAGCCCGGTTAACACAGCTGACATCGCAATTTCCTGGCATGGACAGATGCGGTAAAGACACGCAAAGAAGCCAATAACTTTCAAATGGGCCGAAAAGGAGATTAAAAGAGACAAAACCGACACTGGCAGCTGTCTGCCGGCTAGGTCTGTCTGAGCACCTTTGGCATGCTGAGCACTAAGTTCACAATGGAGTTTACTGATGAAATTTGTTGTCTCTGCTTTTGTCGCCCTGGCTGGCTTCTGTCAGATGGTGCAAGCCCAGCCGGTGACCGATGGTCCTTATGTGCGTTATCAGCAAGGTGACACCGCGCTGCAGGCCAGCTGGATTTGTCAGGGCCAGTTACAGCAGCGGCCGTGGCAGCCAGACCAGCCACTGCGGCCCTTGTGCGGGTATGCACAGGAGATCCGCCTGCAGGACGCTGACCGCCGGCAGCAGCAGGCGGCATTGCCTGCCTGGCAATTTCAGGCCCGGCGGCTGGCGGCAATCAGTGACATTCATGGTCAGTATCCCCTGATGATGAAGCTGTTGCAGGCTGCCGGCGTGGTGAATGCTGCCGGCCACTGGCAGTTTGCCGACGGGCACCTGGTGGTGGTCGGCGACGTGATGGACCGAGGCAATGGTGTCACCGCAGCGTTATGGCAGCTGTATCAGTTGCAACGGGAGGCGACAGCGGCCGGTGGCAGGCTGCATTTTTTGCCCGGCAATCATGAAACCATGGTGCTGCGCGGCGATTTGCGCTACCTGCACAATGATTACCGCCAGGTCGGTGAGCTGACGGGCCAGTCTCAGCAGCAGCTGTACGATGAACATTCGGTGCTGGGGCAGTGGTTACGGCGCCAGCCCTTGTTTGTCCGGCTGAATGACACTTTGTTTGTGCACGGAGGCTTGTCGCCGCAACTGGGCAAACTCGACTTTACGCCGGAGCAGTTACAGAGCGCTTATCGTGACAGCCTTGGTAAGAGCCGGCAGCAATTAACCGACCATGCGTTGCAGGCTTTTTTGCAGGGCTCGGAGGGGCCGCTGTGGTACCGCGGTCAATTTCGTAAACAAAGTGATTTCAGCGCTGCCGGGCTTGCGGTGTTATTGCAACGATTTGGCGCGAAACGGCTGGTGCTGGGTCACACCACGATGGACCAGATTTATCAGCATCATCAGGGGCTGATCCTGTCGACCGACAGCGATATCAAAAAAGGCCAGCAGGGCGAAGTGCTGCATTTTGCCAATGGAGAGTGGTTTAAAACCGGGCTGGACGGTCAGAAAAGGCCGCTGACAGATGGCAGTGCGCAATATAAACAGTGATTTTAACTTATTGATTTAAAATGAATAGATATTAATAGAGACAGAACTGGCACAGAAAAGAGTCAGGTTGTGTTGAGTTGTCATCCAAGGCGCTGAAGATGACAGAGCAGTCTCCCTGCAATAACAACTTGATAATTTTTTGCGCCGGTGCTGATCGCCGGCATTTTCCAGGAACTGGATTTATGCAACAGAACAAAAACATCTTTACCCTGTCGCTGTTACCGATGCTGCTGGCGCCGCAGCTGCAGGCACAAACGACCGCAGCTTCGGCCCAAACGGCCGGGCAGCAGGCACCGGAGCGGATTGAAGTCACCGGCTCGCGGATCAAAAGAACCGACTTGGAAGGGACTTCGCCGGTGACGGTGATTTCAGCACAGGACATCGAGTTGTCCGGTTTTTCCAGTGTGGAAGAAATTCTGCAAGCCGGCATCGGCAATGCAGGACGCACCGTTGAAGGCAATGAAAGCAGCTGGACTCAGGGCGCCAATACCATCAACCTGCGGGGCATGGGGGAAAACCGCACGCTGGTGCTGGTCAACGGCAAGCGGGTGCCACAATTTCCGACAGCTACCGGCGGTACCACCAACTTTGTCGATACTTCGACGTTCCCCAGCAGCGCGGTAGAGCGCATTGAGATCCTGACCGGCGGCGCCTCGGCCATTTATGGTTCAGATGCCATCGGCGGGGTGGTGAATATCATCCTGAAAAAAGATTTTGCCGGCAGCCGGTTTAATGTACGGCACGAGAATCCACAGCATGGCGGCCGTGACAAAGACAAGCTGGCGCTGACCAGTGGCTTTGACAGCCGCTTTGGCCAGACGGTGCTGGTGATTGACTACAGCGAAGACGAAATGTTGCGGGGGGGCGACCGCGCGCTGACCTCCGGGCTGGGGCCGGATGGCACCGATACTTACAGCACGACGTCGGCTTATATCCGCGACCGCTCCAAAGTGTTTCACAAAGACGAATACGTGATGGCCAGTCAGCAGCAGTGCCAGACTTTGTTTGGTGACTACGGTGTCTGGGTGGCGGACGCGCCGCGTTATAAATGCCAGTACGATGTCAATCGGGACGAAGGGGTACAGACCGCGAAAGAAGATCTGAATCTGATCCTGAGCCAGCATGGTGAACTGAGCAGCCAGTGGAATTACAACGCGTTGCTGCAATATGGTGACAAAACCACCACCCGCGGCAACCCGCAAAAGAGTATCAGTCCGACCATTTTTATGGACCGGAGCAACCCTGGCAGTTTCAGTTACACCGCCAGTGATTTTGCCAGCAGCCGTGAATTTCGTGTGTACCGCCGGCTGGACGACTACGGTCAGCAGCGGGACTACACCGGGAAGCAGAAAAATTTCACCAGCAGCCTGGGGCTGACCGGCCAGCTGGGCGACTACGAGCTGGAAGTCAGTTGGGCATACGGCAAAAGTGATTTTACCCGGCAGGGCCGCAATCAGATGAAAGCCGATCAACTGCTCAAAGTGCTGACCTTAGATCCGGCCAAGGCCAATGAGCCGGGCAAATGGTACCCGCTCAATCCGATGTCGGCGCAAGTCCGTGAGCAGCTGTATGCCGAAACGCTGACCGATGCAGGTTCAGGACTTAACCAGTACAGTGCGGTGCTGACCGGCGAATTGGCTGAATTGCCGGCCGGCCCGCTGCAGTTTGCCGCTTCGGCCGAATGGGCCAAAGAATGGTATTTCGATCATAAAGACGCTGACACGCTGAGCGGTAACCTGCTCGGGCAGGGCGGCACGCAGGGCGAAGGGGCCCGTAAACGTTATGCTGCGGCTGGAGAGTTGTCAGTACCGCTTCGCAGTGCCGACGCCGCTTTTGGCAGTGTTGAGGCGAGTCTGGCCTTGCGCTATGACCGCTATGATGACAAATCGGACGTGGGCGGCGCGACCACACCACAGCTGGGGCTGAGCTGGCGGCCACATGAGGATTATCTGCTCAGGCTCAGTACCGGCCGTAGCTTCCGGGCGCCGGATCTGCACCGGATGTATGCCGGGATCAGCCGCTCGTTTTCCGATACCAATGTCAAAGTGGACCCGGCATTTCCAGTCGGAGAAAACGACCGGTATGAGTCGATCAGTGCCGGCAATATCGCCCTGACCGAAGAAAAAGGCCGTTTTGTCAATCTGGGGCTGGTCGGGCAGCTGACAGACAACACCAGCCTGACGCTGGATGTCTGGCGCATCAGCCTCGATGGTGCCGTATACAGCGAAAGCGCCAGCCGAATTCTGGCCAACCCGGTGTATGACATGACAGGTCAGTACAGCAACTGTAATGACCTGCCCACCATCGGTTACATCATGCAGCAACCAGAAGGCCAGGCTTATCGCGACCTGCTCTGCGTGCGGCGCGGCACCATTAACAGTGCGTATGAAGCTTCGCAAGGGGTTGATGCAGAACTGGCGCAGCAATGGGCGCTGGCCGATGCCGGTAAACTGAAGCTGACGGCCAAAGCGTCGATGCTGATGAAAAAGGAATATCAGGCTTATGCCGGCGGCGAACGGGTCGAGGAAACCCGCGATAACTACCTGCCGAGGTGGAAAGGCGAACTCAGTGCCCGCTGGTCGCTGGAGGATTTGAGTGTCAATCTGAGCTGGTATTACAGTGGCACCGCCGAAGGCTGGAATACCTGGGTGCTTAAAGATGCAGCCGGCAAAGATGTTGAGCAGCAGGTCTGGAGTAAGCTCGATGCTTATAAACGGCTCAATCTGAATGCCAAATATGACTTCGAGCGTTTTGGTGCGCTGACGCTTGGCGTCAACAACCTGACCGATGCGATGCCGCCGCTTTATCCGGTTGGTCATCCAAACCGTAATGTGTATCCGTATTTCGAGGAAAATGCCGGCTACAACACGGTGGGGCGGACTTTCTATCTCGGGTACGAGTACAAACTGTAATGCACCGGACAGGGGCATGGCCTTGCCCCTGTTTTTCCATTAGGATGCACTGAAGGTCCGGTGTTTATCGTGTTGTTACTTCCCGCTGTGTCTGAACAAAACGCCTTCCAGATTGTGGATATCCACATCAATCCTCACACCCTGACCGTCGTACGCGGCGGTCAGACCTTGTTGCTACAGCAAAAACCGATGGAAGTGCTGTGTTTTCTGGCGGCGCATTACCCGCAGCTGGTCAGTCGTGAACAACTGATTGATGGTGTCTGGGACGGCAATGTCTATGTCGGAGAAAAAGCGCTGACCAATGCCGTCTGGCAATTGCGCCAGCTGTTCAGTCAGCTTGGCATGCCGGAGCTGATTGGCACTGTCCGTAAAAAAGGTTACCGCCTGCAACAGGCGCCTGTATCGCCGTCTGCCTTGCAGCCGGTATCGCCGGGGCCGGGTGGTATTGAACGGCAGCACCAGATGATACCGCCGCAGCCGATGCCTTTGCCTGACAAGGTTGCAGGCAGATCAGCGCGCTTATGGCTGACTGGGGCGATGCTGGCGGTGTTGTTGCTCGCCGGTGTTGGCTGGTGGCTGCAACCGGTCGCACAACCTGAACTGATGCAGATCAGCCGGCAACAGGGCTGGTCACTGTACCCGACCGTCACGCCGGATGGGCACTTGCTGGTTTACAGTCATCAGCAATACGGCCAGAACAGCAATTTGTTTTTACAGGATTTGCGTGAACCGCAAAGCGCACCCCGCCAGCTGACTTTTGGTCCGGATGACAAAGTGCGGCCTTTGTTGAGCGAAGATGGCCGCCAGGTTTATTACTCGGTACGCCTGGAGAATGGCCAGTGTCAGATCCGCCAGCTGAGCCTGCCAACATTGCAGGAACAACTGCTGCAAACCTGCGGCCGCTATCGGGATGTTTATCTGGATTTGTCGGCGGATGGTCGTTATCTGTATTTCAATGGCAGTCTGACCGCTGACGGCCGCAGTCTGTACCGGCTCGATCTGACCGACCCCGAGCACAAAACAGAAGCAATGCCTTGCCGCCAGTTTTGCCAGCAACGGGTGCGTGATGTCGCGGCTTCGCCGGACGGGCAATGGCTGGCGCTGACCCGCAGGGCTAACCGGTTGTCGGAGGAAATCTTTTTATACTCGCTGAAAACCGCCGGGGAGCGTCAGCTGACTTTTGGTCAGTCTGATATTCGCGGACTGGAGTGGCTGCCGGACAGCTCTGCCTTGGTATACAGCGCCGCCAATCATGGCCGGCGGCAGGGCCATATGCTGGATGTGCGCAGTGGTCAGAGCCAGACGCTGGAGATTGATGATCTCAGCTTTGCCAGTCGTATCACCCGGGACCGTCAGTTTTATTTTCAGCATGACAGCTCAGTCCCTCAGCTGGGTTATCTGCGTCAGCACAGTGCCAGTGCTGTGTTTCCGCTGACCGCCGGTGATATTGCTTTTCAGGCGCCGGATTTTCACAATGGCCGCCAGCAACTGGTGTACATCAGCACTGAATCCGGCCAGGCCGAACTCTGGCTGGCTGACGCCCAGATGCAGCAGAAAAAACAGCTGACCCGGCTGGGCGGCGTGCTGAAGTATCCCCGCTGGTCGCACGACGGCAGCAAAGTGTTGTTTGTCTCGCGCAGTGCGGAATCAACACAGGACCGGCTGACCATTCTGGACGTTCAGACCGGTCAGCTCCAATTTCCGTCCACCGGTGCCAAAGTGCATGGCCGGCCCACCTGGTGGCATGACGACAGCGCCGTGATCCTGTCCATCGACGGTCAGCTGGTGAAAGTGCCGCTGGACCCGGCGTCCACCGACAAGCCGCAGATCTTAACCCAGGATGGTGGCTATTTTGCCCAGATGATCGACGCCAGCGGTTTCTATTACAGCAAAGGCCGGACCGGCGGCGTGTGGTGGCAGGCGCTGGAAGGCGGGGCCGCCGGTCAGCGCAGGCAATTGCTCAGCGGCGAAGAACTCAATGAAGTCTATGCCTGGACGGCCAGTCGTGATGGCGTGTTTTACCTGCAAAGCCGGCGTGATGGGGTGGCAGTGCGGTTCTGGTCGGCTGAGACCGCGCAGAGCCGACAACTGGTGAGCCTGCCTGCCGAACAAACCAATCTGAGCGCAACGCCGGCTTATGACGAGCAACAGCAGCGGTTGTTGCTGGAATACAGCCCTGTGCCACGTATTCATATCCTGCGCTGGCAATTGCCCTGACAGCCGTTGAGCCGCTTATCGCATAATTAATGCAAATCATTCTCATAAAGATTGAGTTGTGCCTGTTTTCGCCGTAAAGTAGCGCTTTCTACAGTAACAGCTGACCTGAGGTCAGCCTGCCAGTGCGCGGCGTTGCCTCCTGATCAAGCGGCCGCAGCGGATATTGCAGTCGCTGGCATGATGCGGATGTCCTGAGATGGCCAAACTTAGTCAAAAATTCTGGTTTCAGTTACACGGCTGGTGTTCATTGCCGGTGTGGCTGATTTTTACGGCGGTCTGTCTGACCGGTACTGTTGCGGTGCTGAGCCATGAGCTGACCTGGCTGACCAATCCTAATGCCCGCGCCAGTAACCCGGACAATCTGCCGGCCAAACCACTGGCTGAACTGGTAGCCGCTGTGCAGCAGGCCGAACCTACAGCTGCCGTGACGCATGTGATGGTGCTGGAACCTTATCTGGTGACGGCCATCGCGTTTAGCACCGAAAAACTGCCGGCGGCGCTGGCTTATGTCAACCCATACACCGGCGTGGTGCAGGAGATTAATCCGGGCATCAACTTCATCAGTTTTATGCGCAGTCTGCATGGCTGGTTGTTATTTCCGTGGCAGCAGGGTTACAGCGTCGGTTATTACCTGGTCAGCGCTATGTCGCTGCTGATGTTGGGCGCGCTGGTGACGGGACTGATTATCTACAAAAGATTCTGGCAGTCTTTTACCGCACCCAAATTGCGGCTGCATCAGGGCCGCAAAACCGTGCTGGCCGATTTGCACCGCCTGACGGGCGTCTGGTCTATCTGGTTTTTGCTGCTGATGTCGCTGACCGGTCTGTGGTATCTGCTGCAGGCGGTGCTGTGGCACAACGAAGTCGAGTTTTATTACGAAGTCGAGCCGATGAGCGTGCAGCAGGTGCCGGCAGTGCAGGCCAATGGGCAGCTGCCGCAGATGTTGCCGCTCAGCACCGCACTTGCCAAAGCGCAGCAGTTTTTACCAGAGCTCAAACCCGCTTTTGTCGCGATGCCGGAACATCCACGCGATTATTACCGCATTTCAGGTTTTGGCGATTCAGTGTTTTATGATCAGTATTCCTACAACGTCTGGGTCAATCCCTGGACCGGCGAAGTGGCGGACAGCCGGGTACCGGCGCAGATGGGCGGCCTCGAAACCGTGATGTCAATCACAGATCCGCTGCACTACGGCACCATCGGCGGCCTTTGGACCAAACTGATTTGGTTTGTGTTTGGCCTCTTGGTGAGCGGCATGGCCATCACCGGCTTTATGATTTGGGGCAGCCGCACCGTACGCGCCGCCCGTGGACAGAGCGAAACCGCAGCGCCGGCGCGCCGGCAGGTCGCGGCAGAAGGAGCAGGCCGATGAGCAAATCCCGTCAACTCTGGCAACGGCACAAATTTAAACTGAACGGCCTGGTGCTTATTCTGCCGTTCTGGTTTTTGTATGAATCACTCAATATCAGCTTTCCCGCCGCGCTGCCCAAAGCCACGCTGGGGCCTTATGAAGTGACCGCGATGCCGCTGAACGAAGAGGGGCCTTACAGCCACCACGGCGAATGGGTGAAAGATTATTACCTGCAATGGTGCGAGGGCTGTGTCGAAAAAATCCGTCAGGGGTTTCTGCTGGTCAGTGACACGCCGCCTGATCTGGCGACCTTAAGCCAGGGCCACAGCAGCCTGCTGCATGGCAACAAACATGGCCTGCATGTGCATGCCAGTATGCCGGCGCAGACCAAAGCCGGCGACAAACTCTGGCTGGTGATTGAAGACTGGCAGGGCCAGGTTTATTCGACGCACTGGGTGCTATAAAACCACCGGCTGCGGGCCGGCAACAGAATTTGCTGCAGCGACGCCGGATGCGTGGAAAGAATTCGTGGTTGCCGCGAAAAGATGGTAGCTGAGTGGTCGCAGCTCAGTGGCAACTGTGCTGCTGTAAAGCGCAGCTGTGGCAACGCTGCAGTTCGGCCAGCACGTCGGCCTGTTGGCTGAGCAGCGCCGTTTGCAGCACCGCCGGCAGGTTGTGTTGCTCAAGCGCACAGATCAGCCAGTGCAGACTCTGGCGCAGCAGGGCGCGGCTGCGTGCACTCTGGCCACTGCTGCGATAACAGCAGGCCAGGTTTCGCACCGTCACCACCATGCAACAAGTTGGCAGGCAAAGTTCTTCCTCGCTGAGGTGTTGGCTTTGTGCCTGCAGCAACAGCTGGCTCTGGCCATGCAAAGCGGCATGCAGTCGGGTGCTTTGCAGCCAGACCGGCCAGACATCCTCCAGCGCCTGCAGATAACAATGCTGCGCCTCGGGCCAGTCGGCGGCAAAATAAGCCTGATTGCCGGCACTCATCCAGTGCTGCCAAATCTGCATCGGTTCAGGCTCCGGCCGCCGGCAGCGCAAACCAGTGGCACTGCTGATTTAACAGCAGAAAACCAGCAAGCAAAGCCAGTGTCAGCAGGGGCGGCAACTTTTTGCGATAATTCATCAGGGGCCTCACAGCACCAAAATTCAGCGTTTTGGCAGTATATCTAAATGATAATTATTATCAACAATAAAAATCGCTTGGGTGTACCGGAAAATTTGCTGCAAGATCGGCGCTGGGCCAATGAGGCAACCCGTTCTTATAAGACAGCCGGCAGCTGCAGCCAGAGGCGCGCTGGCAGCGCTGCTGACCGGGCTGCTGACAGAGGTCGCAGCGCAATCACAGGCGGCCATTTCAGGATAAATTGTGATAGTATCACATTAATTTGACGATTCAGGCCCATGCAGCGCAGCTTTACAGGTATTTTGATGACAAACGAACGTATTCCCTTGATTTTACTGACTGGTTTTCTCGGCAGCGGCAAAACCACATTACTCAATCAGCTGGTGCAGCGGAGCGAATTTAACCGCACGCTGGTGATTATCAATGAATTTGGCGAGACCAGTCTGGACCATCTGCTGGTCAGCAAAAGTACCGAAGAGCAAATTGTCGAGCTGTCGAGCGGCTGTATTTGTTGCACGATCCGCGGCGATCTGGCGAAAACCTTGTCGGATGCAACCTGGCGTTATGCCCGCAATGGCGAGCGGATGTTCGACCGGGTGGTGATTGAAACCACTGGCCTTGCCGAGCCGGCGCCGATTTTACAGACCATTTGCAATACCCCCAAACTGAACACCAGCTACCGGCTGCAGGGCACTGTGACTGTGGTGGATGCCGTCAACGGCGCCGACACGCTGATCCATCATCTGGAAGCGCAAAAGCAGGTGGCAGTGGCCGATTTACTGCTGCTGAGTAAAACCGATGTGGCCAATGAAGCCCAGCAACAGGCGACGCTGGCGGCCGTGCGGCAATGGAACCCGACCGCCATGCTTGCCACAGTGCTGCATGGTGAAACCCAGGTCGAACAAATTCTGGCGCTGGACCATGTCGAACCGGTTGAGTCGCAAACGCCGCTGCACAGCTGGCTCAGCACTGGTCAGCTGCGCTTCCAGCCCGTTGCCGGCCAGGCCGGTTTGTTGCGTGGCGAGCTGGCAGACGCCGCGGCGGTGCCGGATCCGAACCGCCACAATGACCGCATCCGCGCTTATTGTTTTGTGCTGGAACAACCGGTCAAAGTGAGCAATCTGGACCGCTGGCTGGATGATTTATTACCGGTACTGGGGCCGCAGCTGCTGCGCCTCAAAGCCATTCTGAATGTGGAAGGTTTTCCCGGCCCGCTGGTGGTACATGCCGTGCAGCATCTGTTGCATCCGGCCGGCGTGTTGACTGAATGGCCAAGTGACGACCGTCAAAGCAAACTGGTGTTTATCACCGACGAGCTGAGCGCAGAGCGGCTGCAGCTGAGCCTGCAGACGTTACAAGGACTGGCCTGAACGCTGCTGCGTGAGTTTGTGCGCAAGTTTGTGCGCGAGTTTGTGCGTGCATGGTCGCTTGATGCGGTGACAGTCACCATCCGCCCTCATCAAGGCACCAGCGTTTGTTGTGACAATCATGTGGCAGCCAAGTGCTGACAGTCGCAGTGATTAGTTCCGCATCGCAGCAGCGCTGACAGGGCAAACCGGCCAGCGCGCACTTTCAGGGTTTCGCCGGCGGGCTGGCCTTGAGCGTTTCATAAGCGCCGGCATTGCTGACCTGGGTAAAGCCGAGCTGCTGCAGCGCCTGCTCCGCCAGACCGGAGCGGCGGCCCGAGCGACAATACAGCGCAA
>CBINNO010000119.1:0-11233 GCA_966252055.1 uncultured Rheinheimera sp. | reverse complement strand
GGCTCTGGTTCATCTTTGTGCAGATAAATATCACTGAATCCCATCCGCCGAAATTCCTGTGCACGGAAATCTTTGACCGCTGATTTATGCCGGGTGGTCATCGCAATTTGCTGTTCCATCGCCAGAAACCGGGTCAGATCAATCCCTTCTGCCGCCGCCACTGCTTCAAACATATCGTGGTGTTTGTCATAGCTGAAGGCGATACGCTTTGGCTGACCTTTAAAACTGTAGGTGATAAAACGTGCCATTATTGCCCCAGTGCTTTTTTGTAGTTACGCAGCGGATTGGCATACATGTCACGCACGAAACTGCGTACTTCCGGTGCCATCTGCGCTAAGCGCTCGCCAAAAAGTGCCGCGGCCTCTGCTTCGCTGGGTGTTTCGCCGGCGGCTGACTGATTGGCCGGATAAATGCGGTAACCCTGATAGATTTGTTGGTCGATCAGCGCGGCGAGCTGCTCAGGCGTGTCAAACCCATCTTGCATCACATCACCGAACTGCAGATGGATCCGTCCTTTGTAACCGGTAATGCCTTTGATGATGCTGTCGATATCTTCAAACTCAGCTTTTTGATAAGCACCATCATTGGCCTTTTGGTAGAGCTCACGGGCCTTGGCTTCGTCACAAGGGTCGTACTCATAAGAAATCGCCACCGGCACTATGCGAAGACTGCGCATATAGTCGGCAAATTCAATGCCTTCTGCTTTACCAGCCATAAAAAACATCTTCAGGATGGCCGGATCTGTCTGGTCGAAACCATCTTTGGCCCGCCCTTCTTTTTGCGCTATCCAAATATGGTGTCCTTGCTGCAATGAATGACGAATATAGGCCGATAACTGGCTCAGCGCTTTTAACATCTCACGCGGCCCTTTGGCACTGCGCCTTACCACAAAGCTTTTATTGAGCTTCATCAACGCGGTCACACAAGGCTTTTTCAGTAAATTGTCACCAATGGCGATGCGGCTGGTGGCAAACCCATGCTGATGCAGGCACCAGTTCACCAACGCAGGGTCCATGGCGATATCACGGTGGTTACAAATAAACAGGTAAGACTGTTGCGGGTCGAGTTTTTCAAGGCCATGGCAACTGATGCCGTCGGTGGTGTGTTCGAGCGCCTGCTGCAGATAGCCGGCAACATAATGCTGCACTTGCTCGACCGTCTGCAGACGTCGCCAGTGCCGGCGCAGATACCAGCCCAGCAGCGGCTTGACCATCGGACTTATCACACCAAAAGCGCGACCAAACTTATAACGAATAATGGCTTGGGTAAATTCGGGATCTGAAATGATCTGCTCAATGGCCTGCGGCACTTCCGCATCTGAATAAGGGCGAATATCGTCGAAATTCTGCATTTCTGGCTGCACGCTGACTACCTGACTGCTAAAGATCTGAGTTGTTGATCTTGTATTTTCACTGATTTATGCACCGATGCCTAGTCAGCAAGCAGACGGTTTGTTGATGTTTTCGGCAAAATGGCCAGATCTCGGACCAGATCAGGCTGATTTTGCCAGCGCCGCCTGCGACACGCTCAGCGGTAACAGCCGATCGGGCCGACACAATAAGGTCCGTCCAGCGGGCAGCGTCCGTCCGGTCAGGCTGTCCAAATCAGACAACAGCAGAACTCTGTGCTGCTTTTCATCAGAGGCCAGTACCAGAGCCAGCGCGTAATTCTGGCCAAGCACCTGCACCAGACTAAAAGCCGTCACACAGGAGCCATTCACGGGGGTAACACTGGAAACCGGCTGCAGATAAAAGCTTTTGTCGCCAGTTTCCTGGGTGAAACTCAGCTGCGCGACCGCATCAATGCAGGCACACAGCAGCGCATTCTCCGGCCACTGCAGCGGCTCCAGCGCATGACGGCACAACCAGAACCACTCCGCCTGCTGCAATGTAAAGGCCTCATCAGCTTGGGTGACGCCCACAGACAACGGCACTGTGCATTGCAACAGCCCATGACGGGTCTGCAACGAAACGCTTGGGTGCTGAAAACACCACTGCCAGTCAATGTCGGGTTCAATCATGATGGTCTTTCTGATAGTAAGCAGGTTATATTGTTTATAACCCATTGAGATCAATGGGTTAAAGACGATTTTGGCCTAGTATTTAATGATCGCCGCCGGATCGTTATAAGGCACTGACGATCTGTTTGATCAGTGCCGGCCCCTGATAAATAAAGCCGGTATAGACCTGCAACAGCTGTGCGCCGGCATTGAGTTTTTCTTTGGCAGCGGCGGCATTGTCGATACCACCGACTCCGATGATGGGGAAATCCGGCCCGACGCTTTGGCGCAACTGACGGATGACTTCGGTACTTTTATGCCGCACGGGCTGGCCACTGAGGCCACCAGTTTCCTGACCAAAAGGCAAACCAGCGACCGCGGATTTATCAAGCGTCGTATTGGTGGCGATAGCGCCGTCCATCTGGCTGGCCAGCAAGGTTTCGGCAACCTGGCTGATGGCGACACTGTCCATATCCGGCGCAATTTTCACAAAGACCGGTACGTACTTGCCATGACGAACCTGTAAATCAAGCTGTTCATGGCGGACCGCCTGCAGTAAATCCAGCAAGGCTTCACCAAACTGCAAATCACGTAATCCCGGAGTATTGGGTGAGGAAATATTCACCGTAATATAAGTGGCATAAGGGTACACTTTACGCATGCAGGCGATGTAGTCGTCTTTGCCCTGCTCGTTGGGTGTGTCTTTGTTCTTGCCGATATTGATGCCAAGCACCCCTTTGTAGCGCGCCTTTTTGACATTTTCGACCAGATAATCCACGCCTTTGTTGTTAAAGCCCATCCGGTTGATGATGGCATCGGCCTGCGGTAACCGGAACAAACGCGGTTTGTCGTTGCCAGCCTGGGGTCTGGGTGTAACAGTCCCGACTTCAATGAAGCCAAAACCCATCTGCGCAAAGGCATCTATACAGTCAGCATTTTTATCAAGACCGGCCGCCAGACCCAAGGGGTTTTTAAATTCGATGCCGGCAACAGTGACCGGATGCGCCGGGACTTGCTGTGCCCACAGCATCTGAAGCGGTGTATGTTGCAGAGCTTTGAGCGAACCTAAGGCAAAGTGATGCGATTTTTCCGCATCGGCCAGAAACATGGCAGAACGCGCCAATTGATAAAACATAATATTCCCTTCTGTTGCAAGCCGGCCCGGTATCAGGTCTCAGCCATAAAAAAGCCCCGCAAAGTGCGGGGCATTTTACCTGTCACAGGGCTGTGGCAAAAGCTTTTAAGCCCTGAATTCTGCCTTTTCAGCTCACTTCACTGTGTCGCAGTGATGGCTTAACAGCATCAGCTCACGCAGCGCGACTGAGAATTTGGCAAATTCATGACTCTTCGTGGTCTTGAATTCAGCCAGCATCTGGCGCCAGCGCAGTAACACTGCATCGTTCGCCTGCAGCCAGTTGCCGATCACTTCTTCGGCCTGACATTGGCCACCACAGCTGTGTGTGACGACTTGTGTCAGCGCGCGCTGCTGCCAGTCCAGCTCTTCGCGATAGGATGCCCGTGCCAGTGCCTGCCAGTGGTTGGCCACCGGCTGCGCAGTGATTTGCTCGAGGAACCAGTGCAGGTCCAGCCTGTCGCCCAGCTTGAAGTAAATCTCGGCAACCAGCAGCAAATCGGCTTGTTCCTGCGCTGCAACCTGCGCAATATCCATCACTGAGAAGACGGTACTAAGCTGCGCCATGTAGCGGGCAACATCCGCCGGCACACCCTGCTCCATCAAGCCCTGGCCATATGTAGCCAGTGATTCTGCTTCGGAAGCTGCCAGCAGCTTCGGCAGATCCTGACCGACGCCAGCGAGCGCTGGTTTGAAGAAACTGACCGTTTCAACAATGCCCAATGCCTTGTTGCGATGACGCAGGAACCAGCGCGTGACGCGGCGCATGGTGCGGCGTAATTGGAACAGCAAGCGGGTCTGCAGCTCGGCCGGGATTTGGTTGTCCAAATCTTCCAGCTGGCTCCAGACACCGGCCAGACCAAACAAATCACGGGCAATCGCATAACAGATGGCAACTTCTGCCACCGTCGAGCCGGTTTCTTCCATCATGCGGTGGGCAAAATTGGCGCCCATATCGTTCACCAGCATGTTTGCCAGCTTGGTCGCAATGATTTCTGCTTTGAGTGGGTGGTTTTCCATCTCTTTGGCGAATTTCTCCACCAACACCGGCGGGAAGGCGCCTAACAGCAGTTGTTTGAAGTATGGATCTTCAGAAACCTCCGGCGTCACCAGCTGTTCTTTCAGTACCATTTTGCCATAGGCAGTCAAAATCGACATTTCAGGCCGGGTCAGCCCGTGGCCCTTCGCCATCCGCTCAGCCAGCGCGTCATCAGACGGCAGGAATTCCAGCTCGCGGTTGAGCTTGCCATCTTTTTCCAGCGCATGGATAAAACGCGTGTACTCTTTAAGCTGCTCGGCGCCTAACAACATAGAGACTGAAATAGACTGCGTCTGACGGTAACAATCGTTAATCACGATATCCGCCACGTCGTTCGTCATGTTGTACAGCAGTTCGTTGCGCTGTTTGAGAGTCATATCACCGCTGGCCACCAGTGCGTTCAGCAGGATTTTGATATTGACTTCGTTGTCCGAGCAATCCACACCACCGACGTTGTCGATAAAGTCGGTATTGATACGGCCGCCGTTCATCGCATACTCAATCCGGCCGCGTTGCGTGGTACCGAGGTTACCGCCCTCGCCGATGATTTTTGCTTTGACTTCTTTACCATTGACGCGCAGCGGTTCAGAAGCACGGTCGCCGACTTCCGCGTGCGTTTCGTCACTTGCTTTGACGTAAGTACCGATCCCGCCATTCCAAATCAAGTCGACTTCCATCATCAGCGACGCGCGGATAAATTCGTTTGGCGTTAAGCTGCTGACGGTCACACCCAGCATCTGCTGCATCTGTGGTGTCAGTTTGATCGCTTTGGCGCTGCGCAGGAACACACCACCGCCTTCTGAAATCAATGACTTGTCGTAATCATCCCAGGTTGACGTTGGCAGGTTGAACATGCGCTGACGTTCGGTAAATGAACGGGCAGCATCCGGATTCGGGTCAACAAAAATGTGCATGTGGTTGAACGCAACCTGCAGACGGATGTGTTCTGACAACAACATACCGTTCCCAAACACGTCCCCAGCCATGTCACCGATCCCGACGCAGGTGAAATCTGTGGTCTGGCAATCGATGCCAATTTCGCGGAAGTGGCGTTTCACCGACTCCCAGCCACCCCGTGCGGTGATCCCCATGCCCTTGTGGTCATAACCGTTGGAACCGCCTGAGGCAAAGGCATCGCCCAGCCAGTGGTTGTATTCCAGCGAAATGCTGTTGGAAATATCTGAGAAAGTGGCGGTGCCTTTGTCGGCCGCGACCACCAGATACGGGTCATCTTCATCGAGCCGTACTACAGATTTTGGCGGCACAATTTGACCGGCCACGATATTGTCGGTGACATCCAGCAAGGCACGGATAAAGGTACGGTAACAGTTTTTCCCTTCATTCAGCCAGGCTTCGCGCCCGCCGGTGGTTGGCAGCTTCTTACAAACAAAACCGCCTTTGGCGCCGACCGGCACAATCACAGTATTCTTCACTTGTTGTGCTTTGACCAGACCCAGCACTTCGGTGCGGAAGTCTTCACGACGGTCTGACCAGCGCAAGCCACCACGTGCCACCTTGCCAAAGCGCAGGTGCACACCTTCTACTTTTGGCGAGTAAACAAAGATCTCAAAAAACGGCAACGGCAACGGCATATCCGGGATTTGCGCCGGCCGCACTTTGAACGAGATATAAGGCTTGTCGCTGCCATCAGCCGCTGGCTGGAAGTAGTTGGTGCGCACAATCGCCTGAATAATCGACAGGAAGCGGCGGATGATACGGTCGTCATCGAGGTTCGCGACTTGTTCCAGCTGCGCCATGATGTCCGCTTCAATGGCAGCAATCTGCTCTGCATCAAGCTGATGCGCCGGGTCGAATTTGCCGTTAAACAGTTTAATCAGCAGTTTTGCCAGCTCCGGATAACGGCCAAAAGTCGACTCGACATAAGCCTGGCTGAAAGTGCCGCCGATCTGACGTTTGTATTTGGCGAAAGCGCGCAGTAATGAGGCTTCACGACCTGTTAAACCAGCCCCCAGGATCAGGCGGTTAAAGCCGTCATCTTCCAGCTCACCTTGCCAGACACGGGCAAAAGATTCCTGGAACAACTGCTGGGCCTGTTCAAAATCGGCTGGCATTTTGCCGTTGATTTCCATGCTGAAATTCAGCACCCAACCCACTGAGCCTTCCGGGCAACGCACGGCATAGGGTGTTTCACCAATCACGCGCAGGCCGAAGTTTTCCAGCATTGGCAATACATCCGACAAATGGATCGGATGGTCTTTGTGGAACAGATTCAGGCGCACCGCTTTGCTGTCAGCCGCTTCTTCCTGCGGCCGGTAGAACAGCATTTCCAGTGGACGCTCATCACTTAACGCTTCCAGCTTGGCAATGTCGACCAGCGCGTCGTTCGGCAACATTTCGTCTTTGTAGGCGCGCGGGAACGCATTGATGTATTTGTTGCCCAGTTCGCGGCCACGCAGCTCGCCAAAGGTGCCGATCAGCGCTGTGGCCAGCTTGTCTTCCCAGGTACGGGCGGCTTCAATCAGATTTTGTTCGATTTCTTTCACATTGAACTCGATAGTGCTGTCTTGGATCCGGACAAAATAATGCGTGCGGGCCAACACGGATTCTGAGAAATAAGTGGTGAATTCCACCGGCTCGTTGCTGCCAAGGAAAGACTGCAGTATTTGCTGAGTGTCTTTGCGCAGCTGCGTGTTATAACGTTCGCGCGGCACATACACCATGGCAGACACGAAGCGGCCAAACGCGTCTTTGCGCAGGAACAACCGCGTCATATCACGTTCCTGCATTTGCAGGACGCCGGTTGACACTTCCAGCAGCTCATCTTCATCCGCCTGGATCAGCTCATCGCGCGGATAAGTTTCCAGAATGTTCAGCAACGCCTTATAAGCGTGAGTGCCCACGGCAAAACCTGAGCGCTCCATCACCTTGGCCAGCTTGTTTTTCAGCAGCGGAATATCCGCCGCGCTGTTGTTATACAACGAGCTTGAATACAGGCCAATGAAACGGTCTTCGCCAATCACCTGGCCTTTGTCATCAAAACGTTTGATGCCGATATAATCGATATAAGCCGGGCGGTGCACACGGGACTTATTGTTGGTTTTGGTCAGGATCAGCAAATCCGAACTTAACGCCATTTTGCGCGCAACATCCGGCAAATCGCTCAACATCAGGTCGCGCGACACACTGCGGCGCATCAGACCCAGCGAACTGTCGGCAATACCTTCGATTTTATAGTCGCCCGCAATGGGGACAATGCGGTATTCACGATAGCCAAGCAAAGTGAAATTATCTTTGGCCAGCCAATGTAAAAACTCATGAGTTTCCGCGAGCTGTGCCGCTGACGCCGGCCCGGCATGTGCAGGCAATTCAGCGATGACCTGTGCCAGGCGGTCTTTAATTGGCTGCCAGTCCGCCACGGCCAGTGAGACATCCTGCATCACAGAGCTCAGCTCCGCGGTCAGTTGTTCAATCGCGGTTTTATCTGTCATCCGGTCGATTTCGACATGGAAAACCGTCTGGCGGGTCGATGGGTTTGGCTTAGTGCCGAGCTTATGAAACTCTGTGATATTGCCCTTTTCATCACGGAAAGTCTGCAATGGGTAGTGCAGTAATAAATGCGCCGTGATGCCGTGGCGATTTAATGCCATTCGCATCGAATCCACCAGGAATGGCATGTCCTTGATCACCAGCTCAACGATAGTGTGTTTGGACTCCCAGCCATGTTTGGCGATTTCCGGATTAAACACCCGGATCATCGCGTCGTCTTGCGGATGTGCGTTAAAGGTTTGCCACAGACTTAAAGCCGCGCCGTATAAATCACTGTCGATCCGTCCCACCAGATCGTCGTGCGCGACATTGCCGTAGAGGGTAAAAGCGAATTTCTCAACCAGTTCGACCTGATCTTTCACTTTTTGCCGGATCAGTTTACTTACGTTTTGGAGTAGTACAGATGGTTGACCGTCTATCAGTGCCATTTTTGTATCCTTGATTTGTCTCTGCCCGGGGGAAGCAGGACTATTTTGCATAGTGTACAGAGCGTGTCAGTGGCGAAGTTTATTGAGAATTGTAGTGCTTTTCGAGCTTTATTTCTGGCTTTGCAACTGGTTGTACCAGACATAAAATCCAGATTTGACAGGATATTCAGGGCGATTAAATAAGAAAATGGCCAAAAGGCCATTTTCATTAGCAGTTCTGCATAAAGATGCGATTTGTCTTTATTTCGCTAAAACCAGATTAGTGCGCCTTTTTCTGTACTGGCCAGAAAAAAGCAGCCAGTGCCGGCAGCACAAAAACGGCGCCCAGCATGTTCACGATAAACATGAAGGTCAGCATAATGCCCATATCAACCTGGAATTTCAGTGCCGAGAACACCCAGGTACTAACGCCGATTGCCAGCGTCAGACCAGTAAACAACACCGCACTGCCTGTCGATTTCAACGCATTGAAATAAGCGGTCCGCAATGGCACGCCATCACGCAGCGGTTGCGTCATGTTAGTCAGAATATAAATCCCGTAATCGACACCGATCCCCACCCCCAACGCAATCACCGGCAAAGTGGACACGGTCAGGCCAATCTGCAGCTGAGTCATCAGTGCCGTCGCCAGTACCGTCACCACATACAGTGGGATAATCACCGCTGCTGTTGCGCGGCCTGAGCGGAAACTCAGCAGACAGAGCACAATGACCGCGCCGTAGACATACCAGGTCATCGGGTCCTGCGCGGCAGACACTGCTTCATTGGTGGCGGCCATGACGCCAACCGGACCGGAAGCCAGCATGAACTTCGTCTGTTCAGTCTGCAGTTCCTGGCCAATGCGTTTTGCTTCAGCCACTACTTTTTCAATGGTTTCCGCTTTGTGGTCGTTCAGGAACAGGATCACTGGCATCACCGAACAATCGGGATTGAGTAAACCCGTGCTGGTTTCTACTCTGCTGGACGCCTGTACCAGGCTTTCTGTGGTACGTGGCAAGACGCGCCATTTCAGATTGCCTTCGTTAAAAGCCGCATTGATGGTTTTTGACACTGAGGCCAGCGACACCGCGCTTTGCACGCCGGGCACGTTTTCCATTTGCCACTGGAACTGGTCAATCTTTTCCATCACCGGATGGAAGGTACAACCATTGGCTTCGGTTTCTACCATCACATTGATGTAATCCACTGAAATGGCATAACGGTCTGTAATGACGAATGTATCCTGGTTGTAGCGAGAATCTTCGTGCAAAGCTGAGGCGCCGGCATGCAGGTCGCCAATTTTCAGCTCTTTGCTTTGCTGATAACCCAATACAAACACCAATGCCGTTAACAATAAAATGGGTGCCGCAACCTTTCTTTCTGCACAAGCTGACAGCCAATACCAGACTTTGTCTGCCTTAGGCGTCGGTGCTGAAACTTTGGTCACATAGCGGTCGCTGAAATGAATATAGGACATCAGCACCGGCAGCAGGATCAGGTTGGTCAGGATGATCACACCAACGCCAAGGCTTGCGGTGATGGCCAGCTCACGGATCACACCGATATCGATAGCCAACAAAGTGATGAATCCGACCGTGTCTGACAGCAGCGCGATGCCGCCAGGGATCAGCAATTTACGGAAGCTGGCCTGAGCTGCCGTTTTGGCATCCATGCCACTGGCCACATATTTGCCTGTGGCATTAATCATCTGTACGCCGTGACTGACGCCGATCGCGAAGACCAGAAACGGCACCAGAATGGACATTGGATCGATGCCAAAACCAATGCTGCTGAGCAGGCCCATCTGCCAAATGACCGCCATCAGTGAACAGCCAAGCGGTAATAAAGTGAGTTTCAGCGAGCCGGAGAACAGATAAACCAAGACCGCGGTGATCAGGATGGCAATCGCGAAAAACACCAGCACACCCTTGGCGCCATTGGCGACGTCACCAACCATTTTGGCAAAACCAATGATATGAACGGTGATTTGCTCGTTCTCAAATTTGCCGCGTACATCAGTTTCCAACTGATTGGCAAAGGCAATGGTATCGAGCTTTTCCAGCGTGTCCGGATTGATTTCCTGCAACTGCGCGGTGATCATGGCGCAGCTGTAGTCGTCAGCGACCATTCTGCCGACAATACCGGCTTTGTCGACATTCTGCCGGACTATGCCAAGCCCTTTTTCATCCGAAGTGAAATCAGCCGGGATCACCGGGCCGCCGGCAAAACCATCCTCTACCACTTCAACGAAGCGGGTGCTGGGACTGAACAAAGATTTGACCAGGACCCGGTCAACGCCCGGCATGTAATACACCTGATCATGGATTTTACGGAAAGTATCGAAAAAATTCGGATTAAAAATATTGCCGGATGCATCACAGACCGAGATCAGAATATTGTTCGCACCGCCAAAATCTTTGGCGTGCTTCATGTAGGTCTGCATGTACGGATGCGCCAGCGGAATATTTTTTGTGAAAGCTGCATCCAGTTTGATTTGACTGGCTTTAAACAATAAAAACAAGGTAGCCAGAACAAAGAGTACCACCACTGCCGCCCGATGGCGAAACAGCGCGTACTCACATTTATTGACGAAACGATTTGCGCTCATAATTATTGGCTTACCACTTGTTGCACTGTTTTAAGACCGACTTCTGTAGCAAGCAACAAATCCTTGCCAATCAGTAAACCGTTCATCACTGCTTTGCCTTCTTTTTGCGGAACCAGCGTGAAACTTACGCCGTCATCTTCGCTGTGGAAGATCACACCGCTGTTACCGAACAGCCAGACACGTCCTGCCTCAGCGACGACTGAGTTCAGGGTGGCTGGTGAGCTTAACGGAATCTGTTGCCAGCTTTGCCCCTGGTCAGTGCTTCTGAACGCATGACCACGCAGGCCGACGGCAAACAAGGTGCCCTGTTCCGATTCACTGATAGAAAACAACGAGCCGTTATAGAATTCAGGCTGACGCTGCCAGCTGTTGCCACCATCTGTGCTGACAGCCCAGAAACCCGCTTCTCCGACCAGATAAATGCGTGGGCCTTTGGCGTAAATACGGTTGATATGAGGTAAGACGGAGCCTATCTCCGCCTGGTAACCTTCGGGATCTGTTTCTTTCAGCTCTGCCAACATGGCTTGGTCGTCCGCATTAG
>CBINNO010000118.1:0-11391 GCA_966252055.1 uncultured Rheinheimera sp. | reverse complement strand
GAGTCAGCCAACAGCAGGATCAAACGGCAAAATTGCGAGACGGCCCGCAAGAATCGCGAAAGTCTGACCTCAGATACGCCGCTGGCGGTCGAACAGGCTGACGGCCAGTCCAAAGCCATGACCGACGAAATGCGGGCGGAACAACTGAAAGTCACAGAACGGCAAATTCTGGAATTTTGCAGCCCGAAATAACACCAGCCCGCCCCCACAAGATGCTGTTGATTGGCCCTGTGACATCAGCAGCCATCTGCATGGAATACTCTGCATGAAATGCCACACCGCGTTTAGTTTGGGCAAAAAAAAGCCTGAACATTCAGGCTTTTTTGGTTGCTGTCGTCACACGTGCAGAGCTTAGTGACACACAGAACTTAGCGACGCACTCACGATTTAGTGACGCACTTTGCTGCTGACCACAAATTGCTCGTCCTTCACATCGATGCTGATCAGGCTGCCCGGTGCTATATCGCCACGTAACAGACTTTGCGCCAAGGTGTTTTCAACATACTGCTGCACTGCCCTTTTCAGTGGTCTGGCACCAAACACCGGGTCAAAACCAACGGCCGCAATTTTATCCAGCGCCGCTTCGGACACTTCCAGGCCAAACTGCCGCTCGGCCAGCCGCTGGCGCAGCCGGTTGAGCTGAATGCCAGCGATGTTTTTGATCTGGGCGTGATCCAGCGGATGGAACACCACCGTTTCGTCCACCCGGTTTAAAAACTCCGGTCTGAACTGCTGCGTCAGCACCTGCATCAACATCGCTTTCATCTGGTCATAACTCTGTTCGCTGTAATGTTCCTGGATCAAATCCGACCCAAGGTTCGATGTCATAATGATCACAGTGTTCTTAAAGTCGACAGTACGGCCCTGCCCATCTGTCAGGCGGCCATCATCCAGCACCTGCAACAGAATGTTGAACACATCCGGATGGGCTTTTTCAACTTCATCCAAAAGCACCACTGAATAAGGACGACGGCGCACCGCTTCGGTCAGATAACCGCCCTCTTCGTAGCCGACATAACCGGGCGGCGCGCCGACCAGCCGCGACACCGCATGTTTTTCCATAAACTCCGACATATCAATGCGCACCATGGCATCTTCGCTGTCAAACAGGAAATGCGCCAACGACTTGGTCAGCTCCGTTTTACCCACCCCCGTCGGCCCCAGGAACAAAAAGGAGCCAATCGGCTTGTTCGGGTCCGACAGCCCGGCCCGCGAACGGCGAATGGCGTTTGACACCGCCGAGACCGCTTCGACCTGCCCAATCACCCGTTTGGCGATGGCTTCTTCCATTCGCAGCAGCTTGTCGCGCTCGCCCTCGAGCATTTTATTGACCGGAATGCCGGTCGCTTTGGACAGCACCTCGGCAATTTCCTGATCGGTCACCTTATTTTTCAGCAGCGTCATCTCGTGCATTTCGGCCTGGGCAGCTAAATCCAGCCGTTTTTCCAGTGCCGGAATACGCTCGTATTTGAGCTGCGACATCCGGTTTAAATCGCCGGCGCGACGCGCTACTTCCATATCGAGCCGCGCCTGTTCAAGGTCGGCTTTGATACTTTGTGTGCCTTGCAACGCGGCTTTTTCGGAAGTCCAGACTTCATCCAGCTCGTTGTATTTCTGATCGAGCTCACGGATTTGCTCCAGAATACTGTCGCGCCGTTTTTTACTGGCGTCGTCAGTTTCCTTGGCAAGTGCATTGTCTTCCAGCTTCAGCTGGATAATGCGCCGCTCCAACCGGTCCAGTTCTTCTGGTTTGGAATCCATCTGCATCCGGATGCTCGATGCGGCTTCGTCAATCAAATCAATGGCTTTGTCCGGTAATTGCCGGTCGGACACATAACGGTGCGACAAAGTTGCCGCCGCCACAATCGCCGGATCTGTGATATCCACGCCGTGGTGCAGTTCGTAACGCTCTTTTAAGCCGCGCAAAATGGCGATGGTATCTTCAACTGTGGGTTCGTCCACCAGCACTTTCTGGAAACGCCGCTCCAGCGCTGCGTCTTTTTCGATGTACTTGCGGTATTCGTCCAGCGTGGTGGCGCCTAAACAGTGCAACTCGCCGCGTGCTAACGCCGGTTTTAACATATTGCCGGCATCCATGGCGCCGTCGGCTTTACCGGCGCCGACCATGGTATGAATTTCATCAATAAACAGAATGACGCGGCCTTCTTCTTTGGCCAGCTCATTAAGTACCGCTTTTAACCGCTCTTCAAATTCACCGCGGTACTTGGCGCCGGCCAGCAAAGCACCAAGATCCAGCGACAACACTCTTTTGTCTTTCAAACCTTCCGGCACTTCTTTATTGACGATACGCAAGGCGAGACCTTCGACGATGGCGGTTTTACCGACGCCTGGTTCACCTATCAAAACCGGATTGTTTTTGGTGCGCCGCTGTAACACCTGAATACAGCGACGGATTTCTTCGTCACGGCCAATCACCGGGTCCAACTTGCCGGCTTCAGCGCGTGCGGTCAGATCTACGGTATATTTACTGAGCGCCTGACGGGTCTCTTCGGCATTGGGGTCATCGACTTTCTGGCCCGCCCGCATCTGATCGATGGCTTTTTCCACCGTCTCTTTACTGACGCCGGCCTGTTTGAGCAAAGTGCCAAGCTCGCCTTTGTCTTCGCAGGCGGCCAGCACGAACAGTTCGCTGGAAATGAATTGGTCTTTGCGCTTTTGCGCCAGTTTGTCGCACAGATTCAGCAGGTTAATCATGCCTGATGACAATTGCAGATTGCCTTCGGTGCCTTCGACCTGGGGCAGTCTTTCAATGGACTGCGACACTTTGGAGCGCAACTCATTGAGATTGACGCCGATTTTGCTGAGTAAGTCACGTACAGTGCCGCCTTCCTGATTCAGCAAGGCATGTAGTAAATGCGCGGGTTCAATAAACTGATGGTCACGGCCAAGTGCCAGCGACTGCGCTGTGGCAATGGCTTCCTGAAACTTACTGGTAAAGCGATCTAACCGCATGGCTCTCTCCACGATAAAACTGAGTTAACGCAAAGATGGGGAGAGCCTGTGGAAATTTCAAGCAGCAGCCGTCAAAAAATTGACTTGCGTCAAAGTTCTGGCCGACAGGAGCTATTCGCCGACTTAGCGCCCGGTCAGCCAGATCAGGCTGGCCTGGCGGCCGGTCTGACCGTCACGCCGGTAAGAGAAAAACTGTTGTGGCGCCCCGACCGTACAGTACTCGCCGCCGTAAATCGCCGTGACGCCGGCGGCCGTCAGCCGTAAACGCGCCAGCTGATAAATATCCGCCAGCCATTTGCCGGCTGTCGCGGCAGGCTTGAATGCCGCGGCGGCGGCTGCCTGACGGGCAACAAATGCAGCCTGCACTTCAGAACCCACTTCAAAATTGGCAGGTCCAATGGCAGGGCCAAGCCACGCCATCACTTGCGAAGGGTCGGCAAAATGCGCCAGCGTCGCTTCCAACACCCCCTCGCACAGCCCTCGCCAGCCGGCATGGGCAGCCGCGACCTGAATGCCGGCGCGGTCACAAAACAGCACCGGCAGGCAATCCGCGGTCATCACGACACAAACTGTACCTGCAGCCTTACTGACACAGGCGTCAGCATCAACCAACTGGCCATCCCATTGCTGCAAATCAAGCACATGAGTTCCGTGCACCTGATTGAGCCAGGCCGGCTCTGCAGTCATCTGACAACTTTGTTGCAGCAGTTGGCGGTTGGCAGCAACATGCGCGGGCTCGTCGCCGACATGAGTGCCCAGATTCAAACCGGCAAACACACCGGTTGAGTGACCAAAAATTTCAGGCTGCGCCAGCCCGCGACTGGTCGAGACTGCCCGGACATGCGCGGGCGCCGGCCAGTCTGGTAACACCAGATCCCGGCAACGTTGCTGCAGCAATGCCAGCGGGGCCTGCGCCATCAGCTGTTGTCCATGCCGTGAATTTTGGTGTCTTCACGCAGCGCATGGGTCAGTTCGACCATATCGGCCGGCACTGGCACATGCCATTCCAGCAACTCCAGCGTGATGGGGTGAGCAAAGCGCAGCATCACCGCATGCAGCGCCTGACGCTTAAAGGCGCGTAACACAGTCAGCAAAGCCTCATCGGCTTTTTTCGGCGGTCTTGGCCGGCCGGCATAAACAGGGTCGCCGACCAGCGGATAGTTGATGTACGTCATATGCACCCGGATTTGGTGGGTACGGCCGGTTTCCAGCCGCAGGCGGATGCGGGTGTGATTGCGGAATTTTTCCATCACCCGGTAATGCGTCACCGCCGGTTTGCCGCTGGTGGTCACTGCCATGTGAGTTCTTTTGGTCGGGTGGCGACCAATAGGTTCATCCACCATACCACCGGCCGTCATATTGCCATGCACAATGGCTTCATATTCACGGGTGATTTCGCGGTTTTGCATCATATCGACCAGATGCGTCTGCGCCGGAATCGTCTTGGCAACCACCATCAGGCCTGTGGTGTCTTTATCCAGCCGGTGAATAATGCCGGCGCGTGGCACTTCGGCGATACCCGGACAATGGTGCAGCAGCGCATTGAGCAGCGTGCCGGCATGATTCCCAGCGCCCGGATGCACCACTAAACCGGCAGGTTTATTGATCACCAGAATATGTTCATCTTCATAAACAATATTGAGATCAATGGCTTCGGCTTCAAATCTTTCGTCCTCTTCCACCTCAGCCAGAATGTCGATATGCTCACCACCGAGCAGTTTCTCGCGTGGCGTGTCGCAGGTCCGGTTATTGACATTGACCCAGCCGGCCAGGATCCACTCTTTTATCCGCGAACGCGAATAATCGGGGAACATTTCGGCCAGCACCTGATCTAAGCGTTTGCCGTACAGATGATCAGGCACTGTTTCTGTAAGTTTTATCTGTTTTGTCATGTCGGAACCGGTTATCCTCTGGTGCAATAGTGCACACGCTGGGGTAGAATCGAAAATATTCTGCCTATTTTAACGTTTTTATGCCGGACTAGACAGCCGAAAGGCCGGGTCCTGATGGGTTTTTTAATGAAAGTGAAAGTTTTAGCAGTTTTCGCCGTCGCCGCAGTGCTGGCAGGTTGTGCAGGCAATAAGCCGGTCGACGAGCTGGTCAACACCAATCAGACCGCACAGCAATCCTACAACGAAGCCAAATCCGTCTTAGATTCAGGCCTGTACAGCAGAGCCATCGAATTGCTGAAAAAGATGGAAAGCCAGTATCCGTTTGGCCCCGTCGCCCGGCAGGTCCAGCTGGATTTGATTTATGCCTACAACCAGTCCGGCGATATTAAACAAGCACTGGCAAGCATCGACCGTTTTATCCGCCTCAATCCAAATCACCCTGATCTGGATTATGTGTATTACATGCGCGGCGTCAGCAACCTGCAGACCGACAAAAACTCCTTCCAGGAATTTTTTGGTGTTGACCGGGCAGACCGCGATATGGCCAGTACCCGGCAGGCTTTTGAAGATTTCAAAATTCTGACCACAACTTATCCAAACAGCAAATACGCCGCGGCAGCACGTTCTCAAATGATTGAAATCAAAGAGAAGCTGGTGCGTCATGAGCTGCTGGTCGCTGACTATTACAGCCGTCGTGGCGCCCATTTGGCTGCCGCGAACCGGGCCCGCCATATCGTTGAATATTATCGCGATTCGCCGCTGGTACCGGAAGCACTGCAGCTGATGGTCAAAAGCTACGATGAGCTTGGGCTGGTGAAGTTGCGTGACGATGCCAAAGCCGTATTGCAGCTGAACTTCCCACAGGCACAAGGGTAAGCTTTTCAGTAAACAGCTGCGCTGCCAAACTGATAAGTGGCAAGCGCTCAAAAAAGCCCGCAGTCGCGGGCTTTTTGTTGCGCATTCAGATAGCTTCCAGCGCTTCGCTGAGCTTGCTGACGCCAATCACCTGCATGCCTTCCAGTGGTTCTTTCGGCATATTTGCCAACGGCACCACAGCGCGGCCGAAGCCATGTTTGGCGGCTTCGCGCAATCGTTCCTGACCGCTGGGTACCGGTCTGATTTCACCGGACAGGCCCACTTCGCCAAAGACCACCAAATCCATCGGCAAGGGTTTGTTGCGAAAACTCGAGACTAACGCCAGCAAAGTCGCCAGATCCGCGCCGGTTTCGCCGACCCGCACGCCGCCGACCACGTTGACAAACACATCCTGATCGGCCATCTGAATACCGGCATGGCGATGCATGACAGCAAGCAGCATGGACAAACGGTTTTGCTCCATACCGACCGCCACCCGGCGTGGATTATTCAGTGGCGAGTAGTCGACCAGCCCCTGAATTTCGACCAGCAATGGCCGGGTGCCTTCCCACAACACCATCACCAGCGAGCCCGGCGCTTCCTCTTTCCCGCGATTTAAGAAAATCGCTGACGGGTTTTTGACTTCTTTCATACCCTGGCCGGTCATCGCAAAGACGCCCAGCTCATTGACTGCGCCAAAACGGTTTTTATGACCGCGCAAAGTGCGGTAACGGCTGTCGCTGTCGCCATCGAGCAACACCGAACAATCGATACAATGCTCCAGCACTTTTGGGCCCGCTAACGAACCATCTTTGGTGACATGACCAACCATGATCACCGCAATTTGTTGCTGCTTGGCAAAACGGGTCAGATAAGCCGCACTCTCCCGCACCTGCGACACACTGCCAGGCGCGGACTGGATATCGGCCATCTGCATCACCTGAATAGAATCAATCACCATAATGCGCGGTTTGACCGTCAGCGCCAGCTCACAAATGGTTTCCACCTGAGTTTCGGCCAGCATCTGCAATTGGTTTGTCGGCAAGCCAAGCCGGTTGGCGCGCATCGCGACTTGCTGCAGCGACTCTTCACCAGTCACATAAAGTGCCGGCCCCTGTGCGGCCAGCTGACACATGATTTGCAGCAACAAAGTACTTTTACCGGCACCTGGATGGCCGCCAATCAGAATGGCTGAACCCGGCACAATGCCACCGCCCAGTACCCGGTCGAACTCAGCAAAGCCAGAACTGAAACGCGGCACATCCTGTAAATCGACCTGATCGAGCCGGATAATTTTCGCCACTGCCGCGCCGGCGTAGCCACCGGGCGACCGGCTGGATTTGGCTGGCGCCGTCAGGCGCACTTCACTGATGGTGTTCCAGGCACCACATTCTGTACACTGACCTTGCCAACGGACAAAGTCAGCGCCACATTCACTACAGACATAAGCTGTTTTGCTTTTTGCCATCTTTGGCCTCAAAGTGATTGATAGGCATAATAATTGCTTTTATTGTATTGGATAGTATCACAGACCGTCGCAGTCTGACGGCAATACAGGGCAGAATGACAACTCCGGATTTACAACCCTATTTGGGTATTATCGAGCGGCTGATCCCCTTACTGAACAGCAGTGAGTTCGGGGAAGTATTCGCGATTCTGACCCAGGAGATGCCCAAGCCCAAACAGTTCCTGCTGAAAATGGAGCTCAAGCGGCTCGGTCAGCCTTGTAATTACTACATCGATCTGCGCGGGAAAGTCGACGGTGATGTGCGGCCTTATGAACATGGTGGCAAAACCCATTATATGGACGACACCGCCGTCAAAGCCTTTGAACGCGGTCTGAAAAGATACGGCCAATACACGCTCGGGCTGTACGAAGAAGTGATGAACACCGATAACAATTATCGGGTCCGGCACAAGCAGGCAACTGAGCAGCGGATCCAGGCGGTGATTTCCGGTGAAGCGCTGCCCGCCAAAGAACTGACGCCGCCAGTCGAAGAAGACAGCGACAAAAGTGGTCCGCGGATAGTGCAGTTTGCCAGTTACTGCAGCCGTGGCGAGGAGCGGATGAACTTCAGCATCGACATTTTTGTCGAGCAGGAAGACGGCGAACAGTTTCTGGCAACTACCGTCGATTTATCGGTTTCAGGCAGTAAACTAAAAATCCCCAACAGCAGACGCTTGCAAAGCGGGCAGAAAATTGCCATTCATTTCAAAGGGCTGGAGCAAGAATTTGCCTTAGGCCTGCAGCAAGGTATCCCCTATCAGGTGATCGACAGTGAAGTGATAGACCGCGCGCAGTATGTCCGGGTTAAAAGATTGCCGATGGGGGACGAACAAGGGTTCAGCGAGTTCCTGAAACAGTTTATCCATGGCAATAAACGCCGCTATAAAGTCAACCTCGACAACACCCTTGAAGCCGTGGTCGTCAAAGGGTATGAGCAGTTTTATTTGCCGAGGATAGCATCCTTACCGGTATTCCTGGCGGTACGCGAGGGGTTACCGGTGCCGGTTTGTGCGCTGACCACTGAGAATAACCGCCAGCACGTGCAATATTTTCAGGATGAACGTCAGCAATCCGTACTGATGCAGATCCTGACCGGCAAACGCCTCAAAGCCTGCCTGCAAAAAGCGCCGGCGGAGAAATCAACCACACTGTACTGTTTTACCCATGCCGCCAAAGGCAAATTGTATTTCTACAGTGCAACCGCCGATGAGCTGGTACAACTGCCACAACTGCAGGCGGTCTTTTTTGGTTTTGGCGCGCAAAAGCCCAGCTGGCGGGTGTTTCATCTGGTGATCCACCGCACCCATCCGCAGGATGCGCACGCGCTGATGTCTTTGCCAGACAGCGCGGATCAGGACATCCACAAGCTCAATCAGCCACCACCACAACTGGTGCAGAACCTGATCCAGGATTTTCGTTATGTGGCGGCGCTGACCGAGCTCAATACCGCCGAAAGTAATCTGCAGTATCAGCAAATCAGCTTTGACGACAGCCTGCTGGCCCAGCTCAAGGTGTTTGGTCACCCGAAACTGGACGAATTGCCGCCACTTGAATCTGTCGCGGTGCAGTATGTCAACCTGCGGGCGGAAGGCCGGTTTTTATACAAAACCCGGGTCATGCTGAAGGTCAATCAACAGCTGTATATCGAAGCGCACACCCGCGATTTCTCCAGCCGGGGCCTGCAAATCGAAGCCCATGAAGCAGTTTCTTATCAAAAAGGCGACAAACTGCAACTGGCCCTGCCCGACATGCAGAAAATTTCCAGCAAATATGGCCTGCAGGACCTCGAATACGAAGTGATGGCGGTCAGCAAAAATCAGCTGATTATGAACCTGAAAATTGTCGAAAAAGACGCGCCACACCAAGGCCGGTTATTTTTCGAACAGCTGATCAAAAACAACAGAGCCAAGCTGACACTCGCCGAAGAAACGCCGAAATATCAAGGACTTGGCCAGGCGCTTCGTAATATGTACGTCAAAGCGCTGAACAGTTTCCCGTTTTACATGCACCGCCATGGCATCCGCTATGACTTAAATATCCTCGGGATGGGGGCGGAGCCCAATAACCTGCACCGCCTGCTGAGCTTATTTGGCGAAGACAAACAGAGGCCAAATCTGCAGCCGCTGCTGAAAAACAGCGCCACCAATCTGCATTTTGCCAATCAGCTCAAAGGGATGAAACGGCAAGACCCACCACGGATATACGAAGTGTTCATCCGTTACCGGCCCAATCAGCTCAAGCTGGAACAGAGTTTTGTCACTGAGTTTGATTTCGACCTGAAATCGACCCAGGCCAAACATTATTTTGTTCAGGATGCGCTGGCCAATGACTTGCTGTTTGCCTTTCGCATCCATTTGTCCCGTACCGGCCGCCCCGACACCGAACATATCAATAAAGAGCTCAGTTACATCAGCGTCTATGCCATCCATAAAGCCAAGGTGCTGGAAGAAGAACTGTGGAGCGTGGTGGGCGTTGGCGATGTGGTGGACATTTCAGACGAAATTCTGCTGCGCTTTGGCGTACCCGCCGAGCAGATCCTGGCACAGCAGCAAAAGCGCAAACTTTTTATTCAGCAGCAGGACAATCCGGCGCTCTGACGCCTGTCCATCCACTACAAAGCTGCCAGCCAGTCTGCCAGTTCACTGAAATGCCCCTGCACCGCCAGCGGACTGGTTAACATCGAGATATGGTCATAATCCTGCGCATCGCCGGCTTTTTTGCCTAACAAACGATACTGCTGCAGGGGGACGCCACTTTCGCGCATCAGCGCCTGTACGTCCTGCGGATGGCCGAGCACTTTGTCGTTGACCGCCGCAAAAAACCGGCACGGCGGCCATTGCAGCTGTTGGCCGGCGGCACTGTAGTCAAAACCGTCGGTCGGATCGACAAAGGCGTCCGCCTGGATCCAATGGATGGTATCAAGCAGAAAACGGCCGGGCTCGTCGTCAGCCCCCAGACGCCAGCGTTTGGCCGGCAGATAACCATGCCGGCGGACCAGCCAGGGCCCGAGCCGGTTCCAGACAAAGTCAATCTGCAGCTTTTTGCTCAGACTGCTGACGCTGATCCTTCTTTTACTGCCAAAGCAACAAAGCGCCCGCACCTTGCCTGTCAGTGCCGGCTGACGCGCCAGCGCAGCCACCGCCACCACGCCGCCCCAGCTGTGACAAATCAGGCTGATTTTTTGCTGATGGCGCTGGTACAGCTCGTCAATCAACGCCGGAATATCCTGGCAAATCAATTGATGCTGGTTCTGATCAAAGCCTTCGCTGACATGAGGCCTGGACAAACCACGGCCGGCAAAATCAGCGCAGTACACCGGAAAACCGCGATCGGCCAGAAAACAGCCCAGCCCTTTGCCGCTGCTGCTGTAGAAAATTCGGCCATTTTCAATAGCGCCATGCAGCATCAGCACCGGCGCCTGACTGGCTTTATGCGGCACTAAAGCTTTCAGATGCAGCTGATAGCTGCCCTGATCCAGATACAGCGAAGTCTGCTGATGCTTCATGCGCGCCAGTCTTCCTTGTCGAGCAAATACAATAACTGTAACAGCGAGCCCTGGCGGATCGCATAGCGTGCTTTGGCCTGCACCAGCGGCTTGGCATGAAAAGCGACGCCGAGCGCTGCCTGCGCCAGCATCGGCAAGTCGTTGGCACCATCGCCAATCGCCACGGTTTGCGTCGGCGCAATGTGCCGCTCTTGCGCCAGCTCGCGCACCACCGCCGCTTTGGCCGCGGCATCGACAATCTCACCGAGCACCTGCCCGGTCAGCCGGCCGTCAATAATTTCCAGCTGGTTCGCGTAAGTGGCACTCAGACCTAACTGCTGCTTCAGCGCTTCGGTAAAGTAGGTAAAACCACCGGACGCGATCGCGACCGACCAGCCGCGTTGCCCAAGTTCGGCAACCAGCGCAGCGAGACCCGGCATCAGCGGCAACTGGCGCAGCACCTCTGCCAGTATTGTCTCAGGCGCACCTTTGAGTGTCGCCACGCGCTGGCGCAGGCTTTGCGCAAAATCAAGCTCGCCGCGCATGGCCGCAGCAGTCACTGCCGCCACTTCATCGCCGGTGCCGGCCAGTTTGGCAATCTCGTCAATACATTCGATTTCGATGGCGGTACTGTCCATGTCCATCACCAGCAGGCCTGGCTCCGTCAGCAAAACGGGCTG
>CBINNO010000117.1:0-11505 GCA_966252055.1 uncultured Rheinheimera sp. | reverse complement strand
TCAATGTAGGTGGCCTGGATGTGATGGCATTTGCCAGCATGGAGCAACTGGCTGGTTTTATTATCAAAGATGATGGCAGCGTGTTTGCAGGTTCTGCCATTGCCATCAACCCTGAAAAAGTGATGAAAGCGCGGCAAGACAGTCAGCTGCGCGACATGCTGAACCGGGCTGAACTGCGTTATGCCGATGGCATGGGCGTGGTCAAAGTGATGCAGAAAAAACTCGGCAAACCAGTGCAGCGGGTGCCAGGTTGTGAAACCTGGGAAGCCATCATGTATCGGGCCGCAGCCAGACAGGTGCCGGTCTTTCTGGTGGGCGCCAAACCGGAAGTGCTGGCGCAAACGCGTGACAAACTGACCGCCGCCGGTGTGCCGGTGGTTGGCAGCCAGGACGGCTACTTTAAAGACGAAGAGGCGCTGATTGAACAAATCCGCCAAAGCGGGGCCCGGGTGGTGACGGTCGCGATGGGCTCCCCCAAGCAGGAACTGTTTATCGAGAAAGCCAAGCAGCAAATCCCGGCGGCCTATTTTATGGGGGTTGGCGGCACCTATGACGTGTTTACCGGCAATGTAAAACGGGCGCCGGCCATTTGGTGCCGGCTGAATCTGGAATGGGCTTATCGCCTGCTGAGCCAGCCAAGCCGCATCAAACGTCAGTGGAGTCTGGTGGAATATCTGTGGCTTTACCTGTTGGGAAGGCTGTAGCATGATGCCTGTGCGACCTGCCGTATCACAAAGACCACCAGCCTGATAAAAAGAGAGTCACACTTTGAACCCTGTAGTGTCAGACAGTCCCGCTTCGGCGCATCCGCTCATCAGCGTCTACATGCCTACCTACAATCGCAGCAGCATGATGCAGCGTGCGATTTCGTCGGTGCTGGCGCAAGATTATCCCCATTTTGAATTGCTGATTGTCGACGATTGTTCGTCTGACGATACCTGGCAAGTGCTGAATAACCTGTACGGCCAACATCCACAAATCCGTTTGTTCCGGCAGGAAAAAGGTCAGGGTGCCTGCGCGGCCCGTAACCTTGCTATCAAAGCAGCTGCCGGTGAATTTGTCACCGGGATTGATGATGATGATGAATTTTTGCCTAACCGGCTGTCAAGTCTGTTGGCGGCTTATGACGATCAGTATTCCTGCGTTTGTTCCGGCTATTTCTGGGATTATGGTTCGGTGCGCAAAGCGCTGTATACCGAGCAAAAAGTGGTGCGTTTACCGGAAGTGCTGGATGTGCATTGTTTGTCGAATCAGGCGCTGGTACGCACCAGCCGGATGTTGGCACAAGGCGGTTTTGACGAGCAACTGGCGGCTTTTCAGGACTATGACATGTGGCTGCGGATGGTGGCGGCTTATGGGCCGGCGCTGCGGCTGGCCGAACCAACTTATATTGTGCATGTCGGGCACGAGCTGGGGCGCATCACCACGTCGCCAAAGCGGTTGAACGCGCAGGCGCAGTTTGTCCAAAAACACCGCCCGCTGATGAACGAACGCAACCTGCAGAATCAGGCGTTTTACCGCCGCACTATGCTGCAGGAGCCGATGTCGCTGGCAGAGCTGCTCAGCGCCTGCCGGTATGGCCTGCTGGAAAGCAAAGTCCGTTATTACTTTAAACACAAGATGTTATGGCTGATCAAGCTGCGTAAACAGCTGTTGTCCAAAGGCATCAAAGGCTTATTTGGACCGAAATGATGCTACAGGCCGAACTTGAATTCAGTGGACAACTTTATCTGGTGCTGCGGCGCCTGAAATGGTGGCTGTTGGTCGCCGCCGCCGCCGGCGCGCTTGGTGGTGCCTGGCTGGTGCAGCAGCGCAGCTATCAGGCCAGTGCCGAAGGACATTTTTCGCTGACAGCTTCGCGAAGCAGTCTGCTCGGTGCCCAGTATCAGCAGCTTGCCAATGGCAGTCAGCTGTTTATCGGCGCGCTGGAGGTCGATGAGCTGGCACGTTTCAGTCTGCAATTCAGCGACGCGGCGACCTGGCAGGCCGCTTTTGGCGATGCGGCCTTTTGTCAGCAGCATGCCTTGTGCAAGGGCAGTGCTGATGTGGCGAGTCTGGCGCGCAGCTGGCAGGCGCGCTTCTCGCTCGATCACAAAAGACGGGGCAACCTGCTGTTTTTGCGCCTGCAAGCCGCGGATAGCAAAGAGGCGGCGCTGGTGCTCAGGCAGCTGATTAGTACCGTGGAACAGCGTGATCAGACCCAGCAACTGGGGTTGCTTGAAGTGGCCAGACAACAGCTTGATCAGGCGCTGGCGCAAGCGACGACAGTCGGCGAGCGCACATTGCTGGCCACGAAGCTCGATCAGAATCTCGCTGAGCAAAATTTATGGCGGCAAGGTTATTACGCCGCATTGAAACCCGTGGCCAGTCTGGTGGAAAAAGCACCGGCACGACCACGTCTGGCGTTTGCCGCCCTGCTGGGCGCGCTGGTGGCCAGCCTGGCGACGCTGACACTCGCGCTGTTGTTGCTGCGCCGATGACCACGATGCCATTGCCTGCAGCACAGCTGCAGCCGTTACAGCGAAGGCTGGATTTACTGATCCTGTTGTTGGTCAAAACTTATCTGCTGGTCGACGCGCTGAACGGTTTTTTGCTGTTTAAATGGGGCGCTGGTTTGCCGGTCTCGGCCTTGTACAAAACAGCGCTGATGCTGTTGATGTTGCTGAGTGTCGGTCTCTGGCTTGGGCGAAGACTGCTGCTGTTACCGCTGGCGATGCTGTTGTTGCTTACCGGGCCTTTATTGGCGTTTTATCAGCTTGGTCATAGTGCGGGCTTCAGTTATGACCTTGGTATGATCCTCAAACTGCTGGCGCCTTTGCTGGCAGCCTGGTATTGCTATGGTTTGTGCCAGCGGGATGCTGCACTGGCCCGGCAAAGTTTGCACCAGCTGATGTGGATTGGGCTTTGGATCATTGTGGTGAACTTGCTGCTGGGCCGGCTCGGTTATGGTCTTTCTGCTTATCTGCCCAGTGATTATTTTCCGGATCAGCAACTGGGCTCCAAAGGATTCTTCAAAGCCACCAATGAGTTATCGGCCTTGCTGTTGGTGTTCTGCGCCTATTTATTTGCCTGGTACTGGCCGCGGCACAAAGGGATATTCGCGGTTGTGCTGCTGCTCGGGTTGTTTTGCAGCAGTACCTTACTGACTAAAACCGGCAATGCCGGTGTGGTGTTACTGGCAGTATTGATCCCGCTTTTGCAACAGCGGGAGCGCTGGTTACAGTACAGAATCATTCTGAAATATACTCTGGCCGCTTTGGCGCTGCTGTTGCTGCTGCTCTGCTGGCAGTTCGAAGCAATCGCCGCTGCTATTCCGGCCCGTTATCAATTGTTGCTGCAGCAGCAAGGTGTACTGGGCACTTTGCTTTCTAATCGCGATTTATTTGTGCGCGACAACTGGGCGTTGGTCGAGCAGCATTTTAGTTTGTGGCAGCAACTGACCGGCGTGGGTTACACCGGTTTGTCGCTGTATAGCAGCAAGCCACTGAGTGAGCTTGACCCGGCCGATTTATTTATCTGGTTTGGTCTGGCCGGTCTTGGCTGGTACCTGCTGTGGTTCAGCGGCATTATCCGGCTGGCGCTGCTCGGCTGGCGGCAGGCACCGGGCTCAGTGGCAACCGGTGTGCTGGTGCTCAATCTGCTGTTGCTGTTGGTGGCGACGATGGCCGGACATGTATTGACTTCCGGTATGCTGTGGATCCCTTGGGGCATGCTCAACGGGGCCTGGCTGCTATGGCAGCAGGAGCAAGCCGATGTGGCGTAACGACTTTGTCCGCAAAATGATGAGCAACAGTGTGGCGCAGGGGCTGAATTTTGGCTCGCGCTGGTTGCTCAATCTGGCCTTAGCCCGCCACCTGCTGCAGCAGGATTTTGGTGTATTCAGCTTTATCTATATGCTGGCTAATCTGTTTTTTCCGGCAATTGCTTTTGGCGCCAGTTTTTATCTGATCCATCATGGTGCCCGTGCACAAAAAATCAGTCTGTTGCTGCAAAGCCTGAAGATCAGTGGCTGGGTCTTTGGCCTGATGACGGTCGCGACCATACTGATTTGTCAGCTGCTGGATGCGGAGTTGCCCATCGTGCTATATCTGCTCAGTCTGCTGATAGGCCTCAGTTGGGCGCTCAATCAGGCATGCTTTAGCTACTTAAAAGGTCGTCAGCAATTTTCGGCGGAGGTTCGCAGCCAATTTGCCAGTGTGCTGCTGACGCTGGTCCTGGTGGCACTGATTTTTGCCGGCTGGCTGAGCGATATTACGATGGTGCTGTTGGCTATCCTGCTGGTCAGTCTGGCGCCGCACTGGACCGCCTGGCGGGCGCTGCAACCTGAGTGGCAGCAATATCAGCGTGAAAAGTTGTCGCAGCCGCCGTTGCCGGTCTGGCACAACTGGCGCCAGCGTCTGAGTTATGCCTGGCATGATGTGTTTGCCATTTATCTGACCAATATTCCTTTTGTCTTTCTGGCCCTGTTCAGTACTTTGTTGGCGTTGGGCCAGTTCCGGCAGGCCTTCGTACTTTATATGCCGGTCACTCTGTTACCCGTGGTGTTTTCGCAGGTCTTGTTGGCCAAACTGAGCCATCAGACCGGCCGTCCGGCACAGTTAGCGCTGTTTCGCAAGGTGATGCTGTGGAGTTTGCCGGTGCTGAGTCTGCCTTATTTGTTGCTGCATCTGGTCAGCCCCTGGCTCTACCCTTGGTTATTGGCCGAGCAGTGGCACGACGAAACTGCGCTGGTCTGCACCCTGGTCGTCAGCACTATGTGGCTGACACTGGTGAAAACGTATTTTGAAGTGTGGCTGACCGCGCTGGGCCTGATGAAGTGGCGGGCGATGGCGGTGACTGGGGTCGCGCTGTTGGGCTCTGCCGGTTATTTATTGGCTTATCGCCAGCTGGGCGCTGTGCTTGCGGCCTGGATCTTCTTCGCCACGAATCTGCTGGCTGTGGTGGTGATGGCACTTCTCAGTGTCTGGGGTTGGCGGCGTGAGCGGCAGCAGGCTTTGGTAAGTTAAAGCGTATCTGAACTTATAAAAAAGGCGGGAAACCCCGCCTTTTTTATGGCTGCTTTTCAGCGTTGTTACTGGCCAACCACGTTGATCAGGGTCTTGCCTGTGAAATCCAGTTCAGCAAACGCTTTGTGCTTGACCAGGATCACAATGATGTCGGCATTCAGACCTTGCTCAATCGACACCAGCTCTGCTTTGCTGTTGAGCTTATTGGTGCTTTCCACATTAGGTTCCACCGCCAGCACTTTGCCGTTGTAGCTGTCTGCCAGTTTGTTAACAATGTGCAGCGCCGGGCTTTCACGCAGATCGTCGATATCCGGCTTAAATGCCAGACCAAAACAAGCCACTGAAGGTTTGTTTAATGAGTGGTTGGCGACGGTTGCCAGAATTTTTTGCAGCACCCACTCAGGTTTAAAGTCGTTGACTTCACGGGCCGTGCGGATCATCCGTGCCTGCTCCGGTGCTGAGTGCACGATAAACCAAGGGTCAACCGCAATGCAGTGGCCACCTACGCCAGCGCCAGGTGTCAGGATGTTGACCCGCGGGTGGCGGTTGGCCATCCGGATCAGTTCCCACACATTGATATTGAGTTTGTCACAAATCAGTGACAGCTCATTGGCAAAAGCGATATTGACGTCGCGGAATGAGTTTTCGGTCAGTTTTGACATCTCGGCTGTGCGGGCGTCGGTTTCCAGCAGTTCGCCGGCGACAAAAGTGCGGTACAGCTGTTTGGCCATTTCTGAACAGGCTGGCGTCAGGCCACCGACGATGCGATCATTCGAAATTAATTCCTGCACCACTTTGCCCGGCAGTACACGCTCAGGACAGTAGGCCACGTGGATATCCGGGCTGTTCGAATCGGTTGGCAGCGTCAGGTCTGGCCGCACTTCTTTAATCCACTGGCACATCAGCTCTGTAGTACCGACCGGGCTGGTTGATTCCAGCACCACCAGATTGCCTTTTTGTAACACCGGGGCAATTGATTTGGCAGCCGCTTCTACATAAGACAGATCTGGTGACAGGTCATCGAAAAATGGCGTCGGCACAGCAATCATGAACGCATCGGCCGCGGCCGGTTTGGTTTGGGCTGAGAGATAGCCCCCAGTCACGGCAGCATTGACCAGCAGATCCAGGTCCGGCTCAATGATATGAATTTTACCCTGATTGATGGTGTCGACTGCGTGTTGGTTCACGTCGACGCCAATAACCCGCAGTTTGCGGGAGGCCAGCATGGCCGCCGTGGGCAGGCCGATGTACCCTAAACCGATGACTGAGACAGTCTTTAACATAGCGTCACTCCGATTGTTTGCTATTTTTCGCTTATGTTATCACAGCTTAATGGCTGAACAGGCCACAGAACCAGCTTCCGCGTGGCTTTTTTTTCTGGCGCCGGCCAGCTTGTCAGCATCGCTGCGGGCCTTCATACTGACCGTCCTGTATGCTGACGGATAACCTTGCTGTGAAGGATTTGCTCGAACCCTTTTTGTATCCGCATAACTTGTTTTTCTGGGGCCTGGTGCTGGCAGCCTGCCATTACCGGAAAAAAGGCCTGTGGTTTTTATTTGGCTGGTTTTATCTGTTTGGCAACGGTTGGGTGGCCAATCAGGTGCGTTATTGGTACAACTCAGATATTGCGACGACCCACTTTGAGCAAAGTTTCAGTGGCAGCTTTGTGATGCTGGGCTGTGGCGGAGATGAACAGCAACTGCCAGATTGCGCCAAAGCCCGTTTGCAGGAGCTTGCGACGCTGGTGAATCAAAGCAACCATCAACAACCGCTGGTGCATATTACCACGCTGTATTGCCAGCCTTATCTGGCGTACTTGCAGCCATTGCTGCAGCGGGAAGTCCGGCTGGATTGTTTCCATGGCGGTGCGACTACTTATCATGAGTTTTATACGTTGGCGAGCCGGTTGGATCCTCAGATCCCACTCTGGTTTGTCACCAGCGACTACCATGCTTACCGGGTCAAACAGCTCGCGGCGCAGTATGGTTTTCAGGCACAGGTCTACGCGGCGCCAAGCTCAACATTCAGGCCGGTCAATTGCGGGCCCACTTGTTATCTGACGGTCAATTTGTCGAATTTTGACTTGTTTGCCAAATTAACGGCGGAGATCAGCAGTTATTACGTCTATCGTCTGACTAAACCTTTCAGCGACTGGTATCAGGCGAAGTGAGCCTGGTTTCGTGATAAAAAAACCGCCGAATGGCGGTTTTTTTATCCCTGGCAGGGCAGAATGTAACGACGAACTCAGCGACCGCGCGCGATAATCTCGCGGGCCATCAAATCGGCGACTTCGTTGGTGGGCTGATTTTCGGCATCAGCACGGCTGAAAATATTCAGCAAGGTGTCGTAAATCGCCAGCACCTGACGGGTGGACTGGTCTTTGTCATACCCTTCAGGACGGATCTCAAGCGACACGTTGATGATGCCGCCGGCGTTGATGACATAATCCGGCGCATACAAAATACCGCGTTGACGCAGCGCTTCGCCGTGACGTGGCTCTTTGAGCTGATTGTTGGCACAGCCCGCGACAATAGCGCATTTCAGCTGTGGCAGAGTGTCGTCGTTCAGCGTCGCGCCGAGAGCGCAGGGGGCGTAAACGTCACACTCCACACTGTAAATATCGTCCAGACCCACGGCAGTGGCGCCAAACTGGCTGACCGCACGCTCAACGGCGGCCTGATTTATATCGGTGACAATCAGTTTGGCGCCTTCTTTGTGTAAATGCTCACACAGGTAGAAGCCGACGCTGCCAAGGCCTTGTACAGCAATGGTGCGGCCAGCCAGGTCGTCTGTACCGAACTTGTGTTTAGCTGCAGCTTTGATGCCGCGGTAGGTGCCAAGTGCGGTGAATGGACCCGGGTTGCCACTCTTGCCTTCCAGGCCCGCCACATAAGGTGTTTCCTGGCCAACAATGGAAATATCTGCCGTGGTGATGTTGACGTCTTCAGCGCTGATGTAACGACCACTCAGCGAATGGACATACTGGCCGAATTTGCGAAATAAAGCCTCAGATTTGACGGTTTTGGCATTGCCGATGATCACAGCTTTGCCGCCGCCCAGTGGCAGGCCTGCCATCGCGTTTTTATAGGTCATGCCACGGGAGAGCCGCAACACATCCACCAGTGCATCTTCATCCGCCACATAGTCCCACAGGCGGCAACCGCCGCAGGCCGGGCCTAATGCAGTACTGTGGACTGCAATAATCGCTTTGAGGCCACTGGCCGGATCACTGCAAAATACGACTTGTTCATGGTTGTCAAATTCAGGGTGGTTAAATACTGCCACTTTCTTATACTCCGATTTAAGCCAGAAAAACTCTGGGGTAGGGCCGGTTTTTTCGCGGCGGAATGTACCATTTCAGCCTTGCTTGCGCTATCTAATCGGCAAAAAAACGTCTGGTCAGGCCAGCAGATTGTCGACAATTAATCTTGATAGCGCGGCTTTGTTGGTGTCGCCTGTTGCGCATCCGCCAGCGCTGACTTAAAGTGCGGGTTCAGTGTTGTTACAGGTAGTCATATGGAAAACAATAATCAAGCCGCCCCACAACTGAGCGAAGAACAAGTCAGCGAGTGGGTCCGTGCCCAATTTCAAAAAGCGAATTTGCATCTGGCCGAGCAAGGCATCCTGATGGATAACGTTGCTGTACAGGATTCGCGTTATCTGCCGCCTTATGTCGCGGTCTGGAAAATTAACAGCATGGATCGTAAAAGCTACTGGGTGATCAGTGGCGATTTGCCAACTGATGTGATTGCCCTGTCAGGTGCGAAAGATGGCCGGGAAGCTCTGCGGGCCTTTTCATTTCGTTGGCAGCTCAAAGCGCAACAACTGCTGGACAGCGGTGTGCAGGATCAGACGGGTGCTGATGACGTAAAATTGCTGATAAATCGCGCAGAGCAGCTCTATCAGCTGTTTGAAAATGAGAAACTCTGGCAACAGGCATAAAAAAACCGGCGCAAGCCGGTTTTTTTATGCAGGGCTATTATTCAACAAAATACCAGTAACCGAGATTAATCAGCTCGGTCAGCAGGCTGGCTTTGTTGACGTCACTGGCAATCCATTGGCAGGCGGCTTCGTCCAGTACCGAGCGCTCACACAGTAAGCGCACAAACTCCAGTGCCGCAGCAGGCAACTGAATGGTCAGTCCATTGACAAAAAAGCGAATGTCGCTGTCGCTCGCCGCCTGATGGTAACAAAGCCGCAGCCCGCCCAGTCTGGCCAGCACCGAGCCTTCTTCCAGATACTCCACAATCTCGTCAGGGGCATAGTGAGGTTCAGGCTCAGTGGCATCCAGCTCGTGTTTCGCGTGGCTGATGTAACTGCCAAAATAACCGGCCAGCAGATCCGGCTGGTCTAACAAGCCCTGCAGCAGCGCTTTGACCTGGGCCAGATCGGCTTCACTGATACGGCCAATATCCTGCTCCGGCAGGCGCTGTGGGTCGCCAAACCGCGCACCGGTCAGCTCATTCTCAATCAGGTAATCAGCAAGGCCGGTCAGCAGGTCTTTTTGCGCAGGCGCCCGAAAACCAACCGAATAGCTCAGACTGGCATCCACTGAAATACCGTCGTGTGGACATCCCGGCGGAATGTACAGAATGTCACCCGGTTCGGTGATCACATCAATGCAGTCCTGGAATGGGGTGACCTGCAACAAGCGCGGATGCGGGCAGATTTGCTGCAAAGTGGCATCCGGCATGCCGACCCGCCAGTGCCGTTTGCCCTGACCCTGAATGATAAACACATCATACTGGTCAAGATGAGGGCCGACCCCGCCACCTGGCGTGGAGTAACTCACCATTAAATCGTCGATACGCCAGTTTGGAATAAAACGAAAGGGTTCAATCAGCTGGGCTGCGACCGGATGCCAGTGATCAACCGCTTGCACCAGCAAGGTCCAATCTTGTTCACCAAAGGTGCTGAAATCCTCAAATGGCCCGGTTTCCAGCTGCCACTGGCCTTGCGGCTTCGCGACGATACGGGATTCGACTTCTTCTTCGCCCGCGAGGCCTGCAAGTTCGTCCGGGCTCAGCGGATCGGCAAAATTGGCAAAGCCGCCTTTGATCAGCAAAGGTTTTTTCTGCCAGTACTCCGTCATAAAACGTTCAACGCTGAGATCGCCAAGATTAAGCTGATACAAAGCCATTCTCCTTCAAAAAAGCAAAGGGCGGTCTGGCCGCCCTGTCTGGTGATTATTCCAGGCTGTCTACCAGCGCAATGGCGGCACCGATGTAGTTGTCCGGCCGCAGTTGTTTTAACTCAGCTTTGACAACATCGGGTAAGTCGAGCTTGTCGATAAAGGCCGCCATATCGGCAGGAGAAATCCGCTTGCCACGGGTCAGCTCTTTGAGTTTTTCATATGGTTTTTCAATGCCATATCGACGCATGACGGTTTGTACCGGTTCTGCCAGCAGTTCCCAGTTTTGATCCAGTTCGCTCAGCAAGCCAGTTTCGTTGACTTCCAGTTTGCTGATGCCTTTCAGCGTTGCATGGTAGGCAATCAGGGTGTAACCAAAGCCAACGCCGAGATTTCGCAATACAGTGGAGTCGGTCAGATCCCGTTGCCAGCGCGACACCGGCAACTTGCTTGCCAGATGCTGGAATATTGCATTGGCGACACCGAGGTTGCCTTCTGAGTTTTCAAAGTCAATCGGGTTGACTTTGTGCGGCATGGTCGATGAGCCAATCTCGCCGGCGATGGTTTTTTGTTTAAAGTGCCCGAGCGCAATATAGCCCCAGATATCCCGGTCAAAATCCAGCAGGATGGTATTAAAACGGGCGACGGCATCAAACAGCTCCGCGATGTAGTCATGCGGCTCAATTTGGGTGGTGAACGGGTTCCACTGCAGACCAAGGCTGGTGACAAACTGTTCAGAGATTTGGTGCCAGTCTAATGACGGATAAGCCGACAAGTGCGCGTTGTAGTTACCGACGGCACCGTTGAATTTACCGAGGATCTGCACCGCAGCCACCTGGTCGCGCTGGCGTTTTAAGCGGATGTAAACGTTCGCCATCTCTTTGCCAAGGGTGGTTGGCGAGGCCGGCTGACCATGGGTGCGAGCCATCATCGGCACCGTTTTGTACCGTACCGCCAAATCTTTGATGGCGGCCAGCAGTTGGTCCATCAAAGGTAACAGCACTTGTTCGCGGGCGTCGGTCAGCATCAGACCATGCGATAAGTTATTGATATCTTCAGAAGTACAGGCGAAATGGATAAATTCACTGATGGCAGCCAGTTCATTGCTGGCGGCCACTTTTTCTTTCAGCAAATACTCGACGGCTTTGACGTCATGGTTGGTGGTGCGCTCAATTTCTTTGACACGCTCGGCGTCACTTAAGGCAAAATTGTCGACAATTGCGTTCAAAAGCGCGTTGGCTTCGGCCGATAAAGGCGGCACTTCGTTGATGCCGGCAATGGTCGCCATGTGTTGCAGCCAGCGCACTTCGACCTGCACCCGGGATTTGATCAGGCCATAGTCCCTGAAGATATCGCGCAGCTCAGTGG
>CBINNO010000116.1:0-11554 GCA_966252055.1 uncultured Rheinheimera sp. | reverse complement strand
TGCATTCCTTGTTCTTTTAAGGCCCAAACTAGCTGAGCTGGCCGGGTTTTACCAGAGCCTTGTCAGCCTTCGCAAGGCTGATAACAGGCGGGTTCGCGCGGACAACTGTTGCCGCGGCTGCAAATCAGCTGCGCTGGTTTTTGCAGTGATCGCGCCACCCAGTTGATATTGAGCACGTTGCTGACGGTGGTCAGCGTACTGCGGATAGCCGCCGGCACCGGCGCGGCGCCGCCCGCGCTGACACAGAGCTGCTTAAGTTCGGCCGCCAGTTCGTCGGCGGCGATGCCCTGCGCACTGATCGCCGGATTTAAGTCCACCCCGGCACAGAGCACATGCGGATTGCCAGCCAGATCCACCACTTTGACCGACTCGCAGCAATAAATCCGCGGGCTGCCCTGCACTTCCAACAGCGACAGCTGCGCCGAATGGCTGAGCGCGGCCGCTTCAAACATGCGAAACACTGCCCAGTGCTGACAAGGGTCTTCCACCTGACGCATATTGCCCCACGGCAGCGGAATGCCGTTGCCGCGATAGACCGCCTTCAGCTTACCAGGCGTGTAGGCATCAAAATAATGCCAGTGCTGGTAAGGCGACACCGCCGTCATCCGCCGCATCGCCACCGAGGCCGACACGCCGGCTGCCTGATGCGAGCTGATCTCATAACCCTGGCGGTCCAGTAACTGACGAAACGGCAACTTGGGACACAGCAGCGCGCCGGCAAAAAAACTCGACTCAAAATCACGCCAGGCATGCAGCATATCCTGCGGTGCCAACTCGCTGCTGCTGGCGCGCTCTGCCGCGCCGCCGACAGTCATGCTGCTGCGCACGCCATCTTTGTTGTGCAGCACCGCATGGCCGATATGCACCGCCAGCTCGTATTTGAGCCGGGTTGGATACTGCTCCAGCAGCCGGTTCAGCTGCAAAGTGGCTGGCGGCAAAAAATACGAAGTACTGACATTTTTACTGCGCACGCCAAGCTCGTCGACCCGCTCCAGCGGCACTTCGGTGAACCAGCGGATTTGCAGACCGACTTTCTTCGCCAGCGCCAGCAAATCCTCGACACTGAGCGGCATCCGCTTCTGGCCAATTTCTTCAGCCGCCCGCTCCAGCTCCGGAAAATGGTTTTGCTGGCGCTCCTGATGCGCGCGGATCAACAGCTGGGCAAACTGGCGCCCGCCGGTGCCGGTTTGTGATAACAGCTCCGGAATAGCGATTTGCAGAATGTCAGGCGCAAATAAAAAACCCGGCTCCAGTGCCATGCCCGACAAACCGCCTTTACTGCTTTTGGCCGGTGCCAGTTCGGTACCTGCTTCCTCGCCATCAAGAAACCACTCCGGTGCTTTTTGAAAGACCTGCGCAATGACCGCCAGCATCTCCGGCGAAGGCACCCGTTTACCGGTTTCAATCATCGACAGGTACGACACCGACGGCGCGTACTGCGGGTCGAGCCGCACACAGCGGGTCGACAAGTCTTCCATAGTTAAGTTGTTCCTTTTCCTCAGATTTCGGATTTTGGTGCCGAGGAAATGGGATTGGCGCAGCAAGCTTTTGGATGTCGTCATTTTGTAAAATTCACACTGTGAAGTTTTAATTGTGAAATTTCGCTTAAAAACAACATAGACTGTTTTTCAGGCAAGTACAACAGCACAACGCCCGCCCACTCAGGGCCAGCAAACACAGCGTGAGCGAGGAACACAACATGAGCATGACCGCACTGCAGATTGATACCGACCCGATGATCCAGCAACAGTTGCAGCAATTAACTGCACTGAACAACGCGCACCTGCGCCAGGTGCTGGACTACGCCAAAGCGGTGCTGGACAAACTGGTGCCACTGGAGCATGGCTCGCATCAGCAAGTGAAAAGCTACGTGGTTTATTATCAGCATCTGCTGGCATTTTTTGCCGACGGCAGCAGCAGCGGCCTGCAAAACCCGGCGCAGTTTGTCGCCTTATGTGGCCATCGCGAACAACCACAGGCTCTGTTGCTGCACGATGGGCAACGTCACCTGGAAATCAGCCTGTGTCGTGGCGGTGAGCGCGGCGGCAAAGACAGTGCCGGCGTTGACGATATTCAGCTGCAACTGGGTGATGGTCAGTGGTTTTCGCTGATCAGCGGCCAGCAACTGCACAGCGCCAAAGTCTGCGGTAACGGCGCCCGCTACACCGCCAAAAGTGGCGACGATTACGCACTGTAATGCCAAAAGCCTGTTTCGACAGGCTTTTTTATTTGTCTTCCCAGCTGAACTTCAACACTGGCTGCGACTGAATTTTTGGCAGCCGCAGCGGTCTGAGCTACACTAGCGCTCTTTTGGTGCTTTTTCGTACTGGTTTGGCGCTGTGTTATGGCGCTGCTTTCACCCATCTGCAACGCCTGAACAATAGTGTTGAATGCCGGCTGCCGCCCTGTGGGCAACCGCATGACACCCGGAGTACTGACCCCTGATGCTGCGGTTCCTTCTGCTGATATTACTGTTATTGACCGGCTGGTACTGCTGGCAGCTGCGTCCTGCGCTTTCAGTGCAACAGCCTTCGCCAGCCCAGTGTGCACAACAGCCACTGGCCTGGCGGCTCGACACTATAGACACGGCTTTTGCCCTGACGCCGGCACAAGCCACTGACTTGTTACAGCAGGCCGCCGACCAATGGAATCAGGCCAGCGGCCGCACTTTGCTGGTACGTGATGACCAGCATGGTTTTCCGGTTCGTTTTGTCTTTGATGAACGCCAGCAACAGCAGCTTGAACAACTGTTACTGGAGCGTAATCTGCATCGTTATGACGACCGCATCAGCGACCAGCAACAGGATTTTGACCAGTTGCTGGCCGAGTTTCAGCAGAAAAAGGCCGCATTCAGCCAGCAGGATCAACAGCTTGCCGATGACATCGCCGCGTTTAATACCAAAGCACAACAGGCAGACCCCGGCGCCGCGGCCATACTCGGGCGTCAGCAGGCCGAACTGCTGAGCCGGCAAAAAGAACATGCGCTGGAAGCCGAACAGCTCGATGCAGAGGCGGAAAAACTGCAGGATTTACAGAATCGGCTGAACAGCCTGATCGCAGACCGTAATGCCCTGATCCCGGCACAACAGCCTGCGGGGCTGGCCGAAGTGGGCCGGCTGGAACGTCAGGGCAACCAGCTCAGTATGACCATTTATGCCTATAAAAATGACCACTATTTGCTGCTGACGCTGCTGCACGAATTCGGCCATGCACTGGGCATCCCACATCTGACAGACGCCGATGCCGTGATGCACCCACAGCTGAACCCGACGCAGCAACAACTGACAGCCGCCGATATTTCAGCATTACAACAGCATTGCCTTTCACCTGCGCCTTAACGGCGCTGCCAGGCCGGAATGTGCGCGGCGGTTTGCCTTGCCGCCGCCAACGCACACACTGAAGTGCCGGACGCAAGCGCAAAAGCTAACTCCGCTGCCCAGTCAGTTTTTCTCAGAGATAACTGGTGGATGAGCTGTTTTCATCTGTGTTTTACAGCCAAGCTGGCAGAACCTACCTGTTATCAGAATAATTTTGTTTATTATTAGCAGCTTAAAAACACACTGATGCCATATATCTGCTGAGGGATTTGACGGGCGGAGCCTGGCTGTACATCTTTTTCAGCAAATCCGCTGATTTTACTTTGCCCTGACCGGCAACCGACTTTACAATGAGGCCATCCCTAACCAATCGCATCGCCAGATGCGGCCGGGTGACAAGGCGCCTGCTTCCTGCAGTGTCCTTTGGTTGACCCTGAAGTCCGCCTTGGCGGCAACTTCCGGAAAGACGTTTTCAATCTAACCTAACGCAGAAGGACATTGAGCCATCATGTTACTTTGGTTTGTTATCGCCTATTGGGTCATCTCAGTTGCTATCGGTTTATGGGCAGCGCTGCGGGTGAAAAACACAGCAGACTTCGCTGTCGCGGGCCGTCATTTACCGTTTTATATGGTGACGGCAACTGTATTCGCCACCTGGTTTGGCTCTGAAGCCGTGCTGGGCGTTCCGGCCACTTTTATCGACGGGAATCTGCGCGACATCGTCGCAGACCCTTTTGGCGCCTCACTTTGTTTAATCCTGGTTGGTATCTTCTTTGCCGCCCCGTTGTACCGGATGAAATTGCTGACCATCGGCGATTTCTATAAACGCCGTTACGGCCGGGTTGCCGAGGTGCTGACGTCACTGGCTATTGTGGTGTCTTACCTCGGCTGGGTCGGCGCGCAAATCGTCGCGCTGGGCCTGGTGTTCAATGTGGTCTCAGGTGACCTCATCAGCCAGGAAATGGGCATGTGGATTGGCGCCGTCACTATCCTGATTTACACCTTCTTTGGTGGCATGTGGGCGGTGGCGATCACCGACCTGGTGCAGATGGTGGTGATTGTGGCCGGCTTGCTGTTTATCAGCGGTGAAGTGGCGGAAATGGCCGGTGGCGTGGCCACTGTGGTCAACCACGCATCGGCGGCTGGCAAGTTCGAATTCTGGCCGGCGATGGACGCCAAAGAGATGATCGCCTTCATCGCAGCGGCCTGCACCATGATGCTGGGCTCGATGCCGCAACAGGACGTGTTCCAGCGCGTGCAATCGGCCAAATCTGAACGCATTGCAGTCTGGGGTTCGATTCTCGGGGGTTCCTTCTACCTGCTGTTTGCCTTTATTCCGCTGTTTATCGGTTATGCCGCCACTATTATTGCGCCCGAGATGGTCAGCAAATTGATGGAAAGCGACAGCCAGCTGATCCTGCCGCAGTTTGTGATGACGCATATGCCGTTTGTTGCTCAGGTGCTGTTCTTCGGCGCGCTGCTGTCCGCCATCAAGGGTTGTGCTTCGGCCACGCTGCTGGCGCCTTCAGTATCCTTCTCTGAGAACATTTTAAAGCCAATGCTGCCGCCGATGACTGACCGTCAGTTCCTCAAGATGATGCGGATTGTCACTGTGGTGTTCACTTGCCTGGTGATGGTTTATGCGCTCAATACCGAAGCGACCATTTTTGGCATGGTGGAAAGCGCCTATCAGGTCACCCTAGTCACAGCATTTGTGCCACTGGCTTTTGGCGTCTACTGGAAAAAAGCCACCAACCAAGGCGCGCTGGCGTCGATTTTTGCCGGTTTCCTGGTCTGGCAAGGCGTGATGTGGTTAGGTCCGGAAGATCCGTTTATTCCGGCCCAGTTTGCCGGTTTGCTGGCAAGCCTGGCGGGCATGATCATCGGTTCGCTGATGCCACAGTATCTTGAGCACGACCATCAGGTGCATGAGCAGTTGCACCGCGGTGAACATGCCCACGAGTCGCTGCATTCCAGTTAAGCACTTCGCATCAGACAAAGGACGACCCCGGTCGTCCTTTGTTGTTTTTGCGGCTTAGCAGTGGTGCGACAGGCGCCCAATACAGAAGTCTGCACTTCCGGAAATCTGTTGTAGTACACCGATTTGAGCAAATTCGGCCGACAGAACAGGAAATCAACGGGCGCTGCGCTGACCATCTGTCATTTTCTGTACATTTTTTTTGGGCAAATTAAAATAAAATCCTGTATATTACCGCCCTATTTTCTAACCCCTAGCTTAATCGAGATGACTATGTCAGCAGATTTATCCTTATACAGAAACATTGGTATCTTCGCTCACGTTGATGCCGGTAAAACCACCACCACCGAGCGTATCCTGAAACTGACCGGTAAAATCCACAAGCTGGGCGAAGTTCACGAAGGTGAATCAACCACAGACTTCATGGTGCAGGAAGCTGAACGTGGTATCACCATTCAGTCTGCTGCCGTCAGCTGCTTCTGGAAAGGTCACCGTTTCAACGTGATCGATACTCCGGGCCACGTTGACTTCACCGTTGAAGTTTACCGTTCACTGAAAGTTCTGGACGGCGGTATCGGTGTATTCTGTGGTTCTGGTGGTGTTGAACCTCAGTCAGAAACTAACTGGCGTTATGCCAACGATGCGAAAGTTTCGCGTCTGATTTTCGTTAACAAACTGGACCGTATCGGTGCAGACTTCATTCGCGTAACAGAACAAGTTAAAAAAGTTCTGGGCGCTCAGCCACTGATCATGACACTGCCAATCGGCCGTGAAGATACCTTCGTTGGTGTGGTTGACCTGCTGAGCGAAAAAGCTTACGTGTGGGACGATTCAGGCCTGCCAGAAAACTTCACCGTCACTGACATCCCGGCTGACATGCTGGAAGATGTTGCCATGTACCGTGAACAGCTGATCGAAACTGCCGTTGAGCAGGACGACGACCTGTTGATGGCCTACATGGAAGGCGAAATGCCAACTGTGGAACAAGTCAAAGCCTGTATCCGTAAAGGTACCCGTGAGCTGGCATTCTTCCCAACGTTCTGTGGTTCTGCCTTCAAAAACAAAGGCATGCAGTTAGTGCTGGATGGCGTTGTTGACTACCTGCCAAACCCAACTGAAGTAAACCCACAACCGCTGACTGACGAAGAAGGCAACGAAACTGGCCAACACGCCATCGTTTCTGCTGACGAGCCATTCCGCGCGCTGGCGTTCAAAATCATGGACGACCGTTTCGGCGCCCTGACCTTTATCCGGATTTACTCTGGTGTACTGAACAAAGGCGACACCATCCTGAACTCTTACACGGGCAAAACTGAACGTGTTGGCCGGATGGTAGAAATGTACGCGAACGATCGGACTGACCTGACCACAGCTCAGGCCGGTGACATCATCGCGCTGGTGGGTCTGAAGAACAACACCCAGACTGGTCACACCCTGTGCGACCCGAAAATCCCATGTACGCTGGAACCAATGGTGTTCCCAGAGCCGGTAATTTCTATCTCTGTCACGCCAAAAGACAAAGGCGGCATGGAGAAGATGTCTGTTGCTATCGGTAAGATGGTTGCAGAAGACCCGACGTTCCGCGTTGAAACAGACCAGGATTCTGGCGAAACCATCCTCAAAGGCATGGGTGAACTGCACCTGGATATCAAAGTAGACATCCTGAAGCGTACTTACGGCGTAGAGCTGGTTGTAGGTCAGCCACAGGTTGCTTACCGTGAAACAATCACGCGTGAAGTTGAAGACAGCTACACGCACAAGAAGCAGTCTGGTGGTTCAGGTCAGTACGGTAAAATCGACTACCGCATCCGTCCGGGCGAGCCAAATTCAGGCTTCAAGTTCATCTCTTCAGTCGTTGGCGGCAGCGTTCCAAAAGAATTCTACCCGGCAATCGAAAAAGGCTTCGCCTCTATGATGTCAACCGGTACGCTGGCTGGCTTCCCGGTACTGGACGTTGAAGTTGAACTGTTCGACGGTGGTTTCCACGCCGTTGACTCATCAGCCATCGCGTTCGAAATCGCCGCCAAAGGCGCATTCCGTCAAACGATGCCAAAAGCTGGCACTCAGCTGCTGGAACCTATCATGAAAGTCGACGTCTTCACCCCAGAAGACCACGTCGGTGACGTGATCGGTGACCTGAACCGTCGTCGCGGCATGATTTCTGGTCAGGAATCAGGCGCAACTGGCGTTCGTATCAAGGCAACAGTGCCGCTGTCAGAGATGTTCGGTTACATCTCTACCCTGCGGACTATGACTTCTGGCCGTGGCCAGTTCTCAATGGAATTCGATCACTACGCACCATGCCCGTCTAACGTGGCTGACGCAGTCATCGCCAAAGAGAAAGAAAAGAAAGCCGCTGCAGCTAAAGGCTAATTGCCCTGAGTGACAGTATAAAAAAGCCCCGCTGGTGCAAACCGCGGGGCTTTTTGTTGACCAGTAAACAGCAAGGTCAATGACGTACAATTTTGTTCCTGTCTTGACGACATGCACCCGCACAAACTGAACCGCCTCAGCGATAAACCACACGGAACTGGCCAGCATCAGCCGGGCGCCCTGTACTTCAGGCCAAAATCGCCGGCAGCCAGCTGACAAATCCGATCGCGGCAATACCGCCGAGTGTGACCGCAGAGCCCAGCAGCATCAGGCCGGCGACCGCCCATTTCACTGCGACATGGCGCTGACGCCGTGCCAGTAACACCAGTTCGGCGACCGCCATCGGCAGCAAATAGCAGGCGAAGCTGAAGAATAGATCCACCGGTCCGTCCAGCTTGCTGTTATTGCCATAAGGCCCTTGGTTAAGTACAAACCAGCCAAACAAATACAAACGGAAACTCCAGACGCCATTGACCAGCAAAAAGCTATGCACGGCCCAGCGTTGATGCGCCTTAAATTGACCGGCGATGGCATAACGCCAGGCCAGCACAATCGCCAGCGGGATCAACAATCCATTCAGGGTGATGCCAATGGCTCCCAGGTCACTCAGCCGGTTGCCGGCGCCCCAGGTTAAATAGAGCCCCGTAATGGCACCGCTGATGCCTAAGGTAAAAAACAACCGGCCGTTCCAGCGATGCAGGCGCGGCAGCCGACGGCGGATCTGCGGCACAAATTGCAAAATGCCGCCAAAACCAAGCAGGATCACCGGCAGGATATGGCCGAAGTAAATCAGATTGTAGAGACCGGCACCTGGCTGATAACCGCCGATATGATTGCCCTGATTCACACTTTGATAGTCGCCGCTCAGTACAGGCGACCCGTAGCGCGCCAGGATATAAACAGCGAACAACCACTGGCCACACAGCGCCAGCACAAACCATGTATACACACTGCCTTTGAGCACGGCGTCGGCCCGCCTGGCCGTCGCTGTTGCCGGCATGGCAGATTGCACAGACGAAAGCGTCATAATAAACTCCTGAAACATCAAATGTGCGCTCAGCATGGCGCCCAAAACCGCCGTGATCGCGCCGGATTCGGAAGTCGGCGTATGGTTTTTGCGCTGTATTCGCCCTGCCAGCCTCTGACGCCGCCACAACTGCAGCCTGGTTACCTTTTGTAACAGTCCGCGCCATCAAATGCCGGCCCACGGCTTTGACGCTCGCCAAAATCAGCTGGTACCATCGGGTCTCTGCGGGATCAGGAATTGTCATCATGTATCAAAGCATCCACCTGTTGTTGCTCATCGTCAGTTTTGCTTTGTTATGCAATCAGTTACTGGTTCGCCAAAAACAACTGGTCCATCTGCTGTTTGCTGCTTTGTGTGGCTCTTTTTGTCTGATGGCGATTAAGCGGTTAGGTGGTGCCGACCTTGGCCTGTATCAGTATCTGGTCGGCATGGGCGTCTGCATGACCTGTAACGGCTATTGGTTGTTGTCCAGAGCGCTGTTTCGCAAAACGCAGGCGCTCAGCTGGCGACACCTGCTGGTGGCTGGCCTTATTGCCCTGCTGATTGTCGCCTCCCAAGGGTTGTCGCTGCTGCAACAACTGTGGCCAGCCGGCGAATCGCTTTATGGTTCGACCCGTGTCGTATTTAACGAATTGCTGAATCTGCTGTCGTCCGCCGTGCTGATGCTGACGGCATGGGAGGCCTGTCGCGGCTATCAGCAAACAGCGGGCGCTGAGCGGCGGCACCGTCAGCTGTTTTTAGTGACTTTTGGCAGCGCACTGACACTGTGCCTGGTGCTTGCCAAAATCTGGGCACCGGCCGAAAACGCTGCAGGACACACCGAAATGCTGGCCGCCGGCGCCGCATTAGCCATTTTAGCGGTCACTCAATGGCTGATCAGCCAGCGCTTTCGTGTTGCCAGCCAAGCAGCAAGCCAAGCGGCGACGCCACAAGCACAGCGGGCCCAAACCCCGGCACTCCCAATATTGTGCAGCGCAGAGCTGCCGGCGAACCCCAAAGCGTCGCAAGAAGCTGTCGTCGACACAGGCGTGGGCACCAATACCTGCACCAGCACCAGCACCAGCACTGCCACCATTACGCTGAGTGAAGCCGATGTGGCAATCATCGCCAGGCTGCATCAATTGCTGTTGAGTGACCGGCTCTATCTGCAGGCCAATCTGCGGCTGACCGATGTTGCGCAACTCCTGCAGGTGCCGGAATACCGGGTCAGCCGGCTGCTGCGCAGCCAGTTCCACGCCAGCAACTTTAATCAGTTCATCAATGCGTTGCGGATAGAACACGCCAAATCACTGCTGGCAGACCCAGGCAAACAACATTGGTCCGTCTTAGTGGTGGGGCTGGAAAGTGGTTTTGCTTCGGTCGGCCCTTTCACCCGCGCTTTTAAAACGCAAACCGGCGACACCCCCAACGAATATCGCCTGAAGCAGCGCGCCCCTGTTCATGAGGCCGATTGGGTACATTTGTGAGAGAACTGTTGTCGGAATGCGCGTCTGCCGGTCAGCTGCTCACACAGTCACGATCAGCACCAGTGACAAACCTTTTGCTGTATTCAAATCGCTGAACAGGTTTCACCTCAACCAAAACGCTGACGTCTGAGTATTCAGTTGGTTCCTGCCATTCAAGGCCTGCCGCCAATCAAGCGTTCATAACACACACTGGTTGGATCATCGACGTATTCGCCAAATGGCGCTATTCGCTGAAAGCCACACGACTCGTAAAGTCGCATTGCCGAGACTTGCTTGTAGCCGGTTTCCAGCATGAGTCGCTTGTAGCCCAGACGGAGCGCTTCCCGCTCCAGGTGCCCGAGCACCGCACGGGCAAGCCCTTTGCGACGATGATCGCGGTGAACGTACATACGCCTGATCTCGGCCGTGAACTCGTCAAAAGGCCGGAAGGCGCCGCAAGCCAGCGGGTACCCGTCGACATACGCCACGATGTAGACACAACGCTCGCCCAGCGGCGCATTGGTCGCCGGCGGGTTGTCGTTTGCAAACAGCTCAGGATACAAAGCTCTGGCATCAATGGAAGCCTCATGCAAAAGTGCGAGAGCATCGGCACCTTGTGGATCTACGTTTTTGATAACAAACATGTGGGACCTGACGATAAGCGCACTGAGCGTCACTGCGGCCGCAAGCCGCGAAAGGTCATGTTCAGCCAGATAGTCTCGCTGAAGCTGCAACTTTCAGAATAAGTGGTCCAAAAACATACGTGCTCGCGCCCTGTAACGAGAACCTGCTGACTGCACTTACCAATGTTGTTATTTCCGCTCAAACTTAACGATTTTATCTGTCTTGACATCGTAGTAAATAACGCCATTTTTGTATGACTCGTCAATCTCATTTTTGTTTTTTCGATATGTTGATGAGTGTTTTATATAAAAACGGTATAGGCCAGATTTCACATCCAAACCATTTTCGGCCAGATAGTATCTATTAAGATCTTCATTATGTTCTTTCAAATATATTCTTGCCGCTGCAAATGCTTTCACCTCCAATTCGGTTTTAGGATTAAAAGACCAAAAAGCAATCATTCCATCCGGAATTGGAATCACATAGGAGTCTGATCTGACTGAATAAGCACAGAACACAAGAATAAAAATGAAATATCGCATTTGAAAACTAATGCTCCACTCAGCACATCCGCAGGCGGCTGCAGTTTGTTGTTATATCTTTCAGTCCAGCCCAAGGTCGGCCACGACATGGGATTGTGCGTTTGCTTTACCTGCCGGAATCCCGTCATTAGAAACTAACATCCCGTTCAGCTTTCGCAGAATCATATCGACGTCAGCTTCCATGTGCTGAGCTGAGCGCTTATCGGCAAAGATATGCAGCCAAATCACCTAAAATCCCAAGCCGTGCT
>CBINNO010000115.1:0-11566 GCA_966252055.1 uncultured Rheinheimera sp. | reverse complement strand
GGCCTGATGTGGTCCAGCAGGCTGTAAACCCGAAACGCCTCCAGCGCCAGCGCCGGATAAAGCTGACCATCCAATGACTGCACCAGCGCCAGCCGGCGGATAAAACCATCGGCGTCGGCCTGTGCATTGATAAAGCCCTGGCCTTTGGCCGCTTTGGCCAACAGCGGCAGTGGCGCCGCATAGCCGGCAAAAGGCCTCAGCACGCTGTGTGCAGCTTGCGGCCCCTGCTCAACACTGTGCACATTGAGCTGGCCCGCACGCTGGCCCGCTTGCTGATGCAGCACATGAGCCAGCACCACTTCGGTGCGACTGAGCGCGTCAGCAAACTGCTGGTCGCCATCCAGCGCCGGTTGTACCGCCTGCAGACTTCGGCGCAGGTTGTCCGGTATCGGCTGAGCCTGCGGCCAATGTTGCAACACCAGCTGCGCCGGATTCGGCTGGGCTTCGGCAAACAACAGATCAAATACAATCAGCACGGCGCCGGCGTCGGCCAAAGCAGTGGTCAGCGCGGCAAACTGGCGCCGGTCCCACGGCATCCGGCCAATCGCCTGTAAGCTCGCTTCGTCGATATCGACAATCTGAATATTGCTGACACTGCGCGGCCAGGGCGGCAAATGCTGCACTTTGGCGTCATACAGCATGCCTTCCAGCCGCTGCAATGGCCGCTGCAAAACCTGCGGTGGCTGGAATTGCAGCCACAGCGTGAGGCCAAGCAGCAACAACGGCAGGCTTTGCCGTCGCCACCCACTGGCCTGCATCCGGCGGCGACCTTGAGTCGCTGTTCCGCGCACCGGCGGCCGGCGCCATATCACTTAACGACAATCCTCATTGCACATCAAGCAGCACCACCGCATCTTTGCTGCCGCCAAAAGCGCCAAACACCCGGTAACTGAAACTGTCGGCGCCGGTGTAACCCGTTTGCGGCGTATAGCTGAAGCTGCCATCGGCTTTGAGCAACACAGTCCCGTGCGCCGGCGCGTCCAGCAATTCCACCCGCAAGGTCGGCCAGCTGCCTTTGTTGGCAAAACCCAGCTCATAAACAGTGCCAGCGGTGTTGCTCAGCCAGAGCAAACTGCCGTCGGCACTGACCGCCAGCCCGCTCAGACTGCCAACGCCGGCGGGTAACGCCAGGGTGCGCAGCAAGACGCCACTGCGGCTGAATTCAGCAATGCGGTTTTGTACACTGCTGACCAGCAGCAAATTGCCGTTGTGCGGGTTGATGTGCAAATCACCAAAACTGACATCAAATGAATGTTCAGCGGTGATCAGGCTAAAAGTGCTGAGCACCTCGCCAGTGGCCGGGTCAATTTCAGCAACCCGGTTGGCAACGGCAGCCGCCGGCACATTGTCCTGCAACAGCCAGAATGTTTTACTCAGCGGGTTGTAGGCACCGCCCACCACATGACTGGCACCAAAATCGGTCTGCAGCTGTGCCAGCACAGTGCCGTTTTGCGGCTGGATAGCAAAAATCTCAGTCTGGTCCGCTTCGCCGTTAAACATCAGCAGGCTGCCCTGTGGCACTGTGACGTTATTGAGGCGAATGGTCTGTGCGGTAAAATCCAGATCAGCGTCGTTGGCCGGCTCGCCCTGACTGTCGACTGTGCCAAGATCAACACCCAGCCGGCTGCGTTTATACACACTGCTGCCAAAAGACGGATAAAGATAAAGCTGCTGCCGGTACTCATCGGCGGCCAGCGCAACCAGCGAGCCGAGCCCTGGGCTTAGCTGTTGACGGACTTCAAGGCTGTTGCCCTGCACCAGCTTGCCGTCACTGTCGTTTGCCAGCACGCCTGGTGCACCAACCGACAACGGGCTATTCGCAGTGACTATGTACTCATCATTCAATGGCTCAGGTGGAAAAGGCCCCGGATTGTTCACCGCCGCCGCCGGGATGGTAAAGGCTATCCTGTCCAGTGGCGCATTCATCACGGCACCGCTGAAGCGACCGACCTGCCCGATACTGCAGGGAATACCGACAGGTAAACCAGTGCAGCTGGCTGAATTGCCGATAAAGGCACTGAAGTTCAGTGAGCTGGCGAACGGTACTTCCGGAAACACACTGACAAAGCGCCCGCCACTGTCCGGAAACAGATTCAGCTCAAAGCGGGCCCCGCCGGTGCCGATAAATTGCACATTGTTGCTCAGCGCACTGACCGAACGGGCCAGTACCGGAGAATTGCCTGTCCCCGGATAAGTCATCATAAAAAAATAATCGCCCTGGCCGGCCGGCTCATGACCACTGTCTGCGGTTTCCGCATAACGGCCCTGCATCACGCAGCGGGTGTCGACCAGCTGGATACAATCACCGATGCGGTACAGCCCGGTGCCAATCTGGCTGCCCGGCGTCAGTTCGCCCTGCCCTATGTACAAAAACTGGCCCTGCATGTTCAGCGAATCACCGCGCAGACTGCTGATGTAATGCTCCACTTCCAGATGCACCACCGCTTCGGCCGTGCCACCTTTGCCATCACTGAGCCGGTAGATAAAACTGTCATTGCCACTAAAGCCAGGCAACGGGGTATAGCTGAAGGAGCCGTCAGACGCCAGCACCAGCGCGCCCGATTGTGGCGCCACCACGGCAGGCACGACCACAGTCAGCGGATCGCCGTCCGGGTCGCTGTCGTTTTTCAGCAAGCCCTGATCGGCGGCCACCACCAGCTCCTGCAAACGGAACGATATGTACTCATCATCGGCCGCCAGCGGCTGCCCATTGGGTTGCAGCGGCGACTGACTGCTTTGCTCAGGTGCGATGGCCGATTCACCGCTGCCCTGAATGCCGGTGACCTGCAGATAATAAGTTTTGGCCGGGTCCAGCGCGCTGAAGCTTGCGCTGGCGCCGCGGACCGCCAGCCGGGCCTGGCCATCCGGTAATTGCCGGTAGGTCTGACGATTCACGCCGGGGGCGCTGGCCAGATAGAGGCTGTACCGCAGTACCGACGGATGGGCATTCCAGCTGACCGCCAGACTGGTACCATCGCTGCTGCGGCTGAGCGTGACACTGCTGCGCCCGACCGGCTGCCAGTTCAGCGTAGTGGATGCCACCTGCAGCTCATTGTCCAGGCTGTCAGTCACCCACAACTGCAGCGCCAGAGGGCCGGGCTGACTGCCGTACTGCGCCGGATCTATGTTGGTACGGGTCACTTTGAAATTGCGGCCCTGACACTGACTGACGTTGTCACAGAGCACCAGTTGCCCGGCCGTGCCAAAGCGGACCGCCACCTGTTTCTGACCGTCCAGGTCTTCAGTGCGGACGGAAATCAGCAGGTTACCTTCACGACTGCCGCCCAGCGGCTGGACAAAACTGCCGGTACTGTCGGCGGCATTGGCGGCCGGCAGTACCAATAAAGACAACAGAACACTCCACCAGCGCAGCGCCTGGCTGCAAATCCGCTTGATGTTTTGCATGCGTCACTCCTCAGGGTTGTTCAGTCAGGACAAAACCCCCTTCGACGCTGACTGCCGGATTATCCACTTCAGCCAGTTGCAGCCGTCCCAACACGGCTGTGGCATTGTCGATAAAAATGGCGCTGATGCTGCCATCAGCCAGTTCATTGCCATGGCTGGCAAAATTGATATAAAGCTCCAGCGCTTCGCTGCCAAAAATACCGCTGAATACGGCAAACCATTCGCCGGTCGGATCGGTAAAGGACAATTCACCGGCCGGCACCCAGGCACCGTCAAAATCGACCTGCAGCGACATACTGAGGTTACTGAGCGTGCCGGCGCTGCTTTGCAGACTGTGCTGACTGAGCTGGTTAAAATTCGCTGTCCCGCTGCGGCTGACCTGGTCCATGCCCCAGCCCGCACTGAGCCGGCTGTTGTCATAAAAATCCAGGCCATTGACGTCCAGCGTCAGGCCGTACTGGCCGCCTGCCGTCAGCCAGTCGCGGCTGCTGGCCAGCACAGTTGCCGGATACTGACCGTTAAACTCGCTCTGATCAGCCAGCTGTGGCGGCAAGGTTTCGCTGAATAAGGTCGGCGCTCGCAGCAAAAACACCACTTCGCCGTTGGCCCGCACGATGGCAAAGCGATACGGCAGTTCCGGGCCGAGGGAAAAACTTTGTTCAGCGCCAGCCACCGTCACCCGGATATCGATGATGCCATCCCAGCCGGCCAGATAAAGGTCGCCCTGCTGCAGCACCGCCTGATAATGAGTACCGCGCACCCCGATAGTGGCCACCGGCGTATTCAGCTGATAAACCGGCGTCTGGCCGGCGGCAGCGCCTGCCGTGTTGCCGCTCTTTGCGCCGGTGACAGCGCCAGTAATAGTGCGCAGGCCACCTTTGAGCAGCTCCATCGACACAGCGCCTTCACCACTTGCCGCATTAAACTGATAAGTGCGGATCGCCAGCTCCGTCTGGGCCTGCATCGATAACAGACCGCCGTCGATCATCCGCAACTGGCTGGCACTTTCAGCGCCGGTGCTGACCCAGTCGGCCAGATAAACCGGTGACTGGCGCGCCAGCGCTCTGGTTGTTGCACTGGCAACGCCGCGCTCACCAGCCTCAACCTGGCCGCGCGCCATAATGGTTTTCCCGGCGGTTGGTTCAGCATGCAGCGGTTGTAAAGCCAGCACCAGCGTGCTGACCAGCAACAGAAATGAAATATCAGAACGCATAGCGGGCTCCTAACCAGCCGCGGGTGCGGCGGTATTGGTAGAGAGAAATGTTGCTGTCGTTGCGCAGGTGGCTGAGCGATGTCAGCAGCCGCCATTGCGGGCTCAGGCTGTAGTTGAGTTCCAGTTCGGCGCGGTAATAACTGTCGTCGCGGACCTGACGAAACAACGGATGCACCGCGTCATACTCGCCTTTGAGATAGTCCAGCGTCAGGCTGCTTTGCCAGCGTTCATCCAGCGTCAGTTGCCAGCGATAGCCCAGGCCATAAAAATCGCGGCTGTTAAAATCGGTGCGGCGCTGGTCGCTGTCATCCACGCCATAACGCAGCTGAAATTTATGCAGCGAGCGGCCGTGCTCCAGACTCAGCCAGCTTTCAACCAGCCATTGCTGCTTATCAAGCGCAGGCAGCCTGTCATACACCTGTTGCGCCGCCGTCAGGTCCACTCCGGCCTGCCAGCCAGCGCCCAGCGCGTGGCTGACACTGGTTTTCAGGCCCTGGTAGTCAAGGTACGCATCACCGTCGAGCCGGATCGGCCGGTAAAACAGCTCAGCCGCCAGCTGATAACCCTGCCAGCGGGTCTGATAACCGGCCAGTGCGCTGGCATAAGTGCGCGAAAACACCAGATCTTCGCTGTATTCGCCGTGCAGCAAACCGGCTGACAGATAAAACGCCGAATGCTGATCGCGCGGTAAAGTCCAGTTCAGCTGGCCCTGCCATTCGTAAAAGCTGCTGTCTTTGGCCAGACTCTGGCCAAACAGCCGCACTTCACCAAGCACCGGGATCAACAAAAACTCGTCATCAACCCCGCTGTTTGGATTGCTGTCCGTGCCCGCACTCAGTTGCAGCCAGTTTTGCCAATAGCCGTCGGCGATGTCGCGCCGCTGCTCAATTCTGAGCAAATATGCCTGCACCAGGCTGCGGTTTCTGGCCGGCAGCGCGACCAGATCAAGCTGTTTAAATTCACGTTCTGCCGCCGGATGATTGCCCAGTTCATAATAACTGACCGCTAAAGCCAGCCGGATATCGGCCGACTGCGGCGCAGCCTGCAGCGCGCGTTCCAGCGCGAACACCGCCTGATGCAGCTGACCGGCACCGCGTGCCGCCACGCCAAACAGATAATCAAATTGCGGATCGCCTTCGTACTCGCCCTGCAGCGAAGTCGCCAGTGGCCAGGCAGCCTTGTAGTCCTGCTGCCTCAGCAAAGCAGCCAGTTGGCCCAGTGGCGAACTGACGTCAGCCGCGGCAGGTTCAGCAGCGGGTTTGGCCCAGACAGGCGTGGGTGGTAAGCACGACAACAACAAACAGAGGGCAAAGCAAAAGGAGGGACATCTCATCTGTAGCTCTTTTTTCTGGCAACAAAAGACGTCATTCCAGTCTAGACACTAAGTTACAGATGTGAAAAGCCAACATTCATTTTTTAGCAGCCGGATCCCCGCCACAGCCGTTGCCAGCTGACTTCCGACTGGGATCCAACTCCGACACTTCAGGCAATTTTATCGGCATGGCTGACCAGCAGCTGTTTGACATTAGCCATTGGCGGCGTGTACCGATGAAAAAACTGGTACAGCATGGCTGCACAAACCCGTTCATTTTCATTTTTAAAAGCGGGCTCGCCCAGCGCGTCCAGTTGCACCAGTGTCGAATAGCCACGTCCTTCGTTATAAAGCACTGCAGCCACTGCTTTAATCAATTCATTGCGGTTCAGCACGCCTTGGTCTGCCAGTTTGATTAAGGCGACAATAGTGCCATCATCTTGCTGTTTTGGGCTGTAAAAACCATTTCCGCCAACAGCGCCGGAATACATGCCTTTTTGGAATGAACTGACAGCTGCGCCCACCACTGAGCTGGCGATCCGTAAACCGCCGATAGCACCACCCGCTGTTTTGCCAAAACTCAGTTCATTTAAAAATGCCGTGTCCGGTGTGAAATTTTTATAAAAACCATAAGCATCAACCCCGGCAGCCTTACCCAATAAACCGCCATCGATGTAATAACGCTGATGTTTGCTGTCAACAATCAGCGAATCTGATTCTTGGGCCGAGACTGCGGATGTCCCGTCGTTTCGTTTCGAAGCAACATAAATTGCGCCAGCAATCAGCAAAGCAAAAACGATGTATTCCATAGTTCCTCCTGTAGTTGTACTCCGTCAGCCGTCCGATGACAGTGAGCACGGTTCGGTCCGTTGCGTTCCTGTTATTGCAGCAACACCAGTCAACTATCGTCTACATTAGATGCACCTTAAACTGTCAGATCTGACAGGGACCCGCAGGAAAAGGACGCCATGCTCACTGACATGCTCTACGCGCTGTTACAGTGCCGGGACGAAAGCAGCCTGAACCAACAGTTTGTAAAAGCTCTCGCTGCGTTGGGAGTGCGGCATTTTGGCTACGTTAACCTCAGCCATCTCAAAAACGCGGCACCAAGAGTGTCGGGTAATTATCCGCCTGGATGGGTCGCGCAATACTGCCGCCAGCAGTATCAGTTCACTGACCCTACGGTGATGTTGTGCCAGAAGTTGTCCATGCCGTTCAGCTGGGAATGGGGTCGTCGTTTTCCGGGAGAGACGGTTGCACAATACTGGGAAGAGGCAACAGCCTTTGGGCTGCAGTTAGGCGCGTCCGTGCCGCTTGAGCACAATATGCTACGCAGCGCCGGCATCGGCGTCAGTGTCGACAGCAAAGACGACAGCAGCTGGCTGGCTCAACATCAGGCAGAACTCGCGGCGTTGTGTCATCTGTATCATTACAAAATGACCATGCTGCAAAAAGATCCGCAACAGCAGATCCGTACTTTGGGGTTGTCGCTTCGCGAACTGGAATGCGCGCACTGGCTGTGTGCCGGACTCAGCCTGACAGCCATTGGCAGCCAAATGGCGATCACGGAACGGACTGTGCGATTCCACCTGCAACAACTGAAGCGCAAACTGCAATGCAGCAATCAGCCGCAACTGATTGCGCGGTTGGTCAGCATGGAGCTGGTCAGACTGTGATTGTCTGAACGCCAAAAAAAAACCGCTGTCTCCAGCGGTTTTTTCTGCATTATTCGCCTTCTCAGTCGTTATTGTCTGCGGTTATTGCCCCAGCCGCTCCGGCATCGCCGGTGCCTGGCTGTGATCCGCCGGCGGATTGGCTTTGAGTTCACTCAGGGTGTGACTGATGGCGCGCTCAAGCTGCACATCAATACCTTTGTTGACTGCGATAGGGTCCAGCTCCAGTTCAATGTCCGGCGCTACGCCTTCGTTTTCAACCCGCCATTCACCGTCCGGCGTGTAGAAGCGGAAGAATGGCACCACATGCGCCCCGCCGTCGATCAGTGGCGGGTTGGCCGAGATGCCAATCAGGCCGCCCCAGGTGCGGGTGCCGATGGTTTTGCCCAGCTGCAGCCGCTTAAAGGACCAGGGCAGGAAGTCGCCGCCTGAGCCGGAATCCTGGTCAATCAGCATGGTTTTCGGGCCATAAATGCCACCGCCCGGCGTGGTAAACACTAAACCGTCGCGGTCTTTCCAGAGCGCTAAAAACGGCCGGCCGAGAATTTCAGTGATGTAGTTGGCGGCCTGGCCGCCACCGTTGCGGCGCTCATCGATAATCACTGCCTGACGGTCGGTCTGGGCAAAAAACATCCGGTTGAAAAAGTAAAAACCGCCATCAGCTGTGTTGGGCAGATAGACATAAGCCACTTTGCCGTCAGTCGCGTCGGTCACCCGCTGATAATTCTGTGCTATCCAGTGCCATTGTCTGAGCTGCGCTTCATTGGCGATCGGCTCAACCCGCACGGTGCGGCTGCGCTCGCCTTTGGCGTTGTCCGCCACCTGCAACACCAGCGAAGTACCGAGCGTATTGTCTAAAAGCGCGTGCAGATTGGTCTGGCTGTCCAGCGGTTTGCCATTGACCGCCAGCAGAAACTCGCCGGCTTTGACCATCTGTCCTGGCTGCGCCAGCGGCGCTTTTAAAAACGGGTTCCAGCGGTCGCCCTGATAGACGGTTTTGACGCGGTATTTGCCCTGCTCGATGACAAAATCAGCGCCAAGCAGGCCGGCTTTGCTGGCGCTTTCCTGATGCACGTCGCCACCGCCTATGCGGTTGTGGCCGACCTGCAGCTCGGCAATCATCTCGACCAGCACGTCATTTAAATCTTCGCGCCGCTGCACATGCGCCAGCATCGGCTGGTATTTGGCATAAATCGCCGGCCAGTCAATGCCATGCATGTTTGGATCGTAAAAATATTCCTGCTGCATGCGCCAGGCGTCGTTGAAGATTTGTTGCCATTCTTTGGCCGGGTCAATCAGGCTGCGCACATCGGCCAGTTTGACTGCTTTGGCTTGCGGTTTGGCTTTGGCCTCGCCCACCTGCAGGCTGTTCGGCTGCGCCAGCGTCAGCAATTTTTTGCCATCGTCACTGAGGTGATAATTGCTGATAGCTTCCTGCACTTTTTCTGCTTTATTTTCAGCAAAATCAAACCGATACAAAGTTCCGTTGTTGGGGTTTTGCTGCGCCGGCGGTTCGATACTGGCGCCAGGCTGGCTGCGCTCGATGTAAAAAAGCGCGCCGTCGCCGGCCACACTTAAACTATCGTAGTTGCGCTCAGCGACTGGCAGCGCGACGATGCGTTGCTGGATACCGGCCAGATCCAGCCGGATTGGCTTCAAAGCTTTGTTGTCAGCCGCCTTGTGGTCAACGCTGTGGTCATCGCCGGTTTTGCCGCCAGCAGCCGGCTCGTCGCCACTTTTAGCTAAAAACGGCGACTGGCCGTCGGCCGACAGCACAAAGGCATACAAAGCCTTACGCACCGGCCGCTCGCGGGTGGACAAATCCAGACCGACCTGCGAAGGGCCCGTGTTGACAGACGCCGTAAAATACAGATAGTCGCGGCTGAAAGCCGGCGCTTCGGCGTGGCTCAGGCCGTCGGTCAGCTGCGTCGCTTTGCCGCTGTTAAAATCAAACAGCTTGATTTGGCTGAAGTAATTTTTGCCATAACTGTTATAGGCCAGATAGCGGCTGTCCGGCGAAAACGACACCCGCAGCTCACCGCGGCGCAGCGACTGGTCAATACTTTGGCTGCGGCCGCTGTCGAGATCCAGCACATACATCTTTAAATGGTTGTCCTGATACGCCAGCCGTTTGCCGTCCGGTGAAAAGCCCAGCAGATTAAAATAACCTTGTTTACCAAGCGGATAGCTCTTGGCTGCGCTGAGGCCATCCTGCGCCTGCAGCATCAGCTGGTGCTGATTGCCGGCATCGGAAATATAAGCAACCTGACGGCCATCCGGGCTCCACAGGCCGTCAAATTCGCGCACGTCACTGCTTTGCGTCAGATTGCGGGTATGGCCGTCTTTGACTGGCACCGTAAACACATCGCCGCGCGCCGACACCACCAGTCGCTGGCCACTGGCCGACAGTTTTGCGCTGGTCAAGGTGCTGCTGGCATCTTTCCATTGCACCCGGCGCTGCGCCGACATCACGTTGAGGCTGACCGGAATTTGCTTGCTCTGGCCGCTGGTGGTGTCAAATTCGTACAGGTAACCGCCGGCTTCGTAGACAATACTGCGGCCATCACCGGCCGCGCTTTTTAAATCCCAGTCGCTGCTGTGGGTCAGCTGGGTCACTTCCCCGGCCTGATAACGAAACAGATTGACCGCTTTGTTGTCGCGATCAGACAGGAAATAGACAGTGTCGCCGAGCCAGAATGGGTTCAGATCATTGGCATTGGGGTGCGGAATTTTTTCCAGCTGCTGTTTTTCAAGGTCGATAATCCACACCGGCGGTGTCATGCCGCCCCGGTGCAGCCGCCAGCCGCTGCTGCCCGAATACGCCATGCCGTTTGGTCTGTATGCCAGCTTGTGGCCGTCCTGATGCAAATCGCCTTCAAAGGCCACCGCTTCCATCAGTTTTTGCGGATAACCACCGGCCACGCTGACTTTATACAGCTGATTGCTGCGGCTGTTGGCCACTTCGCGGTTGGAGGAAAAAATCACCGCTTTGCCGTCGGCGGTCCAGCCGTTAACGGTATCCACGCCCGGATGATAGGTCAGCCTTTTGGGCTGGCCGCCGCTGACCGGCAGCAGATAAACGTCGGTGTTGTTGTCGTAACTGGCTGAAAAAGCTATCCATTGGCCGTCTGGCGAAAACTTCGGCGCAAACTCACTGGCCGGATGGGAGGTCAGCGGACGCGCATTGCTGCCGTCGCGGTTGGCCAGATAAATATCGCCGCCGTAGACAAAAGCGAGCTGAGTCGCTGAAATATCGGGCTGGCGCAACAAACGGCTGCCGGCCGGGTCGCTGTTGGCAGCCGCCAGCACTGGCCAACTGGTACCAAGCGCCGCAGCACAGAGCAGCGCCACAGTCTGAAGTTTTTGCATCGTGGGTCCTTGTTCTGGTTATTTTTCGCCTACGAGTAAAGCACAAAACAGTGCCAGGACGACAGGCAGGCCTTGCGCTGCTGCGCTGACTGGCAGGCGGGCTCAGTTTAACCGCCAGGCAGCGCTCCAATCTGCCGCCCTGGCGGGCAGCGCAGGCTCTGGCGCAGGCTCTGGCAGCATCAAGCGCAGTAGCGGCCTGTTGCGGGACAGATCCAGCCAGCTGGCGCAGCCGTAACGCCGTCACTGATGTTCATTCTTGCCAAAGGCCGCCCGATGAAAAAACCATTGTCTGTTTTAGAGCAGTATTTTGCGCTCGATGCACTGATTATCCATTCGCTCGACATGTGCCTGTATCAGGCGTCAGTGCGCGTCAACGCCGGCGACAAAACGGAGATCCTCTTGTGTGATGAGCGAGGCAAACTGCTCAAAACCCATTCCCTGTTGCAAATGCAGAAGTTGTGCAGCCAGTTGCCGGTCAGGCAGCAACTGCTGCGCCAGTACAGCGCTTACGACGAAATGGTCGGCGGCCCGGCGAAAACAGACAACCGGCTGGAGGTGCCGCTCACTGATCATCAGCTGTACTAAAGCTGTACT
>CBINNO010000114.1:0-11668 GCA_966252055.1 uncultured Rheinheimera sp. | reverse complement strand
CAAACTATTCTTGCTGCGGTGCCGCCATGCAGTGGTTTAAATCCAGTCTGATTTTTCGGGTGTTTTTCTCCACATTTCTGCCGACTTTGCTGCTGGTGCTGGCGGTGTTTCCGATTTACCAGAGCAGTCAGCGGGTGAACGACGCCAATCAGCAGGTGGCTGAGTCTTACGCGGTGATCGCGGACGCCAACCAGCTGATCCAGTTGATCCTCGATGCGGAAACCGGCCTGCGGGGCTTTTTACTGGCAGGCGATGACAGCTTTTTGCAACCTTATCATCTGAGCGGGCCGCTGGTGCCGATGCGCCTCAAAGAGCTGGCGCAGCGGCATCAACTGACCGAACCGCAGCTGCAATTGCTGGCGCAACTGGCAAGCGACTTTGCTGCCTGGCAACAGGAAGTGGCAGAGCCGCAGATCCGTCAACGCCGGGCTGGCGCCGACTTGTCTGGCGTGGCGACCACCGGCGAAGGCAAACAACGGGTGGATGTGCTGCGCTCGCTGGTGGCAGGGCTGACTGAACAAGAGCAGGCAAGGCTGAAACAACGGCAGAATGCCAGTCTGGCAGCTGCCGACACGGCCCGCACTTATGTCATGGCCGGGGTCTGTTTCAGTCTGGCGCTGGCGATTATGCTGGCCAGTTTTACCGCTTTTTACACCTCCAGTTCACTGACGCAGATCACCCGGGTGGCGCGCAGTTTTGCCAGTGGCGACTTTAAACAAAGAGCCAACACGGCAGGGCGCGATGAATTCAGCATATTGGCCAGCGTGTTCAACCAACTGGCCGAACAGCTGCAACAAATGATGCAATCCGAGCAGCAACAGCGCCAGCAGTTGCATCAGCAGGTGGATAAACTGGTGCGGGCCCGGGTTGAAGATGCCCGCCAGCTTAAACAAGTGGGGGAGTTGTTGCAAAGTTGCCAGACCCTGACGGAGGCGGCTGAAGTCGCCCGCATCAGTTGCCAGACGATTTTGCCTGATTGCAGTGGTGCGCTCTATCTGGCCGCTGAGCAAAATTTCAGTCTGGCGGCGAGCTGGGGCGAACCGCTGTACCAAAACCTGCTGGAAGCCGACGGCTGCTGGTCGGTGCGACGTGGCAAGGCCCATTTCGCCGCCAGTGGCGCACTCGGTCTGCATTGTTCGCATCTGCAGGAGCATCAGGGCGCTTCGTTATGTATTCCGTTGCTGGCGCGCGGCGATGTGGTGGGCGTGTTAAGCCTGCAACCGACAGTCGCTGCGGCCGACGCTGAACAGTGGCTGGCGCAGTATCAGGAAAGTGCCGCCAGTCTGGCCGAGCAACTGGCGCTGGCACTGGTCAATATTCGCCTGCGCGACTCACTGCAGGAGCAAAGCCTGCGTGATGCGCTGACCGGCCTGTATAACCGGCGTTTTATTGAATCCCGCTTTGCCAGCGCGCTGGTGCGTGCCCAACAAGAGCAACAGCCGCTGTCGGTGCTGATGCTGGATATTGATCATTTTAAACGGCTCAATGACCAATATGGCCATGCCACCGGCGATGAGGCGCTCAGAGCGCTGGCCGCACTGCTGCAACAGTTGTTTCGTGGTTCAGACTGGGCCTGCCGGCTGGGTGGTGAAGAATTTGTCGTCTTGCTGCCGGGCGCCAGTCTGGCGGTGGCGCAGCAGCGCGCGGAACAATTGCGTCAGCATTGCCAGCAACTGGCGGTGTCTGCTGACGGACAAACGGTGCATTTCACGTTGTCTATCGGGGTCGCCGCACAGAGCGGGCAGGTTCGCGCCGTGGATGAGTTGCTGCAACAAGCCGACGAAGCCTTGTATCAGGCCAAAGCCGGCGGACGCAATCAGGTGGTCGTGGCCGGCTGAGCAAAAGCAGCGCGCAACACAGAAGCAGCGCGCAACACCGGCACCGTCGCCAGTCGCGCTCAGCGCGCGGGCTGCTGACTTTGGCGGAAAAACCACTCACCGGATAACAACAACATCGCGGTCGGCAGCAGCGTGATGTAAAACGCCAGATCGGCGCCCAGATGGGTAAAGGACAGGCCGGTCAGCAAGGAACCGGTGCTGCCGCCTAAGGCCGAAAACAGCACGATGAGGCCGGTCATCGGCGCATGCTGATGGGTCGGCAGGCTGCTCAGAATGGCCGAATTGAGCATCGGATACAAAGGCGCCATCAGAACCCCAATCATCGGCAGCAAAAAAGCAGCGAGTGGCGCCTGCCACCAGGCCTGCACGTGCGGCGAAGGCTCAGCCAGCGGCAGGCTGATCAGCACCAGCGCCGCCATGCCAAGCAGGCAGATGCGCGCCAGCTGGGCTGGCGTCAGCAGTTTCAGCACCAGACTGGCGCCGAGCCGCCCCAGTGCCAGGCTGGCAGCAAACACGCTGGTCAGTTGCACACTGACCGCCGCCGGCAGCTGTAACACCTGATGATTAAAAGTCGGCAACCAGGTGCCAATGCTTTGTTCAATCAGCACATACAGGAACGCCGACAGCGCAAAGACGGCGACTAAGGGCCGCAGCATCAATTGCAGCATTTGCTGGTAATCCTGTTTGAGCGTCTGGCCGCTTTGCGGCGTGGGCGGAAACTCAGCGCTGCTGACCAGCAACAAGGTCAGCACGGCAAGGCCCGCCAGCACGTAATAAGTGTGCAGCCACTGGCCCGGTTCGCCGATAAAGGCGGCAAACAACCAATAGCCGGCCAGCACACCCAGCATAAAAAAACCTTCGGTCAGATTGAGCAGGGACGCATGGCGCTGCTGGTTGTCGGTCAACAGGCCGACTAAGGCGTACACTGAAATCTTCACCAGCGCAAAAGCACAGCCCACCGCGATAAACAGCAATTTACTGGTCCAGAACGACGGCACCAGCGGCATCGCCAGTGCTGCCAGTGCGACGATGGCCAACGCGATTTGCAATGCTTTGCGATAACCCAGCCTTGGCAGCAGCGCCGCGCCAAAAAACGACACCAGCGCTATCGGTAAATCTTTACAGGCTTCCAGCACGGCGGCGCTGGTTTTACTGATTTGCCAGTCGGCAATCACTTGCAAAATCACCACGCCGACGCTGTTCAGCAGCATGGCAAACAACAGATAGGTCAGCAATAACGCGACCCGGATGCGAATAGAATTGGCCATATGTTCAGCTCTTATCAGTTGATGCAGTATCCCTGTCCGTTTGCCATCATACAAGCTTTGATATTTATTGCAATCGATTGCAAAAGGCGCAAATCTTTGTATGATAAAACCAGCAATCTTGAATCGAACTTGTTGGAGTGCTCATGCAAACCGCCACTGAAAACGCCCATGCCACGCCGGCCAGCCCGTCTGTTCCATTGACTGCCGAGCTGTCTGCGGTACTAGCCCCGGATGTGTGGTGTTTGCCGGAAACCGGCTTTGATGCCAGTCAGCTGATGCTCAAAGAAACCTTGCTGGGGCAAGGCAATGGTTATGTCGGCAGTCGCGGCACACTGGAAGAGGGCGGTGCGGCGGTGGCCTGCGAGGGCGTTTATCTGAACGGCCTGTATAGCGCCGAGCCTATTGTGTATGGCGAATCTGCTTATGGTTTTGCCACGCAAAATCAAAAGATGCTGCAGGTGCCAAGCGGCAAGTTGTGCCGGCTGCAGCTGGATGGCGAATGGCTGACGGCGTCTGTGGGCGACAGTTTCAGCCGCAGCCTGGATTTACGCGACGGCATTTTGCGCCGCGAGCAGCGTTTTACCAGTCAAAGCGGCAAAGTGCTGCAGTATCGCAGCGGCCGGCTGGTGTCGGCGACGGTGCCGGGGCTGATGCTGCAATGGCAGGAACTGACGGCGGACAATTTCAGTGGCGAACTGTTGGTGGAAACCGCGCTGGACGCCAGCTATCAGCCGGTGCTCAAAGCCGGCGATCCGCGCATCGGCCAGATGTCGGCCCGTCATGCACTGGAGGCCGTGCAGCAACTGAGCCCGGCACAGGCGACAGAACCGGCGGCTTTGCTGTTTAAAGCCAAAGACGCGCCTTTTCTGGTGGGCTGCCTGATGCAGCATCAGTGGCCGGCCGGCGCAGTGCAGGCCCAGGCGCAAACTGACAGCCACAGCCTGCGCCAGCTGGTGCGGTTGCCGCTTAGCCAAGGCCAGCCGGTGCGGCTGGTCAAGTGGCTGTATTACGGCCATCAGCGGCTGGAGCAGGACGGGGCAGCGGCGCAGCATGCAGATCAGGCACCAGCAGCCCAGGCGCCTTTGTTACAGCAGCGTTTACTGCAGGAGCTGGGCGCGCTGATGGCCAGCGGTTTTGACGCCCAGCTGCAGGCGCACAGCAACGCGGTGGCGGCGTTCTGGCAGCAGACCGACGTTGAACTGCCGGCCGATGTCGCCTTGCAGCAGGGTATGCGGTTTAATTTGTTCAGCCTGTTTCAGTACGCCGGGCGGGACGGTCAGGCCAATATCGGCGCCAAAGGCTTAAGTGGCCCTGGTTACGACGGTCATTATTTCTGGGACACCGAGATTTATGTGGTGCCGGTGCTGAGCCTTTGCCAGCCGGCGCTTGCCAAAGCGCTGCTGCAGTTTCGGGTCCGCCAGCTTGATGCCGCGCGTCAGCGCGCCCGTGAGATGTCGCACGCTAAAGGCGCGCTTTATCCGTGGCGCACCATTGGCGGCACCGAGTGCTCGGCATATTTTCCGGCCGGTACTGCGCAGTACCATATCAATGCCGCCATTGCTTATGCGCTTCGCAGCTATTATCTGGCGACCGGCGATTTTGCTTTTATCGCCGACACAGCGGCCGGCATGTTGTTTGAAACGGCGCGGCTGTGGCTGGAGCTGGGCTTTTTTGGCCGGGACGGCGCCTTTGAGATCCACCAGGTGACCGGGCCGGATGAATACACTGCGCTGGTGAACAACAACTTTTACACCAATGCGATGGCGCAGCTGCATTTACGTTTTGCCGTGCGATGCGCAGAGCAGCTGACCAACGAAGCGCCGGCGGCCGCCAGCCGCTGGAGGGCGGAGCTGGGGCTGAGTGATGCCGAAGTCGCCCGCTGGCAGCAGGCGGCTGATCAGATGAAGCTGCCTTATGACGACAAGCTCGGCATTCACGCGCAGGACGACCAGTTTTTGCAGAAAAAAGTCTGGGATTTTGCCGGCACGCCGGCCGACCAATATCCGCTGTTGCTGCATTTTCACCCGCTGGTGATTTATCGCCACCAGGTGCTGAAGCAGGCTGACGTGGTGCTGGCGATGGTGTTGCTGGACGATGCCTTTACGCCGGACGTCAAGGCGCGCAATCTGGCTTATTACGAGCCGCTGACCACCCATGATTCCAGTTTGTCGACCTGCATTCACAGCCTGGCCTGCGCTGAGCTTGGCCAAAAGAGCGAAGCGCTGGCGTTTTTGCATGACACGCTGCGGATGGATTTGGACAACCGGCATCACAACACCGAATTTGGCGTGCATATCGCTTGTATGGCTGGCAGCTGGCTGGCCGTTGTGGCGGGTTTTGCCGGCTTGCGGGTGCGCGAAAGCGGGCTTTATCTGACGCCGCAGTTGCCGGCCGGCTGGCCTGAGCTGAAGTTTCGTTTCAGCTATCAGGGCCGCTCGCTGGAAGTGCGGATGGACAGCCAGGGCTGCAGCTACCGGCTTTGTGCCGGCGCAGCGCTGACGCTGTATCACGCCGGCGAAGCGGTGCAGCTGACCGGCGCCGCCGAGGTGTGGCGGGCGTCTGTGCCAGCAGGCTGTACAAAGAGCAGTACAGAGAGCAGTACAGAAAGCAGTGCAGAGGTGGGCCATGAGTAACTTACCGTCGTCCGCAACAGCAAAACGCTCTGCAACGCCACTGCAGGCGGTGATTTTTGACCTTGATGGTGTCATCACCGACACCGCCGAGTTTCATTTTCTGGCCTGGCAGCAGCTGGCGAGCGAGCTTGGCATCGCGTTCAGCCGGCAGGACAACGAAGCGCTCAAAGGCGTGGACCGGCGTGGCTCGCTGCAGCTGATTTTGCAAAAAGGCGGTTTGGCGCTCGGCGAAGCAGAGCAACAGCATTGGTGCGACTGGAAAAACCAGCGGTATTTGCAGCTGCTGGCTGACATGTCGCCGGCCGATGTTTTTGCCGGCGTGCCGGCTTTGCTTGAGCAATTGCGTACGCTCGGGCTTCGGCTGGGGCTGGCGTCCGCTTCGCGCAATGCGCCGCTGGTGCTGGATAAACTTGGCCTTGCGGACCGTTTTGACTGGGTGGCGGACCCTGCCCGGGTCCCCGGCAAACCAGCGCCAGATCTGTTTTTGGCGGTGGCGGCGCAGTTTGGCGTGGCGCCGGCCAGTTGTATCGGGGTGGAAGATGCGCCGGCCGGCATTGCAGCGGTCAAAGCCGCCGGCATGCTGGCGGTGGGCATTGGCAAACCGGTGGATTTGGCGCAGGCCGATTTGGTGTTACCCCAGACCGGATTTTTAACGGCGCAGCTGCTGGCGCAGAGTTACCGCCAATTCCAGCAAGGTCAGGCGGCGGCTTGAATCAGTCTGCTGCCTTACCTCGCGCTGCAGCCTTATCTCGCGCTGCAACTTTATCTCGCGCTGCTCTGGCGCGTCAGCAGCCGCACCGGCAGCAGTTCGGAGTCGGGCTGGCCGCCGTCGATTTTTTCCAGCAGTTTGCTGACCAGCAGTTTGCCGCCGCTTTGGGTGTCCTGCCGCACCGTTGACAGCGACGGCGAACAATAAGCCGACATGGCGATATCGTCAAAACCAACCAGCGCCACTTGCTGCGGCACTTGCACGCCGTATTCCTGCAACGCTTTCATCGCGCCAAGCGCAATGGCGTCACTGGCGGCAAAAATGCCGTCCAGCTTTGGCAGCTCGCTTAATAAATACTGCTGGGTTTTTAAATAGCCATCCTGGGCGGTGAAATCGGTGGTGATTTGCAACGCATCCGCGTCAGCAAAACCGGCTTCGCGTAGCGCATCCAGATAGCCTTCATGGCGCAGTTCAATTTCGTTGTGGCGGATGTCGCCCAAAAAGGCGATGCGCCGGCAGCCTTGTGCCAGCAGATGGCGCACGGCGGTTTGTGCGCCGAGTCGGTTCTGGCTGCCGACCACTGTCATGCCGGCGCTGTCGGAGCCGGCGCCCCAGACCACAAAAGGCGCCCGGCCTTTGGCCAGCTGGCCGATGCGCGGATCATGTTCGCCCTGACCGATGATGATGAGGCCGTCAGCCCGGCGCGAATCCAGATAATAATTTTGCCAGTCTTTGTCGGTGGTTTTGCTGGTCGACAGCAGCATGTCGTAGCCACGCCGCGTCAGTTCATCAGCAATCACGCCGAGAATGTCGAGCAGGAAAGGGTCGGAAATCGCCTGCTGGGTTTTGGTATCAAACAACACAATGACGGCAATGGTGTGGCTTTTTTGCGTGCGCAGACTGCGCGCCTTGGCGTTGACATTAAACTGATGCTCGCGCGCAATCGCTTGCACCCGTTGGCGGGTGTCGATGTTGATCACCGGATTGTCGCGCAGCGCTCTGGAAGCGGTGCTCTCCGACACTTGCGCCAGCGCGGCAATATCGGCCAGCGTGAGATTTTTCCGTTCAGACAAAGCCAGTCAGACCTTTGTTGCTTGCCAAGAGTGTTGCCGATTATGACAAATGGTCAGGCCAGGGTCGAGCCTTGCGAGCGGGATTGGTCGCATTCGCGGTTTTTCATGCATTTACAGATGAATGCAAACGATTGCAAAAAGTTGATTTGTCATATTGCAATCGATTGCAATGCGCGCTATGTTGATATCGCAGCATAAAAATTCAGCGATAGCTGCAGACCGCTTCCGATGCAACAGAGACAGCCACAAACAGGGGGCTGCTCCGGTGTAGCGCCGGCAAAGCCCCGGTATGCTGGCATCAGCAGCGGTCGACAACAGGCAAACACAGGGGAGAGACCACCATGCAACAACCCAAGCGCAACTTATTGCCATTGGTACTGGCCTGCGGCCTGCCATTTGGCCAGAGTCTGGCGGCAGAAGAGCAGCAAGCCGCTGCCGCGCCTGCCGATGAAAACAATCAGATTGAACAAATCGTCGTGACCGGCCGCGCCAGCGGTTTATCCGGTCTGAAAGTTGATTCGGCTTATGCCATCACCAGCGTCAGTGAAGCGGTGATTGAAAAAGTGAATCCGAAAAGTACTGCCGAACTGTTCACGCTGGTGCCGGGCGTCTGGGCCGAGAGCTCAGGCGGTGTGGCCGGTGCCAACGTCTTTGTCCGCGGCTTTCCAAGCGGCGGCGACGCGCCTTTTCTGACCGTGCAGCTGCAGGGCGCGCCGATTTTCCCGGCGCCGACTTTGTCGTTTTTAGAAAACTCGTCGATGTTTCGTGTTGATGAAACCATCGACTTTATGGAAGCGCTGCGTGGCGGCTCTACGCCGGTCATTTCCAATGGTCAGCCTGGCCTTACCACCAACTTCCGTTTAAAAGAAGGCACTGAAACCACCGAAGGGCTGGTGAAATACTCAACGTCTGATTACGGCCTGCAGCGCGTTGACGGCGTGGTCAGCGGCCAGCTGGCGGACAAACTGTATTTTATGCTCGGCGGTTATGTCGCCGGCTCTGACGGCGTGCGCGATGCCGGCTTTACCTCAGAGCAGGGCAAACAATTCACGCTGAACCTGACCAAAGATCTCGACAATGGCCGCATCAGCCTGTTCCATCGTGACACCGACGACCACGGTGTCTGGTATCTGCCGGCGCCTTTGAATGTGGCCGCGGTCGACAACAACTACACCCAGATTGGCCCGCAAAACCGCCAGGCCAGTATTCAGTTCGGTCCCAATGGCGAAAAACGTCAGTATGATTTTGGCGACGGCCGCGGCTGGGATGGCAGCATCACCGGCGTCAATGTCGATTTGGATCTGACCGACAGCTGGACTTTGGTCTACCGGATGAACCTGACCGATGGCGCCGCCAATACGCTCGGTCTGGTGCCGGACGGCGGTGCAGTCAAACTCAGCACTGTGGCCGATAACGGCACTTCGGCGACCGGCGTCGCGACCGGCACTGTGTATGGCCGCGACACCGACGTGCAGAAAATTGGCCGCTGGGTGGTGCTTAAAGATATTCATGCTTTTACCAACGATCTGGCGCTGACGCATAACGCCGACCACGGCCGTTATACCTTTGGTATGTACAGCAGCCAGTATGACGTTAAAGACTGGTGGTCGATTGGCAATCAGGCTTATTACGTGGTGCGTTCCGGTGGCGAGCTGCTCAAAGGCATCCAGTGTAACGACAGCATCGACAGCTGCGGCTGGAATTACGACATCGACGCCAGCGGCGACGGTACCACCCGAGCCCTCTACGGCGCCGCCGAATGGCTGCTCAACGACCAGTGGACAGTCGATGTCGGGCTTCGCAGCGAAAATCATCAGGTTGGTTACACCGTCGATGAAGGGCTCACGGGCCTGCCGAGCAAGTCAGTCGATTATGATGAAAGCGAAATCGCCTGGACCGCCGGTGCCAACTGGATGTGGCAGAAAAATATGGGGGTGTTTGCCCGTGTCAACAGCGGTAATAAAATGCCGTACTTTGACGATTTTCGCGACAACTACGGCGCTTATCAGGCCGGTGACAAGCTGATCAAAGAAGTGACGCAGTATGAGCTCGGTTATAAGTGGGCCGAGCAGAACTTCAGCCTGTACACCACCGGTTTCTTTAATGAAGTCAAAGGCGATACTTTTGTGCGGGTGCCGGGCGCACCGGCTGAAGTCCTGACCAACGAAGCTTATGGTGTTGAGGTTGATGCCAACTACTTCACTAAAACTGGTTTCACGCTGAACCTGAACGCGACCTGGCAGCACACCGAAATCACCGAAAGCCCGACCAACGAAGGCAACAAAGCGCAGCGTCAGCCGAAATGGCAGCTGCGACTGACGCCCAGTTACGAGCTGGATATCGGCGGCACCGCCACCACGCTGTACGGCACGCTGGCCGCGGTGTCTGACCGCTACGCCAACAACGAAAATACCGTGGTGCTGCCGTCTTACACCAAGCTTGATGCCGGTGTGCAGCTGCAGCTGACGCAACAGCTCAAAGCGCAGTTCTCGGTCGACAACCTGACCGACAAAGCCGGCCTGACCGAGGGCGATCCACGTGATCCGGCTTCGCCGAATGGCCGTTACATTCTGCCGCGTTCAGTGAACCTCAGTGTGACCTACAACTTCTGAGCCTGCGGCGCTGCTGTTTGACGATGCGGTCAGCCAGGCCGCTGTCAGCTGCGCCATCAGGCGATTGGTCTCCCGTCTGCCGGCCAAATCCTGGCCGGCTTTTTTCTGCAGCCGGAGCCCGCTTTGCTGGTGACGGCTTTTTTCATGTTCTCTGGGGGCGTCGCGGCTGCTTGCACTCAATTTGTGCAGCTTTGCGCCAATTTGTCGCAAAGAGCGGTCGGCAGAGGTCGGCGCAGATAGCCTTTTACTTGAATATAAGCTTATAATTAATCCTTATACCGAACAGGGATTTATGGTTGTGCTGTCGGCGCAATACAGCGGGCTCAAGGGATTTATGTATTGGCCGTGTTTCCATCCTCTCTGCGGTGACCTTTCCTTCCTAGTTAAAGAGAACTGCTGTGATGCTTAGAAAACTGCGTGTGGGCAAAAGACTCAGTGTGGCTTTTGCCTTGTTAGTGCTGGTCAGTATCATTGTTGGCGCTGTGGCGATGTACCGCTTCAGCGAAACAGCGACAAACCTCAACAATATCGCCGATCGCCGGCTGCCCGCAGCATTGCTGGTGGGGGAAATGAGCCGGGAATTTTTAATGGTCCGGCTTTATACCGTCAATATCCTGCTGGCGACGGATGACACGGAGCGCCAGCAGCACTGGCAGACGCTCAAAGATAAACTCAAAGCTTATGACGTGGCAGCAAGCCAGGCGGCCGAGTTTCATAAAACGCCGGCCGGGCGCGCTGCTTTTGACAAAGTACAAAGCGCCAAGCAGCAATACGACAGTCTGCATGAGCAGATGCTGCGGATGATGGAGCAGGGCCGGCACAGCGACGCCAGCGCCTTTCGCAGTCAGGGTCTGAATGCAGCAGCCGCTGCGGTGACGGCCAGCCTGGTCGAGTTAGGCCAATATCAGCAACAAACCGCTGGTCAGCAGGCGGCAATGGCCAAACATAGCATTGCGCTGGCGGACATCACCATGATGGTGGCGATTGGCTTTGCGGTGGTGTTTGGCGCTGTGTTGTCGGTGCTGTTCAGCCGCAGTCTGCTGGGGCCTGTGCAGCACGCGGTGGAAGTCAGCCAGCGCATTGCCAGCGGCGATCTCAGTCAGCAGTTTTCAGACGATGCGCCGGATGAAGCCGGTGATTTGATCCGCGCCATGGCACAGATGCAGCAGCAATTGCAGCGTACCTTAAAAGACATCAGCCAGTCGTCTTCACAGCTGGCGGCAACCTCGGAAGAGCTCAGCACTGTGACTGAGCAGTCGTCCCGCACTCAGCATCAGCAAAGTCTGGAGCTGGAAATGGCGGCAACTGCAGTGACTGAGCTGACCACCGCGATTGAAGAAGTAGCGCGAAACGCCGCTGCCACTTCGCAAAACTCGGAGCAGGCCGACGAAAAAGCCCGGCAGGGCCAGCAGCGGGTGACACACACTATTGAGTCGATTCAGTCACTCGAAAGCGACCTGTTGCAGGCGCGTCAGGGCATTGAGCAGCTGTCCGGCCGGGTGCAGCAGATTGTGTCTGTGCTTGATGTGATCCGG